>NZ_CP065140.1:0-350816 GCF_015693305.1 Sphingobium sp. Cam5-1 | reverse complement strand
CCGCTGCCCTCTCCTGGACATCCTCTCCTGTCGGAACAGCATTCGAAGCGGTCTTTCACCATGACGGCCTGATGTCCGGTTTGGGCAAGCCAGGTTCATGACGCAAATGAATGTTTTTGCAGGATGACTACAAATATTATGATGTGCTTCAAGGCGATGCACGCAAACGCCAAGGAGGGCAAAGGGGCGGAACTGACAATGTCATGGCCACTGCCTGCCTCCGCCCCGCCTTCGTTCAGGCTGCAAGCAACTCGTCTGCGGGACCAAAAAATTCATAGTGGATGCGCGTTGCCGGGACGCCCGCGAGCGACAGAGTGGAAACAGCATGGCGCAAGAAGGGGCGCGGCCCGCAAATATAATAATCCGCATCGTCAACCGGCGTGTTGCCGATCAGCCAGTCGTCCGTGATGATCCCTGCCACGTCATAGTCGCGACCTTCAACCTCGCCCGGAAGCGGATTCTGATGGAAATCTGTCACCTTGACCGATTTTCCCCTGGCAGCAAGCGCGCGGACATGGTCGCGCATCGCATGCGTCTTGTGGTCATGCGTGCCGTGGACATAATGGATGGGGAACTCAGACCCACCTTCGATGAGCGCCTCGAGCATGGCCACCATCGGGGTCAAACCCACACCGCCCGAAAGCAGGACCACCGGCCGCGTGACAGGATCGGCCAGAAAGAATTCGCCGGCGGGAGCAGCCACCTTGAGAACTGTCCCAGCCGCGGCTTCCTCGTGGAGCCAGCCGGATGCAAGCCCGTGAGGTTCGCGCTTGACGGAAATGCGATAGGTCCGCCCGTTGGGCGCCGCAGAGATTGAATAATTGCGCTTGAGCGGCGCCTGACCGGAAATCTCCAGCCAGAAAGTGAGATATTGGCCGGGCCTGTGCGCCATGACCGGACCACCGTCCACCGGGCGCAGCACGAACGAATGGATGACGCTGCTCTCGCGCACGACTTCTTCAACATGAAAATCGCGCCACCCATTCCAGCCCCCGGCCGTGTCCTTCTGCTCGGTGTAGATACGATTTTCCCGTGCGATCAGGATATTGGCGAGGAACCAATAGGCTTCTCCCCAGGCGCCCAAAATCTCGTCTGTCGCCGCGTCGCCCAGCACAGCCTTGATCGCCCCCAGCAGCGCCTCTGCAACATGAGGATAATGATCCGGCTTGATCTGCAGGCCGACATGCTTTTGCGCAATCCGTTCGACAGCCGGAGCAAGCGCGCCCAGATTATCGATGTTGCTGGCATAGGCCAGAATGGCGCCGGTCAAGGCACGAGGCTGCGAACCCGCATCGCCGTGATGCGACTGATTGAAAAGATCACGGATATCGGGATTCTGGAACATGCGCGCATACATTTCATGTACAATATCAAGCCCATGGGCCTCCAGCGCGGGAACGGTAGCTTTGACGAGCGCGATCGTCTGGTCGTTCAGGGGTTGTGACATCGATACCTCCTATGCTGCGGATTTGGGGCCGGGCGGTCGATCAGGAAAAAGGCGCCTGATCGTAGAAATCGACTTGCATTTTCATGGGGCCGATTGGCTGGACAAAATGGGGCTGCCGGGGAAGCACCAGGCCAGGATTATCAGGCGTTAAAATTGCTTCTGAGGGCGGATCGAGGCAGATGAGCCGGACGCGCCCCTCAAGTACGCGGATCAGCCCCCAGACGCCTTCCTTCGTGTCATGGCGCACGCGCAATGCCTTGGGCAGCGTATCCTGGTCGAATATGGGCGTGGACCGATAAGGGATCGGCTCAACCACGCAATGCGCTCCGGTTTGTGCCTTGTTCTGTCGGCAGGTGAAAGAACATTGCAAGCTGCAGACTCTCGGCTATTCGCGCCGCCCGGGACTGGAGGGCCGCGGCCGCCTCCGCCGGCAACAACTCGTTCGTCGTCTGCTGCCAGAGCGCAAGCCAACGCTCGAACATCTCCGTCGTGATGGCATCTTTGTGTTTCAAATGAGCAGGAACAGGACGTCCCTTGTAACGTCCGGTGCCCAACATCACCGACGACCAGAAATCCGTCAATTTTTCAAGGTGGTGTGGCCAATCGTTGATCGCTTCGTTGAAGATGGGCCCCAGCTCAGGGTCCGTTCGCACGCGATTGTAGAAAGCGCCCACAAGTCGGGAGAGCTCTGCTTCGTCGATCCCGGAGACGTCTTCCACGACTCATTCTCCAATCATGCATCTCGAATGCATCTATACCGCCACTTTGAAAGATGCAAGTAAGATGCCTATAATGATCGGCCGCGCGACATTGGGAAACGGTCATGAAGCTGACCTTGTTCACCGACTATTCCATCCGGGTGCTGCTCTTTGTTTCCGCGCGGCCCGACCGCCTGTGTTCCATTGCTGAGATCGCTCGTGCCTACAGCATTTCGCAGAACCATCTCATGAAGGTGGTCAATGACCTCTCCAGGGCCGGATATCTCGAAAGCGTCCGCGGGCGCGGCGGAGGTATTCGACTGGGCAAGCCGCCCGGCGAGATCAACATGGGTGCGCTGGTCCGTCACACTGAAGAAGGATTTGATCTGGTCGATTGCGCTAGCTGCGCCATTGCACCTCTTTGCGGGATGACAGCTGTGCTCAAGGAAGCGGTGTCCGCCTTCCTCTTGGTGCTGGACAGCTATTCTCTCGCCGATCTCATGACGAAACGCCGGTTGGGGGACGGCTGGCTGCCAGCCGCATCATCCTCCCTGCCGAACCCTCTGGCCGAGACGCAAGCTGTCCCCCGGCCATTGCCCTGACGGCCATCTCGGCAGGAATTTGCCAGCAGAGACCGGGCTTGCTGCGCTCAGCATGCGATTGTCGGGTTCCAACTTCAACAACGACGAATTGAACGCCATGTCCTGGCGCTCGTACAAGCATTGATTCCATCCGTCGCGGGTCGCGCGCTTCTCACCCCTGGGATGATTGCTTTTCAAATTGATGAAATCTACGCGGATGCACGGTCCGGCATTTGAGCCATGGGCCACCCACTCCTGGCAAGCGTAAATTCCCTGGTTTACGCTTGCCGGGAGACCAGTGCAGGCGGAGGGAGCGGAGACATTTTTGCTGATGCCTGACCCTTGCGGTCCTCCATCATCGCGCAGCACCCATGAACGCTCACAGCATCGACAGCGCCTTCCTTCGGGCGGCCGCTTCAATCAGCCAGGCTATGCTGAGTAGCGGGCTTCCATAAGATCCAGTTCCCGCACCAGCCGGCGCGCAGCCTCGCTCCCCAGCTCGCGCCGCCGCACGAGGCGATATAGCTGCGCGCGCTCGGCCCTGAGCGCCGCCAGTCTCATCTCGCGCTCAATTCCCTCCAGCTGTCTCCCGCGTCCCCCATTGGCAGTTGCGGACTGACGCGCCTCGATCCGGGCGCGATAGCTCTCCATGATTCGCGCTGCCACGGCGACATAAAGATCGGCGTCAGTTCGTCCATCTGCCATATTATGCTGCGCCCGCTCGATCGCTGCGATGGCGGCCTCCGCCGCAGAGATCCGGGCTGCGTCGATCTCCGCCACCTGCGACGCCTCGGCAGGCATCGCCAGGCCTCGCAACAATAGCGGCAAGCCGATGCTTGCCGCGATCAACGAAACGATGATGACCCCCATCGCGAGGAAAATGGCCAGGTCGCGTGCAGGAAAATCCGTCCCGTCGGTCATTGTGAGCGGCAGGGTGAGGACGCCCGCCAGGGTGATCGCACCGCGCACGCCTGCGAACGACATGGCGGCAACGAGCCTCCAATTGGGAGTTTGTCGCCAATCGCCGGCCCGGAAGAAGGTGAAACGGAATGAGAGCCACACCCAGAGGAAACGCAGGCCCGCGAGACCGACATTGATCGCGAGCACATAGATTGCGAGCCACCAGGGTTCGTGATGGCCGGCCTGCCGGACTGTATCGGCCGCGCCGGCAAGAATCCCGGGTAGCTGTTCGCCAAGCAGCACGAAGATGACGCCGTTGGCGGTGAACTGGATCGTATCCCATACCGTGTTGCGGCGAATCCGTGTCGTTGCTTCCAGCTCGCCCGTCGATTCGACAAATCCCATGGTGAGACCGGCAGCGACCGCAGCGAGGATACCTGAGCAGTGCAAGTGCTCAGCGAGCAGATAGGCGCCAAAAGGAATGAGCAGGCTGATGAGGATCTGCGCGCCGCCTTCTTCGCCGAGCCTGCGGCTGACCCAGTTCTTGGCGCGCGACACCATCCAGGTGAGGCCCGTGCCGACGGCGATTCCGCCAAATGCCACCCACAGGAAATTCAGCGCCGCCTCATGGATCGTGAAGGCGCCGGTCAGGGCCGCGGCGATGGCAAAGCGAAGACAGACGAGGCCGGAAGCGTCGTTGAGGAGCGATTCTCCCTCCAGAATGTGCATCATGCGCTTGGGGATCGGTACACGTTGAGCAATCGCCGAGACGGCGATCGGGTCGGTCGGCGAAACGACAGCGGCAAGGGCGAAGGCCACCGCGAGCGGTATCGAGGGGATCATCCAGTGAATGAACCATCCCATGCCGACAACGGTGAAGACAACGAGCCCGAGCGCCAGCTCGATGACAGTCTTTCCGTCCTTGAACAGTTCCTCTCGCGGGATGCGCCAACCATCGAGGAAGAGCAGCGGCGGCAGGAACAGCAGAAAGAAGATCTCGGGATCGAGCGTCACGCGCCAGTCGGCGGTGAGGCCGATCACGGCACCGAGCGCGATCTGGAAGAGCGGCCGAGGCAACGGCAACGGCACGGCGCGCGATACGATGCCGCTGATGATGACCGCGAGCAGAAGGAGCAAAATGATCGTGATGGTTTCCAAGGCGTGTTCCGCGTTGTGGGAGGCAGATGCGAGGGATCAGTGCTTGCGCACGAATTCCGCTCGAAGGACAAGACCCTTGATGCCCTCATAACGGCAGTCAATCTCCTGGGCATCTCCTGTGAGCCGGATCGACTTGATGACGGTCCCCTTCCGAAGGGTCTGACCCGCCCCTTTGACCTTAAGATCCTTGATCGTTATGACGCTATCGCCATCCGCGAGCAGATTTCCGGCGGAGTCCCGTACCTCGATCCGATCAAGGGCTGTAGCTCGCGTGGCCGCGTCAGCGGCGCTTATCCATTCACCCGTAGCTTCATCATAGACATAATCATCGTTGTCATCGGTCATTGGCATGATCCTGTAGGCTGTTGATCAGTGGAGGCGCATCCGGCCTGCCGGCGGCGCGACTGTGATTGCGGCGGCCACGCGCAACGCCTCGGGCAGGTCCGCGCTGTGGATGAGGCGCCGACTCTGGACCCCGAGCGCGCCGCGCTCCAGCATCGCCATGGGTTGGGCCTGAACGCCGGAAAGAATGATTTGCGTGCCTGTCGCCGCAGCCCGGGCGACAATCTCGCCAATCGTGGCCACACCGCTTGCATCGAGCAGCGGAACCCGTCGCATCCGCAGAATGATGACCTGCGGGACAGGACCGATGCGACGCAGCGTATCGAGCAGCTCATTGGCCACGCCAAAGAAGATCGGTCCGTCGATCCGGAATATCTCGACGCCATCTGGCAGTGCCACACGCTGGTCGATTTCCTCGTTCTCATCCTCGCGCGAGGAAGCCTGCCGGTCGCTCGCTATCTCGACGGTACGGCTCATACGCATCATGAAGACCAGCGAGGCCAGCGTCACGCCGACGCCAATGGCGACGGTCAAATCGACCAGCACCGTCAGGAAGAAGGTCAGCAGCAGCAGCGCGCGATCTCCGTTGGGCATCCTCAGCAGCTGGATGAACCGGTGATGTTCGCTCATGCCCCATGCGACCATGAACAGGATCGCTGCCAGCGCGGCCAGCGGCACATAGGCCATGAGACGGGACGCGAAGAGCATGAAGAGCAGCAGGAATACCGCATGCAACATTCCGGCAATTGGCGTAATGCCGCCGGCCCTGATATTGGTGGCGGTGCGGGCGATCGCACCGGTCGCGGGCAACCCGCCCAGCAACGCCGAAGCCAGATTGGCGACACCTTGGCCGACCAGTTCCTGGCCGGAACGATGCCGGGAACCGATCATGCCATCAGCGACGACCGCAGACAGGAGGGCCTCGATGCCGGCCAGAAAGGCTATGGTGAACGCGGACGGTATCAGCGACTGTATCTTGAGAAGCGAAATGTCGGGCAGCGCAGGAGCGGGCAATCCCGTCGGCAAGTCGGGAAATCGCGATCCGATTGTCTCGACCGGCAAGTGCAGCAGCGTCACGACAGCGGATGCGGCAAGAACGGCGATCAGGAACCCCGGCAAGCGCGGCGCCCATTTGCGCAAGGAGATGATCAGCGCCAATGACCCCGCGCCTATGGCCAAAGCCCCGATCTCAACGCTGTCCAGCGCCCTGAAATAGGCGCCCCATCGGGGAAGGAAATCGGCCGGCACTTGGGTCATGGACAGTCCGAGGAAATCCTTGACCTGACTCGATGCAATGATCACCGCGATGCCCGCAGTGAACCCGGTGATGACCGGCTGCGGAATGAAGCGCACCAGGTTGCCAAGGCCAGCGTAGCCCGCTCCAATCAGAATGAATCCCGCCATCAGGGTAGCCAGAACAAGTCCATCCAGCCCGTGCTGCGCGATCACGTTGAACACGACGACCACGAAAGCTCCGGTCGGTCCGCCGATCTGGACGCGCGATCCGCCCAGCAGAGATATGAGGAACCCTGCGACGACTGCGGTCACAAGCCCTTTGTCAGGCGAGGCCCCGCTGGCAATTGCAAGCGCCATGGCAAGCGGCAATGCGACGATAGCGACGGTCAGGCCCGCCAAGGCGTCCCGGCGGAAATCCACTGGCGTATAGCCTTCGTGCAGAACCGTGATCAGCTTGGGCGTGAAGGCAATGCGTCGTGCGTCACCGGGCATTGTCGTCACTGCCCGGCTCCTCAGCCTGGTCGAACAGCACAGACGGGACACGCCGGGGCCCCTTGCCGGCGGCCGTTTCCTTGAGGCGTACGCCGCGTCCTGCCCCGCTGCTCGGTGCATTTTCACCGATGATCTCGATACCGGCTGCTTCCAGCGCGTTGATGACTTTCACCAGCGTGTCGACGACGCTCCGCACCTGGCCCTCGGAGGCCTCCATCCGCTGGATGGTTGGAAGCGAAACGCCTGAGAGGGCAGCAAGACCGCGCTGGTCGAGGCCCAGGAGGGCGCGTGCGGCACGCATTTGCTGCGATGTGATCAACGAAACCTCCATGATGTTTAAGACATCAAATTACAATCTTACCTTTCACATATGCCATATGCTAACGGGCTGTCACGGGATTTTCATCGCTCGATGACATAAGGTTCAAGGAGTATAGTCATGCCCAACCTCTTCGGCCGTACCCTGCTGGCCAATCTCAACGATGATCCAAAGGTTCAGCGCAATCTCGGAACGGCGCAACTCATCGAGGAAGCAGTCCGGAACGGCGAGGGATTGCTTGCCAAGGACGGCCCGTTCGTGGTTGCGACGGGCAAGCACACCGGGCGTTCGGCGAAGGACAAGTTCATTGTCCGGAACGTGGAAACCGAAAGCAGCGTCTGGTGGGGCAAAACCAATGTAGCGATGACGCCTGAACATTTCGCCAATCTGCGCGCCGATTTCGTAAAGGTCATGGAGGGCAGGACCAGGCTTTACGTCGCGGATCTCTTCGGCGGCTCGCAGCCCGAGCACCGCGTTCAGGTGAGCGTCATCACGGAGCTCGCCTGGCACAGTCTCTTCGTGCGCACCCTGCTTGTGCGCCCTACCGCCGCAGAGCTCGACGCATTCCTGCCCGAGTACACCATCATCGACCTTCCCAGTTTCCGGGCCGATCCTGCGCGCCACGGCACGCGCAGCGAGACGGTGGTCGCCGTCAACCTGACCGAGAAGCTGATCCTCATCGGCGGGACCGCCTATGCGGGCGAGATGAAGAAATCGGTCTTTGGCATCCTCAACTACCTGCTCCCGGCCAAGGGCGTGATGCCGATGCATTGCTCGGCCAATATCGGTCCGAAGGGCGACACCGCCGTCTTTTTCGGCCTGTCGGGCACGGGCAAGACGACGCTGTCGGCTGACGCCAGCCGCACGTTGATCGGGGACGACGAGCATGGTTGGTCGGATACCGCCGTGTTCAATTTCGAGGGTGGCTGCTATGCCAAGATGATCCGTCTGTCGGCGGACGCCGAGCCGGAGATCTTCGCGACCACCCGCCGTTTTGGCACGGTGCTCGAAAATGTGGTGATTGATCCTGCCACGCGCGAGATTGACCTCGATGACGCCTCGCTCGCGGAGAACAGCCGCGGCTCCTACCCCATCGACTTCATTCCCAATGCCTCTCGGGACAATCTCGGTCCGGTGCCGAAAAACATCATCTTTCTCACTGCCGATGCCTATGGCGTGCTGCCGCCGATCGCCCGGCTGACTCCGGACCAGGCGATGTATCACTTCCTGTCAGGCTATACAGCGCGCGTCGCCGGCACCGAGATCGGCGTGACCGAGCCGGAGGCGACCTTCTCGACCTGCTTTGGAGCACCGTTCATGCCCCGGCACCCTTCTGTCTACGGCAATCTGCTCAAGGAACGGATCGCCAGGGGCGGGGTCAAATGCTGGTTGGTCAACACCGGCTGGTCAGGCGGCAAGGCGACCATGGAAGGCATCAGCCGGATGCCGATCAAGGCCACGCGCGCCCTGCTCAATGCGGCACTGGATGGCAGCCTCAATAATGCTGAATTCCGTGAGGACCCCAATTTTGGCTTCGAGGTGCCGATCGCGGTGCCCGGCGTCGATGACAAGCTGCTCGATCCGCGTGGTGCGTGGGCCGATCCTGCCGAATATGACAGAACCGCAAGAGAGCTGGTGGCCAAGTTCATCGATAATTTCGCGCAATTTGAAGATCATGTCGACGCAAGCGTGCGGTCGGCCGCCCCCACGGCCAGGGTCGATGCCTGAGGAAGGCTTCACGCCCCCAGGCAACGGCATCGAACGATGCCCGGCTGCGCGTGGAGACCGCCGGAACAATTGCGCGACGGTCTCCGCATCAGCCCTTGAAGCCGTGAGACGGGGTGCGATCGGACGATGCCCCCGTTGTGGCGGAAGCTGGCTGTTCCCGCGATTCCTCAAGCCCGTCGCGCACTGCAGCGCATGCGGTCAGGACTGGACGCCTCAACAGGCGGACGACTTTCCGGCTTATATATCGATCTTTGTGACGGGTCATCTCCTGGCGCCTCTCATCATCGCGCTGACGAAGGATGCCGGGCTCTCGGCAGGTGTGGTGGTCGCCATTATCCTGCCGCTTGCCGTCATCCTGATGGTCAGTTTGCTTCAGCCTGCCAAAGGCGCCATCATCGCAATCCAATGGTGGTATTCAATGCACGGTTTCAAACGCCTGCCGGGTGATGGCTGATGAGGATTGCCCATTCGCCATCGAAAAAAATGTCGCTTCGGTCCGGGTCGCGACCAGCAGTCTGCAGCTCTGGTCACCTGTATGAATGACCCCTTGTCAACTGGAGGGGCGCCGCCGACCGAGATCGGCGACAACAACCTGCGGGAGCTTGTGAGGCGCCTTCCGGCATGGTTGCGGGCAGACCTTTCGGCCACCGATGCGCAGAGAAGGGAGCGGGCCGAGGACGCGCTCGTCGCCATCATCCTGTCCCTGTCCGACGATCAGCATAACTGATCTGCGCGATCAGCCTTTTCGCGGAAATGAAGTTCAAGCGTACCGCGTTGATCGTCGACAGGCCATGGCGCGGTTCGCAGAGAAGCAGCCTGCGGACTGGGCTCGTGCCACCGATGGCGAGCAAGATTGCCCCGGGCATCGACGGCCGCCGGCGTGAAGGACATGTGCGTCCATCATGAACGCGCAGTGCCAGGTCGGAGTTCAGGCTCCGCCTGAAGCCTCTTGACCTTGCACAATCGCTCCCGCGAGATCGCGTATGATTTTGCGGCGCAGTCTATCATCAGGAACGGTGCGGGTTTCGCGACTAATCCGCCTCATCAAAAAGCGCATCTCGCCGAACGTCGGCAATCTTGCCTGGCCGATCGCTGCGACAATCGCGGGATAAGACCAAATTTGCTCCCGGGCCATGCTGGTTCCTCTCTGTTAACGATGGCGCTGTATGCCATTTTGGCGTTTTCCTCGTCCCTCGTCCACGCCCTGGAGATAGAGTGCGGCTGAAGCTGCAATCCCGAGAATCGCACTCATCCTCACAAACTCACTGTCACCCAAAGCGAGAAGCGTCGCCGCGGCTGCAGCGAGTAGGATCAGCCACGCCTGGCGGCGGCAATGGAGGCGACGTGCGATGTTCCAGGCCAGCACAGCCGAGATCATCGCTGCCAAAACGCTGCCGGCGATCAGCGCGACAGCTTCGACAAGGATTTTCAGCAATGGCATGGCGACCTCGCTTCTCGGTTGCTGGAAAGCTTGCCGGGCAGCGCCTCGCGATTCCACCTACCGAACAGATAATTATATCGTTCTGCGATATTATCGCACATCGCTGTTGCCCGCAAGTACGCGGGCCAGGCCAGACGCGATCATAGCAGCGCGAACCCATCCACCGGCCTGAATAATGCGTCAGGGTTGAAGACCGCCCATTTACAAAACCCTGTTCGACACCCAAATAGCGTATTAATAAAATGTTAACCAGGCGGGCATATCATCACGGCCCTCAGGCAGGGTGGAGATGTTCAGATGGTGCGACTTCAGCGCAGGCCCAAGCGCTCCCATGCCCGTCCAGCGGACCCTCGCCCCTGCGCTGCCCAACCCCGCCGCAAGGAGCCCGTCATAGCTGAATGGACTCGCTTCTGCTTCGAGGTGGATTGCGGATAGAAGGGAGAAGGCGTCGCACTTATCGAGCGGCACGCCCCAGAGGATTTGCCGCCGCAGCGCAGCGAGTCATCATCCCTCAACGCTCCTGCTATGAGCTTCATTCGCCTGCCCCCCAGATGCAGCTTCTGGGGATTTAGCCCATCTTCCAATGCTGCTGGCGAGCTCCTTGCAGATCAGCCTGGGAAATGGGTCACCCGCTGCAATTGGGTTGGGGCCGAACGTGCGATCGCCGCGGCCGCCGGAACATGCATTCGCCGACCGTGAATCCATAGTCCAACGGTTATGTTGTCAAACAGCCGCCCGAAATGGCCTGCGCTATGCGGTATCCCTGCTGATTTGAAGGGGGATTTCCAGACAGAGTCCCATCGCGGCGCAATTTCGGGTTTCAGGGACGCGGACCGGTGACCTGGATGGCGTCGCCCTGCCCCTCGCCCGGCATGGACGTCTCGCGCTCAATCCAGGCTAGCCGGATGGCTCCCGCCGCGGCCCCGACCCTTGCACGTCCTCCTCGGGAAACGATGCCCTCTGCTATGGCGCGGCGTTGAGCGGCCGTCCCTCCCTCTACGGTCAGCTCCTGCGATCTGCGTGTCGATGCCCATGCTGCAAGATCCAGCACCTTGCCATCGACGACGCCCTGGTCGATCCGCACGTCAGGCAAAACTGCTTGATCGGGCGGCGTCAGCAGCACCGTCCAATCCGGCAGCGCGCGCCGGGCACGATCCTCGAGCGCGCGATACCCTTCAAGACCAAGGCCCGGCAAGACGGCGGCGGCCGCTGTCAGCGTTCGATCCCCCAATTCAAGCCGCACCGCGGTTGGCTCGACGCCCACGATCAGGCCGAGAGTGGCGGTAGCCTGATGGCGGCTACCATCGAGATTCTGGCGGCCGGTATCGCTCGCCCGCGCGATCTGGGCCGCTTCTGTCGCCCCCGCGTCTTGGGATGTGCGCAGCTGATCAACATGGATGTCCACCGGGCGGCCCAGCCGCGCCTGGAGATCGTCGGCGATCAGTGCATCGGCTCGGGCAACGATCCCCGGCGTCAGCATGACGGCGCGCACGCGGATCGGCGAGCGCGCATAGTCGATTTCGACCTGACTCAGGCGTGCATCGGACGGGAAGCGCGCACGGACGGTATCGCGCACCTGACGCTGGGCGAGGGCTTCGAAGGCGATTTGCCTCAATGCTGCGCTCAGTGGGACAGACAGAAGACCAAGCGCTGCAAAAAACAGGACTAACTGCCATCCGGTATGATGTGGCGAGAGATGACTGCCAAAGCCATAGACCCGCGCAACCAGCGCGGCTGTCAGCGAGATCGTAACCGCGTTGGTGATGAAGAGCAGCAGTGCGCCTGAGAAGATGGTCCAGTTCCAGGTGGCGATGCCGAACCCCACCACGACCAGCGGCGGCATGAGCGCGATGGCGATGGCTACACCTACGACCGTGCCGCCACGCCCCCGGATAAGTGCGTAGGCCCCCGCCACGGCAGAGAGCAGGGCTACCAGCAGATCAAACAAAGTGGGCTGTGTACGGCCCGCGATTTCGCTCGTGATCGTCTGGACCGGCGAGAGGGAAATCAGGACAACTGAAAGGATGATCGCGACTGCCGATCCAAGGCCCAAGGCGGTTGCGGCGCGCCGGACTTCCCGGAAGTCGAGCGTTGCGATCCCGAAACCCAAACCGATGATCGGCATCATCAGGGGAGAGAGCAGCATGGCGCCGATCAGCACCGCTACCGACGGCATCAACAAACCCAGAAGGGAAATCGAAGCGGAAATCAGGACGAGAAAAAGATAGCGGCCCGACCAGCCGGAGTCCTCGCTTATCTGATCGAGAACGGCCGCGTGATCGACGCCACCCACAACCCAGATATTCCACCAACGACGCAGCTTGCTTCTGCCTTCGCGGTCAGCGACTTCCACGATATAACCTCTCGAATGGGGTAGAGCGGTTCCTGCTAGGGTATGGGAAGCGTGCTCGCAACCGGCGCTAGCCGCCAAGAGCAACGCCAGACGGCTGCAGTGTTGGCTACCCGGCCATTGTGCAACGCGTGCCTGCGGATCGCCCGTGCCTGGGCCGACCATGGGTGCGCGGCCGCAGCCTTTCGACACGCCCGCCATGGTGAGCGGGCGTGTCCCTCTTTGCCCCGCGATGCGCGACCTTCCCATCCAGCAATCCCGTCGCCCGCGGGGAGGTGGCAATTGCGCTTGTGAGCCCATGACGTTAGGAGCCGCCCATTCGTAAGGACCCGGTGAAAATCCGGGTGGCTATTCCGGCCGCCGATCCGCCGGACAATGTTTGTCGCAGGCTGATATTCGCCACATCACGCTACATCATCCCTGCGACTTCGACGGTTTTCTGCAACCCATGAACAGCACCTCTTTATCGCGCTACCGCGCTGAATGGTTCGACGGTGCCTCCAACGCCCGGCGCGATATTCTCGCCGGCATGGTCGGTACGTTCGCGCTGATCCCGGAAGTGATCGCCTTCTCCTTCGTCGCCGGCGTCGATCCGGAGGTCGGGCTGTTCGCGTCCTTCATCATCGGTATCGTCATCGCTTTTGCAGGTGGACGTCCGGCGATGATCTCTGGCGCTGCGGGATCGGTTGCGCTGGTCGCGGCGGCGCTGGTGAGCGCTCATGGACTGCAATATCTGCTCGCCGCCACCTTGCTTGCCGGATTGCTCCAGATCGCCTTCGGCCTCATGAAGCTCGATATACTCATGCGCTTCGTCTCGCGATCGGTGCGGACGGGCTTCGTGAACGCGCTCGCCATCCTCATCTTCTCCGCGCAGTTGCCGCAGATGCTGCACGTGAGCTGGCATAGCTATGCCATGATCGCGGGCGGCCTCGCGATCATCTATCTCGTTCCCCGGATCACGACTGCCATTCCCTCGCCACTCATCTGCATTCTCGTGCTCACCACGATCAGCATCGCCTTTCCCATGCCGATCCACACGGTCGCCGACCTTGGCCGCCTGCCCTCTTCCCTGCCGTCTCTCACCTGGCCCGGCGTGCCGCTCGATTGGGAGACGCTGGTGATCGTGCTTCCCTATGCGATTGCCATGGCGGCAGTAGGACTGCTTGAATCGCTGATGACAGCAAGCGTCGTGGACGACCTGACGGAAACCACAAGCTCCAAGGCGCGCGAATGCACCGGCCTGGGCCTTGCCAATGTCGCGGCGGGGCTGTTTGGCGGCATCGCCGGCTGCGGGATGATCGGGCAAACGGTCGGCAATATCCGCTATGGGGGGCGCGGGCGGCTGTCCACCCTCGTCGCCGGCGTCTTTCTTCTCCTGGTGATGGTACCGCTACGCCCATGGATCGCGCAGGTGCCCGTGGCGGCGCTGGTCGCAATCATGATCATGGTATCGATCAGCACCTTTTCCTGGGCGTCGATCCGCGACCTTGCGCGCCATCCCAAGGTATCGGGCATCGTCATGATGGCGACCGTGATCGTCACGGTCGCAACGCATGATCTTTCGGCGGGCGTGGCTGTCGGCGTGCTCCTGAGCGGCGTGTTCTTTGCCTTCAAAGTGACACGCATGATGGAAGTCAGGTCGCATTATGACGAGACGACAGACACGCGGACCTATATCGTCTCCGGTCAGATTTTCTTCGCCAGCGCAGACATATTTGCCGATCGGTTCGATTTGAGGGACACAACATCGATGGTTCGCATAGATCTGTCCGCCAGCCACTTATGGGACATCACGGCCGTTGGCGCATTGGAAGAGATCGTCATGAAAATGCGCCGTCATGGCATTGGAGTGGAAGTGATCGGTCTCAACCGGGCCAGCGCCATCCTTGTCGACAGGCTGGCGCCCGCCGTTTCGACCGGACGCTCCTAGCCGACATGGTAACATGAAAAGGGTCAGGCCCCCGCCCGGCCTTCCATTGGATCAGGCCATGTCCCAGCGGCGAGGACTGCGCATATGGGCTTTGGTCTAGGGGCCCGTACTTGCATTTGTCCCCCCTTCACCCGCGGGAAGATAGTGGCTTGGTGAGACACCGACGCGCCGCTTGAACATCGTCGAGAAGGCGGCGGCGCTGTCATATCCAAGGTCGAAAGCGATCGCGGTAACAGACTGGCCCTCGGCAAGCCGCGGCAGCGCTATGAGAATACAGGCCTGCTGCCGCCATGCTCCGAAGCTAAGGCCCGTTTCCCGGCGAAAGGCACGGGTGAAGGCGCGGCGGCCCATGCCCAGATCATTGCACCACTGATCGATGCTGTCATGCGGGGTCGGGCGTTCGAGAAAGGCATGGCACCGGGCGGCGATCGGCCCGGTCTTCGGAAAAGGAACAGCCAGAGGTACGGTGGGCGCCGCCGCCAGTTCAGCCAGGAGCAGCGCCATCACCTTGCCGTCGCGCCCGTCCTCATCATATTCCGGCGGAATGTCGCACGCCGCTTCGAGCAGCGCGCGAAGCAGCGGCGACACCTGAATCACCTTGTTGCTGTCACCAAGCGAGCCATCCGTGCCGGGTTCGATCAGGACAGCGCGGGTACTGACGGCGCCGACCATCCTGATGGCGTGCGGGCAGCCGCCCGGCGTCCAGACCGCGCGCTCAGGCGGCGCGACCCACGCACCGTAAGGTGTGCTGACGACCACGACCCCACGTGCTGCGTAGAGCAATTGCCCGCGCCGATGCTGATGCCAGTCCAGCTCGAAGGCAGGCGGATATTCGTTGCCGATCCCGACAATGGGCCGAGCGATATTCTCGACGAAGGCAGGGTCGTTCCAAGGCACGGCATGTCCCGATCGCGAAGATGATAGTCCCATATAGGAATGCGGGCGCTTGCGGGAGGGGTTAAGGCCGCTCTGTCATCAAGGACAAGAATAGCATGAACGCCACACGATCAGCCCTGCCCGCCCCCGCCGCCGACGCAACGGTTTTCGGCATAATCGCGGCGATCAGCGCCTGTCATCTCATCAACGACATGCTGCAGTCGCTGTTGCCCGCCATCTATCCCAGCCTCAAGACGGAACTTGACCTGTCGTTCAGCCAGGTCGGACTGGTGACCCTGGTCTACCAGATGACCGCGTCGATCCTGCAGCCGCTCATTGGTCTTTACTCCGATAAGCGGCCGACACCGCTTGCACTTCCGGCCGGAACGCTCTTCTCCCTGGCGGGGCTGCTGGTACTCTCTGTCGCACACAGCTACGGGCTGCTGCTGGCAGGCGCATCCCTGCTGGGCATGGGCTCCTCGGTCTTCCATCCCGAATCCTCGCGCGTCGCGCGCATGGCCGCCGGGCGCAGACATGGCCTTGCCCAGTCGATGTTCCAGGTCGGTGGCAACGCCGGATCCGCGCTTGGTCCTCTGGCCGCCGCGCTCATTGTCCTGCGCTGGGGTCAGACCAGCCTTGCCTTTTTCGCGATGCTGGCCCTGTTATCCTGTGCCATCCTCTGGAATGTCAGCCAATGGTATCGACATCATGGCCTTGCGCGCCTGTCCCCACGGAAAGGCAGTGGCAAAGTCATTGTCGACCTGCCTCAAGGAAAAGTCCTGGGTGGCATCGCCGTACTGCTCGCCCTCATCTTTTCCAAATATGTCTATATGGCGAGCCTTACCAGCTACTTCACTTTCTATCTGATCCATCGTTTTGGCGTGTCGGTCGACGTCGCGCAGCTATACCTGTTCGCCTTTCTTGCCGCAGTCGCGCTAGGCACGATCGCGGGCGGACCGCTGGGAGATCGCTTCGGGCGGAAATATGTGATCTGGTTCTCGATCCTGGGCGCGCTCCCTTTCACCTTGCTCCTCCCTCACGCGAACCTCTTCTGGACCGGTCCACTGGCGGTTGCGATCGGCCTGATCCTTGCTTCCGCGTTTCCGGCCATCGTCGTGTACGCGCAGGATCTGGTCCCCGGAAAGATCGGCATGATCTCTGGCCTGTTCTTTGGCTTTTCCTTCGGCATGGGGGGCGTGGGCGCGGCCGTTCTGGGTGAGGTCGCCGATCGTTCGGGCATTGAGACGGTCTACGGCATCTGCGCGTTCCTGCCCGCGATCGGGTTGCTCGCCATCCTGTTGCCCGATCCCAGGAAGAAATGATCATGCCAGCTTTCCCTTGCCTCACACGCTCCATGACCCAGTGATGCGCTTCGGGCTGCGAACGCGCCATCTTCCGGGCGAGCCAGGTCATGGCTCCCTTGGTGGGTGGCGCCGGTCCAGTCCTCGGTACGCCCAGTGCGAAGGACGCCGGTCTCGCGATTGCTGCCGGCGAAAACGTTAGTCGATCTTCGTATAGCTGGCATGCTATGTTCCGAGAGAAAGAGCGCGCTCCGGACAAAACAGGACGCCTTGCCATGCGAGCCTTGAATGCGGGTCGCGACCATAGGAAGGTCTACACAGGCGCGGCGTTTGAGGCGGCCCGGGCGCACGCCGTTGGCAGGCGCAGCAGACATCGTCTACGAACGCACAGATTTTATGTCATGCGCGCGGCGGCACCATAGGTTTGGCGGCAGCTTTGCGGCGCGGTGGCTGAACGGCTCGGGACAGGGAAGCGCATCATGGCGGAACATCGCATCTTCGGCATCAGCTTTGCCAGTGTCTATCCGCACTATGTCACCAAGGCGGAAAAGAAAGGCCGCAGCAAAGCGGAGGTCGATGAGATCATCCACTGGCTGACGGGCTATACCCGGTTAGAGCTCGACGCGGAGCTGGAAAAGAAAAGCAGCTTCGAGAAATTTTTTGGTCAGGCGCCTTTACTGAACCCCTCGCGAAAGTTGATCCGAGGCGTGGTCTGCGGCGTTCGGGTCGAAGCTATCGAAGACGGATTGATGCAGGAGATCCGCTATCTCGACAAGCTGATCGACGAGCTCGCACAGGGGAAGGCGATGGAGAAGATACTTCGCGAGTGATGCGAAGACCGACCGACACCATTGGCTGCTTTGGCCGGCATTGGCGCATAGCCGATACGGGCCGAAAGAAAATGCGCCAGGCGTGTCACAGAGCCTCCGGCTGCCTCGTCATGCGGGTATCCAACAGCGATGAAGGAATGCCGACATATGCATGACCGCACCAATATCTATGCCGATGGCGGGCCGCTTTTCAAAGCCTGGTACGATCTGTCGATGCAGGTCGAGAAATCCGGGCTTGAAAAGAACCTGCTCGAACTGGTCAAGATTCGCGCCTCACAGATCAACGGCTGCGCTAACTGCCTCAACATGCACACGCATGATGCCCGCAAGGCAGGCGAGACGGAGCAGCGCATCCATTTGCTCGGCGCGTGGGAGGAGGCGCCATGTTATAGCGCGCGGGAGCGGGCGGCTCTTGGCTGGACCGATCATCTGACGCAAATTGCCACGAGGCGCGCGCCTGATGCCGTTTATGCCGCCCTTGCAGCGGAATTCAGCGCGGAGGAGCAGGTGAAACTGACACTGGCGATCAACGTCATCAACGGCTGGAACCGACTGGCGGTCGGCTTCCATCTCTACGACCCCGCGCTTGGCTGGCCGGCGTGATCGACGATCGCCTTGCGAGCTTTGACGCGCAGCGGACCAATCTGCTGCGCGTCGCCTATCGCATGCTCGGTTCGATGGCTGACGCAGAGGATGTAGTGCAGGACGCATTCATCCGCTGGGCGGCGACAGACAGGCAAACCGTGCGTGTCCCCGCCGCGTTCCTGCGCCGCACGGTGACGCGTCTGTGCCTCGATCACCTGAAATCCGCGAGGGTGCGGCGGGAAAACTATGTTGGCCCGTGGCTGCCCGACCCCATCGTGGAGGCCGAGCCCGTAGAGGACGTCACCCTCCCCCTCATGCTTGCGCTCGAACGTCTCTCTCCGCTCGAACGGGCGGCTTTCCTGCTGCATGATGTGTTCGGAGAAAGCTTCGATGACGTCGCCTCCTCCATTGGCCGGGGCGCTGCCGCCTGCCGTCAGCTTGCTGCGCGGGCACGCGAGCATGTGCGGCGCGAGCGGCCGCGCTTTCCTGTCGAACGCGACCGGGGCCAAGCGATCGCCGCAGCCTTTTATGAAGCGGCTCGGGCCGGCGATGTCACAAAGCTCGGTTCGCTGCTGGCAGACGATGTACGCTTTCATTCCGATGGAGGAGGCATACGCCCGGCGGCGGGCCGTGTCCTCAACGGCGCACACGAGGTTCTACGCGGACTATCCACTATTATCCGTCTGCGCCGCGGCGATCCTGAACTGGTGAGGCGGGCATTTGTGAATGGCTTGCCCGGCTTTGTTACGCGGGAGGCCGACGGCATGTTACAGACGACAGCGCTCCTCATCGAAGACAGCCGCGTGAAGGCGATCTATATCATGCGAAACCCGGATAAGCTGCGGCACGTGGATGGGATGATGCACTGATGTAGAGGCTTTGCGGCCGCTGTCAGCATGACGGGATCCCGGAACAGTGCGATGCTCAATTCCTCCATCGTCTCCTCTTGAGCATCGCTCACCGCCGACGTGAATTTCACACTATCCCCTTCAAGACGCTGGCTAATGGCTGAAGGCTTGAACCCCGCCTCGCACAAGCGTGTACGGGACCCCGCTGGGTTTGCGCGATATTCCCGCCCGGCACCGATCGCGCCCAGGATCGGGAGTGCCAAGTCGGAAGCGAGCAGGTTCATCACCTGGATGACTTTTCGCTGACAATATTGGACTCAACGGTCAGTCTTTGTTTCAAGCTCGCGTGCCATCTTGAGATGCCCTTCGACCACCGGCGCGATTTCAGCTGCAACGGCCCTCAGCGCCGCGTCCGTGCCGCCCGACGCGTAGGACCGCATCAACGCCAAGGCGTCTTCATGCGCATCCACCTGGCCATCGACATATTCCTCATCGAATTTGGCACCGGTCAGCTTCCGCAGCTCCGCCAGATCCTCATTCTGGTCAGGAGTGAGCGCTGGATCGGGCTGGATCGCAGGCTCGGCCTTGCCAGCCGCTTCCTTGATCTTGGCCGTGGAATCCGTGTGCGCCTCGATCATTTGCGCGGCGAACAGTTTCACTTCGGTCGATACCCCCTGCGTCTCGGCCAACTTCGCCGCCGCAATCTCGAAAGCGTCGCTCTTGGCTGCCTGGTTCACGAATTCTTGCGCGCTCGGCGTCGGCCTCATAGCGCTGGCCGTATTGTCAGCAGCATTTTCGATCCGGTCGCCGACAACCTCGGCAGTGGCTGCGGCCGATCCTGCCGCATTCTCCGCGCGTCGCTCTGCGGCTTGGTTGCATGCAGCCAGGGTCAAACCAGCGATCAGACATATGGGGGTAAGGCGGGTCATGCTGCTCTCCCTTTCAAGGTCGGCCAACGCGCGATTTGCGCCGCGCGTTCCCCGCCCGCGAGCACTGCTTTTGAGCAGCTTCAGTTATTGCCGCCGATCAGGTCCCCCAGGCCGCCGAGCACTGACCCTTCACCCCTGTTCTGTCCGCCGCGACTGCCGGCCGCCGCCAGCATCCGCCCTGCCAAACGGGAGAATGGCAGGGACTGTATCCACACCTTGCCGGGGCCGGTGAGCCGAGCAAAAACCAGGCCCTCTCCGCCGAACAGGACGCTGCGCACCCCGCCAGCGCGTTCGAGGTCGAAAGCAACCGTGTCGGTAAAGGCCGCGACGCAGCCGGTATCGACATGTAATTGCTCACTCGGCGCCAGTTCGCGTTCGACGATCGCGCCCCCCATCTGGACGAACACCCAGCCGTCGCCCTCCAGCTTCTGCATGATGAAGCCTTCGCCGCCGAACAGGCCGGTCATGATCCGTTGCTGGAAGTGGACGCCGATCGACACGCCTTTGGCCGCTGCAAGAAAGCTGTCCTTCTGGCAGATCAGTCGCCCGCCGCATTGATCAAGCCGGATGGGAAGGATCGCGCCCGGCGTCGGTGAAGCAAAAGCGACCTTTGCCTTGCCTTGGCCATTATGCGTGAACACGGTGGTAAAGAGGCTCTCGCCTGTGATCAGTCGCTTTCCGGCTCCCAACAGCTTGCCCATGAAGCCGCCGTCGCTGCCTCCGCTTCCATCACCGAACACGGTCGTCATGCCCACAGCCGCGTCTTTCCAGACCAGCGCGCCTGCTTCTGCAACGGCGCTTTCGCCCGGATCGAGTTCTATCTCAAGGAACTGCAACTCCTGACCCTTGATCTCGAAGTCGATGTCGTCAGCCAGGGCGGCGCTGCGATGATGCTGCCAGGGGCTGGGGCTCGGCATGTCTGTCACTCCTCTATTTCCAGCGCCAATAGCCTTTGCGGAGCGACTTCGCTACGCACAAGGGGCTGCCAGGCGGTCGCTCGAGCGCCTGACCGGTCCCGGCGCAGCTTCTCGGGCTGGGCGGCATTCACATCGTCAACTGCGCATTGGTCTGTCTGACAGTTGAATATGGTTCGAAAGCAGCCCTGCGTACACGCCCCGGATCGGCCAGCGCTGGGGCGCCGCGTGTCAGCTGCCGTTATGATCGGTCTCGCCATGTTGTTATTGTTGGAAACCAGCTTTGTCCGATAAGGCCAGAAGCTATGAATAGGGAATATCCTCAACCCCAGCTCGATCTTGACGGCCTGTCCAAATTTCTCGACGAGGCCTTTCCGCCCGAAGCGCGCGCCGGTCTAGGTTCTGTAGTGGAAATCGTTCCCGGACCGTGCGAATGCTCCTCGAGCCGACCCCGGCTATGGCAAGGCCCGGTAAAATCGTGTCCGGCCCATCGCTCATGGCTCTGGCGGACGTGGCAGCCTACGCCGTGATTGCGACGCACCACGGGCCTGAGCCGATGGCAGTAACGCATGGCCTTTCGATCTCCTTTCTGCACGCCTGTCAATTCAGACCCATTTATGCCGACGCCCGGCTTCTCAAACTCGGACGCAAGTTATCGACAGTTGATGTGAGGATCTGGCAAGGAAGCGAGGATCGGCTCGTGGCGCAGGCTACGGTCGGGTATGCGCAACCGTAGACCAAACCAGGACCCCTCCCCTAGCCGCGCTCATCGACAGCCTGAAGGTCGGAGACGAAGTAAGTTTCGACCTGAAGCTCGAGGGCGGTGCCGGCGTGATCACCGCCATCACCGAGAAGTGACCTAATGTGTGGGGCGCGAGGGTGCAGCCTGCGCCCCACACCCTGTGCCCTGGCGCCAAGACGCCGAGGATCTGGCCGTCGGCGATCGTTCCCTGGCTGCAATGTTCGATCAGATGGGACGGGGCGCGCTTCGCCCAACCTTGCGTCGCCACGATTCATGAAACGCGCTCGCGAGCAGCCCGAGCATATTCGATAATCCGTTGCACACCTCCTGCGGGCGCGCCGCAAGAAAAACGCGCAGGAAAGCGAGCGGTGGGCCAAATCCTGCCGCAGAAAGGCTGGAAATCAGCGAATTTGAATAAACTTACCCAAATTCTACATCGCCTCTACGCCAACTCTGCTCGATCACTCAGCGAATGTTTGTTTTCAGGTGCAGACCGGAAAATTTCGATTTCGGCACTGTGCCTCAAGGCTAGCCGTTTCAAGGTGAAGTCCGGTTTTGGAAGCATCTTGATAGATCAAGCTTACACGGCAATTGCGTGCAAGTTCGATCAGGCGCGGTTGACGCTCTGTTTGTCTGCGAACAAGGCGCTCGTTGTGCTTCCGCAATGTACTTTTCATTTGCTCGCAGGCGCGGTAGGCGTCGTTCCCGTCAGTCTTGCTGACAACAGGGAGAAGCCATGAAATACTCGCTTATGTCAGCAGCAGTTGCGGCTGGGGCCTTTTTCTGTCCTCAACTCGCGCATGCCGATTGCACGTTCCGGTATCAGAGCAAACTGGCCGAGATCGCCGGCGAGGCCAAGCTCGAGATGGCATCCCGGACTGCGCAGAACATCGCCGATCAGTTGGCCAGCGGCTTGGGCGAAAGCAAGTCCTCCAAGGCCGTCACCATCAAGGCCGGTTACGCGATCTCGGCCGCCGGTGGTCTCGCGCAGGACGCCTATAGCGAAACCGTGCGGTCCTTCTTCACTTGCGCGCGCGAAAAGCTGCAAGCGGACCCGGTTAAGGTCAAGGCACTCGACAATGCTGAGAAGGATTTCATTCTGACTCTGGATCGGTACTTCGATATCGGGCGCTGGCAACCTGAGAACACCGAGGAACGTGACGCGATCCGCGATCAGCTCGCCGAGGAAATCGCAGGTATCCCGCATTTCAGCGCGGCAGAAATCGATAAGATCCTGCCCAACCCGAACTTCGACACCGTCAAGATAACCACGCTACTGGCCAACGCCAGCATCCCAGGCGTGAACCTTGAAGCGTGCGGCGGCTTCATGACCCGATCGATGCGCAAAATAGACCCCTCCATTCTCGCCAAGCTGGGTACGATCAGAGCCACTGTGCTGACCTTCTTGACCGGCGATCAGAGCAGCGCGAAACTTGACTTGTGGATTTTCGCCGGCAGTCAGATGTCACGGCAAATGACGGCGAGCCAGGTTGAAGAGAGAATACCCGCTGTCACACCTGCCTTGGTCAAATGCGTGCAGGATCAGGCCAAAGATCTGCAAGACGCACTTGTGAAAAGCGAGACGCCGCAACAGCAGTCACCGCAGCCGGCAGCAAATGCCGCCTGAACTGCAAACGAGAGGCGCTGGGCGCCGTATCGCAGGGATGCTCTGTTGCTTCTCCCTCGTCACCGCCTGCCAATCTCACCTGGAGGGCATCCCGCGGCCGCTGCAGCCGGCGGCCAAGATCCGGATGAAGGAATGCAAAGGCTGGAGCGATCCACTTCGCCCCAGTCGGGACCGGTCTGCCGGCTTCTCGATCCTGGGTTATGGACTGAATATGCGCGATGCCGAGTTCCGCAACACCGGCGCACAAAACCAATATCTGATCGGCATCCGACTGTTCATCGACGCTTGCGAGAAATGGGCGCGGTTCGAGAGCACCGATCAGGAATATCGTGAGGCGAAGGCCGCCCTTAGCCACGTTGCCGAATCCACGATGACACCGCAAGCCTTTCAGAGCGCCCTGGTCGAACTGAAAGCCGGCTTCGCACAAGCGCTGAGCGAGCAGGAAACATCCACCTTCAAAACCCAGACGGAAGGCGAAAGCCTCCCTGAGCCAAGTAGGCGCCAGGGGACCGAACAGACGGCGGATCTGCCCGCCCGGCTCGCCCAGATCGATAGTCGCCTTGCGAACCTCGAAACACGCCTGCCCAACCCGCTGACCTCCAGTAGGTCAACGTTGGTGCGCTTCGACCTGGGCTCGACCATTGCCGATCCCCAACCCTTGCGTGAAGCATTAGGGGCAGTGAGCGCATTCACTCAGACCTGTCCACAAGCGCGTATCCTTCTCGTAGGCTATACGGATAGGTCGGGAAGCCCCACGGCCAATCTGGCTTTGGGCCTACGACGCGCCCGGGCCGTCCGAGAGAACCTCATAGGTCAGGGCATTGCCCCAGGATCAATAGCTGCTCTTTCAGGCGGTGCCACGGTGCAATTCGGTCTTGAAGCCAGCAATAACCGCGTCGTCGAGGTGGATCTGCGTTGCAGTCCTCCATGATCTGTTCGTTTCGAGCTTAGATGGAGCGGCTGGGCGAGGACATAAATTGCGACGCCGTACCGCTTGCATCATCCACCTGTGCCGCACCGGTCAGAATGGAGATGCCATTTTGCTGATCACAGGGATGATCCGACCCTTGTGAGACGCTCACCCGTCATTTTCTTGCACCCAGCTGCGGATCGTCAGGTCTCTCGTTCAGGTGCCCGCGACTGGCAAAAGTCAATAAAGGCTCGAAGCTTGGGCAGTACATGCTTCCGGTTGGGAAAGTAGATGAAGAACCCAGGGCTTTCGGCAAGGAACGGTTCGAGGCACGTCGCTAGCCGCCCATCATGGATCAAGGCTCGAACGGCTTCTTCTGTGATGTAGGTGAGTCCAATCCCGGCTAGCGCAGCCGAAACGCACATTGCCGGTCCATTGACGATAAGCGGTCCATTGACTGCGATCGAGAAGGTGCGCTGCCTTTCCTTGCCACCGCCATCGATAAACGCCCACCGATGCAACGAACCATCCATCAGGCGAGCGCGAATGCAAGAGTGATGTTCAAGTTCCTCGGGCCGTTCTGGCATGCCTCGTTCGGCGAAATAGGCCGGAGAGCCGACGATCACCTTCGGACATGGGGGCGTGAGGCGAACAGCTATCATGTTTTCGGCAATCATTTCGCCGATCCGGATGCCGGCATCGTAACCCTCTGCCGCCACGTCAGCAAACCTGTCCTCGAAGACCAACTCCAACTCAATGTCGGGATAGGCGGCGGCGAACCCCTTAAGCAGCGGCGCAAGGAACGTGTGGGCGACAAACGGAACGCTCAGGCGCAGCAAGCCTTGTGGGCTTGCGCCGAGCCGCTGCGCGGCGTCGACGGCAGCCTGTACGTGCATTACTCCCACCCTCGCCTGTTGCAGGAACATCTCGCCTGCCTCGGTAAGCCCAACGGAGCGCGTGGTTCTGGTCAGCAGAGGCGCGCCGACGCGCTTTTCCAAGCTCTTGATGCTCCAGCTTACAGCCGCAGGAGTGATGCCCAATTCCTTTGCGGCAGCGGTGAAGCTCCTCCGTTCCGCTACGCGCGTGAAAATGACGACGCCGTCGAACAGGTCGGGCTTCATTATCAAATTCACCTTACAACAGCATCAAGTGTAAACGTTATTATCAAGTCAGCTATGATGCACCATTTGTTACGGCGATCGCAACAGGGAACGCACCGATGTCCATTTCACTCACGCGGCGGGCGTTCGGCATCACCGCAGGTGCCGTCGCCGGCATCCTCAGCATAGGAACTGTCATGTCAGAGACACTTATTGAGCGCAGCGAGTCCAAGCCGCAGAAGGTCAGCTTCCCGAGCGGCGATGGCTTTGTCGTGGGGAACCTGTACCTTCCTGAGGACCTAAACCTGTTTCATCGCTGCCCGGCTGTGGCAGTTGGGGGCTCGTTGAGTTCGGTCAAGGAGATGATGGGCGGCCTTTACGCCGGTGAGTTGGCGCGTCGCGGCATCATCGCGCTGGCGATCGACTATCGCAATTACGGCGAAAGCAGTGGCGCCAAGCGGCAGTATGAGGATCAGGCGTCGAAAGCCGAGGATCTGTCTGCCGCGCTCCGTTTCCTGAAGAAGCGCTCCGACGTCGCTGGCACCGGCCTGCTGGGCATCTGCACCTCGGGCGGGACGATCATGTATGCCGCGGCCAATGACCCGAACGTTGGTGCGATTGCGGCCGCCGCCGGCATGTTCGGCGAGCCCTCGTTCATGGAACAGATGATGGGCGAGGAAGGAATAGCCCAGCGACGAGCCATAAGCCGTGCAGCCCGCAAGCACTATGATGAAGCTGGCGTCATCGACATTGTGCCGACCTACGAACCTGGCAACAAGCAGGCGGTGAGCGCCAGCGCCAGCGAATACTACATGGACAAGACCCGTGGCGGCGGCGTCCGGCCCTGGCGTAATGAATTTGCATCGATGGGTTGGGAAGATTGGCTGGCATTCGATCCCATCACTCAGGCAGCCTCGGTCCATGCCCCCGCGCTGATTATCCATTCGGACGGCGCAGCTTTCCCGGATCAAGCCCGCAAGGC
The DNA here is from genome assembly GCF_015693305.1 of Sphingobium sp. Cam5-1. Lineage (NCBI taxonomy): Bacteria > Pseudomonadati > Pseudomonadota > Alphaproteobacteria > Sphingomonadales > Sphingobiaceae > Sphingobium > Sphingobium sp. Cam5-1. The sequence continues at coordinate 324,550 of NZ_CP065140.1, read as the reverse complement.
TTACGGCCTATTAGCCGGACCAAAGGAAATGCACTGGGCCGAGGGCGAGCATTTCGATTTCTACGATGATGCCGAGACAGTTCGTCAGTCCGTTGACCGCATTGCCGCACATTTCCGCAAATGGCTCACCTGAGCATCGACCGCGCCCTCCCGCGACGCGCGAGGAGGACCGCAATGTGCGAGTGGGTTGCCGCCCGAGCGACTGCTTTCGGGCGAACTTGCCTTTCGCCAAGCGCAGGGTGAACGGCAGCAAAGTCCCGATGGTGTCTTCCGGCCTCGACCCTTCTTTGCCGTTAAGCTGCCAAATTTTGCTCATCAGGTGCGGACCGGCAGCTATCCCAGCCGCTGTCGACCAATTCACGACCTTCAGTGGCCGTGCTGTGGATGACCGTCAGTGCCGAACGCTGCCTCTAGGTGACGGAGCTTGTCGGGATTACGGACTATATAGATCGCCGCGATGCGGCCATCGCGCACGTCGAGCGCGGTGGTCTGCAGCACGTCGCCACGATCGATACTGATGTAGCCGGGCAGGCCGTTGATCGTCGCTGTCCGCAGGAGCGTGGGCGCTGACGTGTACTTGCGACGCAGCCCGGCGAATAGGCGAAGCGCTCGCTCGAGCCCACGCACCACATTGCGGAAGGCAATCACCTTACCGCCGCCGTCGGAGTGAATTTCGACATCCCGTGTCAGCAGTGCGGACAATGCGACTGTGTCACCGTCGCGGGCAGCAGTGAAGAAGGCGCGCGCAATCCGATCGGCCTCAGCTGCTTCAACCGTGAAACGCGGTCGCGCATGCTGGACATGCTTGCGTGCGCGCGAGGCAAGCTGTCGCACGGCGGCGGGCTCGCGGCCCAATGTCGTCGCGACGTCGGTGAGCGCCATGTCGAATACGTCGTGAAGCAGGAAAGCGGCACGCTCCAGCGGGGACAGGCGCTCCATTGCAAGCATCAGTGTGAACGTCACGTCGTCGGCGATTGCCTCCTCTTCCTCAGTCGCGCCCATCAACGGTTCAGGCAGCCAGGCACCGACATAGGTCTCCCGGCGCACGCGGGCGGACTTGAGCTGATCTAGGCAAAGTCGAGTGACGATGCGGGTCAGATAGGCTGCCGGCGTGTCGACGCTCTGCGCCGTTGTCGCCCAACGCAGCCACGCCTCCTGCAGGATATCTTCCGCCTCACTGACTGAACCAAGCATTCGATAGCCAAGACGCAACAGCCTTGGTCGCTCAGCTTCAAAATCGGCGAGACGTTCATCACTGTGCAGCAAGACTGTCCCCCATCGAATGTGTTCGGCGACTGCGCTTGGCATCGCGCCACGCCCAGAGGGCAAGAACGGTCGTCACTATAGCCGGTAAGGTCACCGCAGGAAAATCCTGGGCCAACGCACTTGGCCCGCGGATGCCGACCGCCACTTCCCAGAAATGGAACAGCGCATGGCCCGCAAGCCAGAGGGCGGCGGCAGACCACAGGGGGACGCGGGCCACCGGCCGGGCGACACCTGCGAGCATCGCGATTGCAACGAGCAAGAAGATCAGGCCAATATCGCGCACGAAATGCTGGTTGAACGGGCCGGTGGTGGTGACACCGGGCACGGCGAAGTACCAGTTCGCTGGTGAGGCCAGCATGAAGAGGCCGTTGGCAGCGGATCCGAGACCAAGGACTGCGGCAAGTGCCAGCGGAAGCTTCCGGCTCATGCGGCGCTCTCCTGCGCATGAGCGGCAAGCCACTCATCGAAGCGCGTAGGCGCGATCCGTGGATTTTCGTCCGGAACCAGCGAGCGGTCGTCGGCGGGCGCGCCGAACCATAGGCCCACGAAGGGGGAGCATATCTTTGCTTCCCATCGACCCAGACCCGCCGCTCATGGGCGTCAACGCGATGCCGGTTAAGACTGATAGCCGCCATCGGATGAAAGCGCCGCTTTGTAGCGAATAGCTCGATCTATATCGTGAGCTGGCGCGCTCAGGCTATCGGATAGGCTGGACCGTGTTCACGCCGGCCTCGACGTTCGTCTCCCCCTCTGGCGGCGACGCGCCGCGATCACGATACGACAGCAAGTCTGGCGCGCCATTCGGTGTGGGGTGTACTTCAAGCCGGGCGATCTCGCGCTTCATCTCGGCTATTTCGCGCACTTGCGCGTCGATAATCCGGTCGGCGATCAGGCGCACCTTCGGATCTTTGATGTGGGCGCGTTCGCTGGTCATGATCGCGATCGAGTGATGCGGGATCATCGCCTCCATGTAGCTGACGTCCCCGACGGTCTCCTGACTGCGGATCAGCCAGAGCGCTCCTGCGAAGACGGTAATTGCCCCGGCGACGATGCCAATGTTAGCCCGGCGGTTGGGATACATGCTCCACATGAAGCCGATCATGATGAGCGCCATGACGGCACCCATCAAAACCGCCATCCACGTGCGGGTCTGGCTGTATTCGACGTGGCTCAGGGCGTAGGTGTTCAGATACATGAGGCCGAACATCACGATGGTGGACGTGGCGATCATCACGGCGAAGCGACTGTAACTCATGCTCATGCCGCCGTGGCTATGATTGCCCTGCTTGTGCTTGTCCATGTCATGCTCCTCTTCCGATCGATAGAACGCGCGAGTGCGCGACGGTTGCTCATCCGGTGATCCTCAGACGGGTAAACAGCATCAAGCTCGTCGGATCAGAACCGTAGCGGGGGTGAATGTCGCGAGGCAGGTCGTATCTGCTGACCAGTCCGCCCAGGTCGAGCGCCACCTTGCCGAACGGAATTGAGTGGTAGCCGCCGAGGCTCAGCTTGCTGACGTTGAATACACGGCCGGCAAGCGGATCACCGCCGTGCTCGTCCCGAAGAGTTCGTCCTTGTCGACGTTCTCGGCCCGCCCGAACAACGTCCAGCGGCCGATCTGGAGCGCGGTGTCGAACAGGAACGCGTCGGTGGTGTGCCCGTGGTCGCCGCCGGAGGGATCGTTGCGCCCCCAGGCGAAAGTCGACTGCCAGTTCCGATTGTCGCCGAGCGGCAGGTTCCAGGTCACCGACGCGGAGGTGCGCCGCACGTTCTCCTCTGGGTGAAGACCCTCGGGGCTCTTGATGAATCCATGGCTCACCTGCGCCGACAGGTTGGAGTTAGGGTTCACCGTCGCGCGGATCGACCAGCTATCCATGCGCGGCCGCTCGATGTTCCAGCGGTTCTCGTCGGGTTCGCGGCCGGTGAAGACGGAACCCTCCAGCTTCAGGTCCTTGTAGACGATGCCCGCGGTCGCGACGCCGAACGTCACGTGCGTCGAGTCCAGCCAGTGGTGCGAGATCGGCGCCTCTGGGTTCGCAACGCCGGAGAAGCGGTGCATGTATGTGGCGGGCCCTAGCGCCGGCTCCCCGGGCAGTCCGAGGTAGACGAAGCCCGACAGGTCGCGCCCGAGCGGATGGCTGTAGGTGGCCGACAGCTCCATGAACGCATCGTGCGGGTGCTGGCGGTCGACCAACTCGGTGCGGCCGTCCGCCGTCTCGCCGGTTGCGAGCAGCAGCGGGTAGCCCGACTTGCCCATCAGCGGATCGAGGCTGCCCATCGCCTTGAGCGTCAGCGTGCCGCCGGCCAGCTCGCGCTGCCCCATGCCCATGAACATGGAGGCGACGAAGGTCTTCTGGTCGCCGCGCGGGCCTCCCTGGTCGTCATGGACGAGGGTCGCGTAGCCGTGGACCATCGTTGACCAGGCGCCGCGCTTGCCCATGATCGCCCACATCGGCGAGCTGTCAGGCTGCCAGGCGGTCCCGGACGCGTCGCGCATCATGCTGTAGCCCCCAAGCATCCCCTTCATGCCGTGCATGTCCATGCCGGAATGGTCCATGCCCGTCATCGGTCCATGGTCCATCGCGGCGTGTTGGGGAGCGGCGGCGTCCTGCGGCGGTTTGGCTGACGTGGCCGGCGCTATCGATGCGTGGTCCATTGATCCGTGGTTCAACGGCATTGGCGGCGCCTCGATCGGTGCGGGCGCGTGGTGTTCGTGCTGCCCCATGTCCATGCCGGGCATCGACTGGGCGTTGGCGGCCATAGGCGCGGTGAGCGCCGTCGCGGCCAGGAGGGTCCTGATCAACATGATGTATCCGTTCTGTCGTGTCCGGCCGCAGCCGCGCACGCGCGAAGATGCGCGCGGGCGGTCGCGGTCCGGTGCCAATGGTGACGGCGGGGCGCAGGTCGCCCCGCCGTCTGTCGTTACTTGGACTGCGCGGGGGCGTGCCCCTCATGGTCGCCGTGCATTTCGTGGCCGGCGGGGTCGCCGCTCTGCCTCGTGTCCTTGCAGCAGTCGCCCTTGCCGTCTTTGCAGCATTCGGCGTCGTTCTTGCAGCACTCCATCCCCTTGCAACAGTCGGCAGCCGCGTAGGCGGTGGCGGGAACGCCGAGCGCGAGCGCCGCGGCGATGATCGAGATCTTTTTCATGTTACCTGTTCCTTGGATCAGTGACGTTCGTCGTGGTCGGGGTCACGCGATCTTCGGGGGTGGTGGTGCCGGACCGCCGGAAAGGCCCGTCAGGCGGTTAGGGAGGGCGGCGACGGGGTCGGCCGCCGATAGGATGGCCGAGGCGACCCTCGGGGCCGCCGCGTCCGGCAATGCGATGCACAGCGCGCACGCTGCGGCGTTCGACGTGATGGGCTTGTCCGGATTCGCTGGCATATCGGCGCAGTGCGGCTCGTGCGCGGCAGGTGCCGCGAAGGACGCGGCCATCGCCTCGCACGCACCGCCCATGCGAAGGACCAGTCCGATCGCGAGCAGCGCCAGCAGAAAGTGCCGGACGGCGGTGGGGGATCGAGGCAGGATGCGCGCCATGGGATGGTTCTAGGATCGCGGCGGGAGATCGACAACCGAGGCCGTCACATCGCGCCCGTGTGGGCGAGCATCCAGACCGCCATGGCGATCATCCCTAGATTCTCGGTGAGCGACACGAAGCCGAGCGGCACGTTGGACGATCCGCCCACGCATGCGCACTTCAGCTCTCGGTGGTCGACATAGACCGCCTTGAAGACGGACGCAGCGCCCACGCTGCCGATGAAAAGCGCGATGGGAACAGAGAGCCAGGTCAGCGCGCCGGCCACCATCAGCACGCCGGCGAGCCCCTCAGCGAACGGATAGACGTAGCCGTAGGGCACCCAGCGCCTGGCGAGCAGATCGTAGTTAAGGAACATGGTCGAGAACTTCTCGACGTCCTGGAGCTTGAGCAGCGCCAGCGTCGCCATGCTGAAGCCGCCGAACCACTGGAGCGCCTGGAGCGTCAACGGCGAGCCGAGGACGGCATGGCTCGTCGCCATCGCCAGCAGCGCCGTCACGACGAAGAGCGCGACGACCGGCCGGTAGCTGGTCGCGCCCGGCTCTGCTACGTGGAGACCGAGGTGGCGCCGCAGGTCGTCATATCCGCCGACGCGCTCGCCCGCGATGAACACCTGCGGGGTCGTCTTCACGCCATGCTCGGCCTTGAAGGCGTCCGTCCCGGCTCGCGTCGTGAGGTGATGGTCGTCCACGTCGAAGCCCTTGCGCCTGAGGAGATCGAGCGCCTTGAGGCCATAAGGGCAGGTGTGCTCGGGCATCACCATGCGATGGAGGATAGCGGTGGGACGGGTAGACACGGGTGCGCTCCTGATTGCCAAATGCGGCACCCAGCCCATATAGGGTCCGTAGTATAGTCCGGAGTCAAGTGCTTATGGTGAGAATGACGATCGCAAGCCTGGCGAAGGCCGGCGGGGTCGGAGTTGAGACCGTGCGTTACTATCAGCGACGTGGTCTGCTTATGGAGCCGGCGAGGCCGGACGGCGGCGGTTTCCGCAGCTATGGCGATGCGGACGTACGGAGATTGCGCTTCATCCGCCAAGCCCAGGCGGCGGGCTTCACGCTTGAGGAGATCGGAGAGCTGCTCAATCTGGATGCTATCGACGACCGCGCCCGAGCGAGGGAGCTGGCGCGATCGCGCGTCGCGGCGTTGGACGCGAAGATTGCGGAACTCCAGTACGCTCGGGCATCGCTCGTGCGTCTCGCGGATGCCTGCGGGCACGGCAGTTCTGGTCCCTGTCCGATAATCACTGCCTTCGAGGGTTGACGCCGCAGCCGCGCTAACCTGTCAGTACCTCCACCGCTGGGTGAGCAAGCGACCAACTATGCTCTTGTAGGTGTCAGAGCGGGGACGTTCGAAGGTCTGCTTCTGCCGCGAACCGCATTACGCGAAACTAGGCTGGAACGACCGAAGAGCCCCACGATACGGCGTTCGCTTGCCGGTCAAACCGACCCATCATGGACACTCAGCCGTCAATATCCGATCTCCAAGTGCCGCCCGTCCGCTTTCTGACGGCTCGCGACCAACTTAAGCCGTTCCACGCCGCGCGCGTTAGTGCCGCTCCTGCCCGAACCCGCCATTCCTGTTCCATTGAGCCGTAGGGCAGCAGCGCGCCCATACCCGCCTGTGGCAAAGGACAACGCGCCGTGACCGCAGTGGTGATCATGGTATTGGAGCCGGAGGGAGGTTCTCATTGGCTAACCGTACACCGAGGCTTGACGCACCCGGCGCAGGAAATCTGCGATCATTGTCTCGTCATCGACGAACGAAACGATCTGCGGCCTGAGCGTGCGAACGGTGTTGGTGTTTCGAAACCAGGCACCGAAGTTCTCGGTCTCCTCGAGTGATTTCAAGGCCAGGGTAACGGCGAATGGCCCTTCGATCTCCTGCTCCATGAGGAACTCGGAGAGGTCCTTCAGGTAGCGTTTGACGCTCAGATCGAACTCGTGAAGCGCGAGCCGTCCTTCGCCACTCGTCTGATAGAGGGCAAACGAGGCGTGCGCGTGGATGAACCAGTCGTCACGAACGAACAGCCGTTCGATCCCCCGCTGATTGAAGTCATGATTGAGGACTTGGTGTCCATCTTCGCAAACCTTGAACCAGCCTGGCCCGCCCTCACTGAAGCTCGGCGCCGACGATCGGACATGGTCTTCCTGTGTGAAAGGCCGCCGCAAATGATCGAAGTGATCGCGGGGGAGAATGCCGATGCGAAGTGCTCGTCCGGGTGCGACTACGTTGTTGGCTGCCAGCCGCGCATCTTCTTCCGCGGTCAGTTCGTCGAGGGTACGCAGCCACAGCAGTTCGTCGACGAACCGGCTGCGTAGCATCCCCGGATCGATAGGCAGATTCCTTGCGCCCGATCGGATAAGATATCCTCCGGTCAGTCGGTTCATGAACGGCCCGGTCGGGTGGCGGGGTATCCGAATGTCGAGAATGAACCCGCCATCCATGTGAAGCGGAACCACTTCAACATCATCAGGCGTCGGGGTGATGCCATCCTGGATCAATGTTTGAACCCGAAGCGCGAACTTGTCGGCGTTGTCAGTCATGGGGCGGAAGCGGTCGAAACGGCCATCCCGTTCTTCGACCCCAACAATTATGCGTGACGGGCCACGGTTTAGGAAGGCGACGACGTCATCGAGCAAGCGCGTCTTGGTTTCTGGCTTGTCGAAGTCGATCTGCCGTTTGAAATCAAGATCCTGCCCTTCCTGAAGGTCTCCACCTCCGATCTCCGAGATGCTCAAAGGGGCGATAACATTGCGACGACGCCGCGGTTCTTTCGGACCTTCAACGGTGGTAATCGTAATCACGAGACTTGGAGCTCCTCCAGTAATCGAGCCTTCGCTGCCGGCACTTCGCCGGGTTAAGGCCTTTCGATATCGATATACTCCATCTCGATCGAGAATTGGCCCTCAATGACGGGCTGGAAGAAGTGCCACTGATCGGTCGCGGTGTCGGCCAGAAAGACATAGTCGGGCCAGTCGTCTCGCTCTGCGAGAGCCGCTTCGAGCGCCTCAGCAATGAAGATGTGATTACTGAGAGCAATATCTGACCATTCGAGGATCAAGAAGGTCGTGTCTCCCTCCTGAGCACAGTCGTGGAGCTTGGGCAGCTTTTTCTTGAGTGCCGTCCGCATTCGCTCAAGGCGCAGATTCTCGACATCTTCTCCGACCGTTCGTGAAAGGAACAGTGCGCCATCGTGACGCCCGGACTCATTCCAGTGCACCCGCAGCGTCAGCTCAAGAGGAATCCCTTCGATCTCGTCAGAACGCGATCCGTGATATCCATGCGGGCAGTGGTGGCGATCCTTTCGTTCCGGGCACTCGTCATGAAGCCGCTTGCCTGCCTCCACGATCCAAGCCGAAAGCCTCTCGCGCAGTTCGGCGTGTGTTCGCCGATGCTTCGCCAAGGTTGGGTGAACAGGAAAAAGTAGCACGTACGTGCCCGGCTTTGGCATGTTGCCGTTGAGATTGGTTTCCATCTCCGCCGTCAGTTCGCCAAACTCTTTCCCCGTCTGGATCGCGAGAGGGAATGGCTCGATTAGCGTGTGCTCAATGGCAATGCGCCGGTCGCCCAATCGCAAACGCATCTCGACCGGCGGACCCGATCCGTCCTTTTCCGGGTAGGTCACATCGGACCGCGTCACCTTGAACTCGTGCTCAAGTAGCCGGACCAAGGCTTCGCATAGTGCTTCTTCATTATCCATGCGACCAGCTAGCATGTGACCGGCGTAATTCCGATGTCAGACCTCAGCCCGATCGGACGCGGCGCGAGCATCGGTCGCCTACTATCGAGCCGCGACCGGTTGGCCGGTTTTCGCGGGTGCCGCGCGGTCGTAGAAGCGAGTCTCATCCGGCTTGCCGGTAAGACCGGCCAAGTCTCCCGCGCGCACATGCGCTTCATCCAGCGCGACGGCGTCACGCCTGAGGGATTGGCAAACCATTCGCGCGAAGCGCAAGCCGCTAAAATCGCAATTGTTGCATTAAGGCTTGCGGGAAGTGGGGAGCCAGCACCAAATACGCGGTGCAATGGAAAACCCTTACGAAACCGCCAAAGCGTTCGCACTTGATTTCGGGCGGACGGAATATGCGCTCAAGCGCTCCGACTATCTTCGAAAGAACAAGGACGTCGCCGAGGCGGACTGGGACTCATTCGCCGGCGATCTCGGGGCGGATTTTTTCGCGCATATAGTCGAGAAGGAGATCGCCAACACACTCATTGGCGATCCACCGCGTCGACTGATGGCAGACATGACTTGGTCACCAGAGAAAACCTCGCCGCTCACCAACGTGCACGAGTTGATAGTTCAAGGCGTATGTCGCGTGCGGAATAGCTTTCTTCACGGAGAAAAATTCACGGGTGGACCAGTGGGATCGCGACCTTACGCTGGTCAAAGAGGCGCATGCCGTGCTGACGGAAGCGATGGCCTTCGGGCACCTCATGCACGATTGAGCAAGGGTTACGGCGAATGCGCTTCACAAAATCCGAAGGACTGACAGAGTCCGAAGCGCTTCTTGCCTCGCTATGCGAGCAATCGTTCTTTGCGCTGTGGACATACCCAAATCTGTTCAAGAAGGCCGCGAAGGAAATGATCGACCTCATGGTTGTCTTTCGCAACGACGTGCTCCTCTTTTCAGACAAGAGCTGCGCCTATCCGGAAACGGATAATCCTGAACTGGATTGGAAGCGTTGGTATTCGCGTGCCATCGCAAAATCTGCCCATCAAGTGCAACAGGCCGAACGTTGGCTTCGAAGTCAGCCGACCCGCATATTTCTCGACGCCAAGGCAACGGAACCGTTGCCCATCGACCTCCCGCCTCCTGACACTCTCAAAATCCATCGTATTTGCGTCGCGACAGGTGCAGCGGGACATTGCCGCCGCGTAACCGGTCAGCCGATGCTCGGATTGGATTTTACAGCCACAGGCGACAAGGCGCCACTGCGCATCGGAACCGTGCCCGAAGCACACGGCTTCCTCCACGTCTTCGATGCAGATTCACTCGCCTTGGTGATGCGAGAGCTCGATACCATCAGCGACTTTGTGGAATATCTCGATGCAAAAGCCCATCTTGTGGCGAGAGGCAAATTCAAGGGGGCGCCGACGGAAGCGGACTTGCTTGCCTATTATCTCCATCATGGCCGCACATTCCCCGACGCCCAGCAGGATTTCGTGCTTCAACCAAATCTCTGGCAACAGGTGGAAGCGCAGCAGCCGTTTCGGGAAGGCCGCGAACTCAACCGCCGCCATCGCCTGTGGGACCGGCTGATCGATCGCGTGACCCGGCTCTATCTTGCCGAGGAACTCCAGTTCGGCAACGAAACGACAATGTCAGACCACGAGCGCCTCGTTCGGGTCATGGCAAGCGAAAGCCGGTTCTACAGACGCATCCTGTCACAGGCGATCGAGGATCGCGCCGAGCGAGCGCGCGGTGGCTGGATCGGGTCCATTCTTCCATCCCAGGATCCGAATGTCCTCTATGTGTTGCTGATGGGGCCTGGCGCGCGCCGCGACCAATATAAGGAGTATCGAACGCAGCGGTCGCAGGAACTGGTTCTTCGTTGCTACGCCGCGAAGGCTGCTCGCCCGCAAGCACGCTTTATTGTCGGCATCGGCCTCGATGCCCCCGGCGGCGATGGATCGTCGGAAGATCTGGTTTATCTCGACACCGTTGATTGGACCGCGGAGGAGGCTCAAAAAGCCGAGGATATTCGCCGCGACCTTGGTTATTTCGTCGAAGGCAAGATGCAGGAGCAGCTGTTGGACGTCGAGGAGTATCCAGGTTCGTCTTGATGACAGGGTAATGCCCCGATCCAGTTGCCAGTAGCATGGACGTACGCGCGAACCTGTTCTAATCTTGTTCCCATGGCGAGCGCTTCTGCCCCGACCGATTCCGACGATGATTCTCACGGCATCCTGCCGTCCCAGTTCCTGCGGGAGAGGCGGCCGGAAATCTATTCCGACACCGCTGATCGGACGGACTATGAGCTCGACAGAGCGGTCTTCGATCATCACCTTGAGACCCTGACCCGGCGTAACCAGACTCACGATTTCGAGATTTTTTGCAGAAAACTCTGCGAGCGCGCGATCTGTCCCAACCTTAGAGCGCAAACCGGTCCAGATGGCGGCGGCGACAGCAAGGCCGATGGCGAGAGCTTTCCCGTCGCCGACGAACTCAGCGACATCTTCTTCGAGGGCGAAGCCAATTCGGGCCGCGAACGCTGGGGCTTTGCATTCAGCGCGAAGGGGGAATGGAAGCGAAAGATTCGCGAGGATGTCGACGGGCTCATAAAGACCAGTCGCAGCTATGACCGCATCATTTGCGTGACGAGCCAGTATATCAAATCGAAGGAGCGCGCGGCGCTCGAAGACGAGCTTTCCCAAAGCACCGGCGTTCCGATCACGATCCACGACCGCACCTGGGTCATCGACCAGGTTCTCGACCATGGGCGCAAGGACCTTGCCTATAATTATCTCGGGGTCGGCAAGGAAATCACCGACGAGAGCAAGCTTGGCCCGACCGACTATTCCCGCCTGCAGCAACTTGAAGAAATCGAACGAGACTTGGCTCGTGCGGCTTCCGGGCCGGGGATCGGCCGCGATCATGTTCTTGACGCCCTCGTCGCGGCAAAGCTGTCGCGTGGGATGGAAAAGCCCAGGCTCGAGACTGACGGGCGATTCGATCGCGCGATCCGTCTCGCGGACAAGCATGGCAACCTCCATCAGAGGGTAGAAGCTCGGTACGAGCGCATCTGGACGGCGGTCTGGTGGTACGACGATTTCGCCTTTCTCGACGATGAGTTTGACCCAATCGAAGCGCTCGCCAGCGAAGCCTCGCACGCGCGAACGCTCGGATTTCTCGTCAACCTGGGCCAACTTCTGTTCACCGCGGTCCTCCACGGACACGCGGGCCGGGAAGCCATTCAGCTCGACAAGCGCATCGCTAGAATCGCCAAGCTGCTGACGCCTATGAGCGAAGACGGCGAGCGGCCGAACAATCAGCTCGAGGCCGACGCAGCACTGCTACACATCGAGATGAACTGGGCGGCGATGAGCAGGGATGCCGATGCGCTGACCGCCATTTGGCGTGGCTACGCCGACATTATTGATCGAGCCAAAGGGCTCGGCGAGTTCGATGCGGAGCGTGTCGCAAATTTGATAGAGGCCGCGGAGGCGGTGGCCGGTGACGATCCCGCTTACGAGGAATTGATCGACAAACTCGCGGATTTCGTGACGGAGCGTGAAGGTGAGTCGCAAGGGGCCTTACTCCTGCTGCGCCGTGCGAAGAAGCTTGAGCTGACCAGGCATTTCGAGATGATCAGGCTGCTCTCGAAGGCCGTCCTGCATCTCACCAAGAAGGAACACAGCCACAGTCTCGAAGATGCACTCTCCTATCTGGCGATCGCGTATCGCAGTGCAGGACTGTCCTTTGCAGCACGAGCGACCTGCATCCTCGCTATCTCCACCATGTTGATCGAGGTCGAAGAAGGCGACCGACTTCCGCTCCGTTTTGGCGTTCTGCTGAAGATTTGGATCAGCCTGTCCCTCGACCTTCGCCATTATCCAGACATCGCTGTCGCGCTGCCGCTACTCAGAGGGCTGGTCGCAGGGCTTCCTTATAGCGACGAAGCGCGCGCGCAGTTTGGCAAGCAGATCGAAGAGTTCGAAATCAGCGCCGGAAGTCAGATACTGAACCTGTCGGATGATGAACTGGCCCGCCTCGCCGAGTGGCCGGATGTCCTCGAGCAGAACGAGGTTTTCCTTGTGCGCACGGCGCTGCTGTACGCGCTCGGCTATGAGGACGTCCTTCGCGGTGATGGCAGCATTCCCGAAGCCGAGACGCCCGAAAGCGTGGCGCAAATGTTCTCGGTGATGCTCAGCCAGCCGATCGGATCGCAAAGGCCCGAGAATAGCCCGATCCTCAATGAGACGAGCAAGACCCAGCGCTTCACCACACGCATATTGGGTATGACGGTCGATGTCCGTACCCTTGGAAGTGATAACGGCATTCTGGTTGCCGAGATGTTGTTGAGCAGTCTGGAAGCCTTCCTCGCGACCGCGATCGAGCATCGGATCATGCCACATACCGAGCATTTCACGATCGAAGTGTCGGAAGACGATACGTGCGAACAGCCTACGTTCTCGATCGATCGCGACCGTATGGTGGGCTCGCTTCAATGGCCCACATCGTTGCCGCCGACGCGGTTTAGCGAACAAGCGGTCATTCGCGATCTCTGGCCGAGCGTCGCCGCGCAGCTTCTGGATGCGACCTGCATCGTTCCTGACACCGAGAACGTCCTAACGGCCTTGACGCGCGAGGAACGGGCGATCGACCGGATGACAATCGCGACCACCTCGCCTAACAGCTATCATCGCATATTCTCCCGACACCTCACGCGCGCGTCCGATCTCGTCGAGACGGAATGTCGGCCATACCCTCTGCGAACGCGGCCCAAGATCGAACGCATCGACATCGAAGGCCTGGTGGCAAAGCAATCTGGAAAATCGCGCGACGAGCTTCGCGAGCGTGAACCGCGCGGCGAGAGCCACCGAGAATATGGTATCCGCACCGTCATCGATCTCCATCTTTGGGACGCGGCAAACTGGCGCGGCGCAGGGTTCCTTGGAAACGAGGAAGGATATCCGCCGTTCTACGCGCTGCTGTTTGAGGACGAAGCAGCTGCAACCAAGATATTTGAACGGTGGCGCGAGCGCATTGGACCCTATGACGAAAAGGACCTCATCCGCCTCTCAATCATCCGGCGAATACCGAACGTCGATCGCTATCACTACTCGATCCAGATTAGCGCGAACCCAGACCGCACAGAGATGGAATCCGGCCGAATTGTCGCATTCACAGCGCGGTCGCTCGTGACGGAAGCCACGAGCGACCGCAATCTAGATACGTTCCTGGCGATGTATCGTCAGTTCGGCGCCTACTATCTCATTCCCGCCATTTGGAACAATGGCATGGATGAGCCCCGTTTTCTCACCAATGTTCCAATCCTGAAGCGCGCCCTAAATATCTACGAAGCGGCGGATCTCACCGACCAGCACATCGAGCTAATGGCAGTAAGGCAAGCGCAGGGACGTTAGGCGCCGGCGCCTACTCCAGCCATTCGACCGCGTATATGGCGATCCAGAAACCTGCCGTCGGTTCATTCTGCTCGAGGCGCGTGGCAGAAAGACCGACTTTGTGCGCCGTTTCGGAGTTTAGATTTCGTGCAATTGACGGCATGCCGCGCCCGAGCATAACAACTGATTTCCATTTCGAATATGTGCGAGTGCCGGCGATAAAATGAGCATACCGACAGCATGACGATCGTGCCCCGCAGGCCTGCGCTCCTTTGACCGCTACCGCCGCCGCTCCGTCCGCACCGCCGACCGGCCTGCTCGAGGATGCGCTCGCGTCGCTGAAACGCGATCTGTCGAAGCTTTCGGCGCGGCTCAAGGCGGTCGATCATACGGTGGAGACCGAGTGCAAGGCGCTGACGCTTCGCCTCCACTATCCCGCATTTCGGCAGCGCAAGCCGATGGTGTCGGAGTTGGTGGACACCGTCTCGACGTACATCGTCAACTTCTGTCTGCCCCGCCAGCAGGTCGCAGACCTCAACCATCAATACGGGAAGGTCTCGGCGGAGGACTTCACGGAAATGTTCGAGGTGCTTCGTCAGGAGGCCTTCGATCTTTTCAAACGCGCCCATGTCGCGACGAACCGCAACGGCGAGGCCGGCGAGCTGATTCTGTATCTGCTGACGGAGTGGCTTCTTGAGGCGCCCCAGATCGTCGCGAAGATGTCGTTGAAGACGAACACCGAGATGCCGGTGCATGGCGCGGACGGAGTGCATGTCCGATACTGCGCGGTCACGGGACGGCTCTACATATACTGGGGCGAGTCGAAGCTCTATGGCAACCTCGACCAGGCCATCACGGAGGCGGCGAAGTCGATCGCCGAGTCCCTAGATGACAAGAAGATCAAGCACGAGATCACGCTTGTGAAGCGTCATCTCGACCTATCCGGCCTGACCCCGGACGCCAAAAAGGCGATGCTCGACTTCCTCGATCCCTATGGATCGGGATACGCGAACCGTCACGACGTTATCTCCTGCCTCGTCGCCTTCGATTTTGACGCCTTCGCGGCCGCGCTGGCGTGCGAGACCGATGCGGAGGAGGAGTTTTGCCGGCTGGCTCTAGCAAAGCTGGAGGAGGCCGCCCCGAAGATCGCCAAGGCGCTCAAGGCGAAAGGCATCGAGCACCAGGAGGTCGAGATGTTCATCATGCCGGTTCCGTCGGTGGCGACGCTGCGCGACCTGTTCCAGGACAAGATCGGCTGGAAGCACCCGGCCACCGAGAAGGCGCCGAAGAAGAAGAGCGCTGGCAAGAAGTAGGACGCACAGCACGAAGGGGACGTCGACCGATGCAGGAACTCGCCGATCAGATATGGGGGAACAGCCGCTTCCATGATGCGGCTGCGCTGGCTCATCGGACGTGGCTGGCACGCGAGCTGGGGAGGCCGCTCGACCCCGAGGTGACAATGGAGGAAGCGGTCCGCCTGATGCAGGCCTCAGCGATCCTGGCCTGTTCGACGGATCCGGTGCATCGCCGCCAGGCATATCGTTCAGCGACCATGACCTACGAGGTGGTGGGCGCGAAAACGCTGCCCATGCAGCAGGCGCTCCGCGTGGTGCTGGCCCGGCTTGGCAACTTTCCAGCGCTTGAGACGCGCGAGGACGTCGGCGCCGCCGCGGCGGACCTACCGCTGGATCTCGCGATCGAGGAGATGGCCCTCTCTGACCGGCGCCGCGTCCTGCTGCGGGATCGCCCCGCGCTGCTGACGAGCTTCCAGCACGACCTGTGGAGCAAACTTGGCGAAGGGCGCAGCGTCGCCGTCGCCGCGCCGACGTCGGCTGGAAAGTCCTTCATCCTCCAAGGCCATCTCGCCCGCGTGTTCGACGAGGCCGGGGAGTGCATCGTCGTCTACCTTGTGCCGACCCGTGCATTGATCGCGCAGGTCGCACGCGATCTGACGGACCTGTTCTTCGGCACGGAGGCGGCGCCGGAGATCGTCACCGTGCCGCTCGACGGAGATCAGCCGCTGCCGACGCGTGCGATATTCGTGATGACGCAGGAGAGGACCCAGCTGATGCTGGCGGCGCATCCGGAGATGAGCGCCGGGATCGTCATCGTCGACGAGGCCCACAGCATTGCCGACCAAGGTCGCGGCATCCTGCTGCAGTGGGTCGTGGACGACCTGCTCCGCCGGCGCGCGGATGCGCAGTTGCTTTTCGCCAGCCCGGGCATCCGTAATCTGGACGTGTTCGGCCGCACCTTCGGCCTCGATAGCGTGGAGACGCTTCCGTCGACTGAGCCGACGGTAGCACAGAACTTCCTGATCGTGCGCGTAACCTCGTCGCGCCAAGGCGAATTCTCCGTCTCGAGCATCGAGCCGGGCGGCGAAGAGGCGCTGGTCGGCGAGTTCGCGATCGGACAGACGATCGCGTCAAAGAAGGAGCGCCTCGTACAGATATCGGCCGCTCTCGGCAAGGGTGCGCCTACCATCGTGTATGCGAACGGCGCCGCCGAGGCGGAGGACTTGGCCATCCAGCTGGCCGACCTGTTTGCTGACCGGGAGACGACGCCGCGGCGCGAGGCGGTTGCACAGCTCGTCGCCCAGTCGGTGCACCCCTCCTACGTCTTGGCGGCGGCGGTCCGCCGGGGTGTTGGCTTCCACTACTCCAACATGCCAGCGCAGGTCCGGCAGGCCGTGGAGGATGCCTTCGCGGATGGTGCGATCGACTTCCTGGTGTGCACCAGTACGCTTCTGCAGGGCGTGAACCTGCCGGCCCGCAACGTCTTCATGTGCAGGCCGGAGAAGGGCAGGCAGCGGCCTCTAGAGGGTACGGACTTCTGGAACCTCGCGGGTCGCGCCGGGCGGCTCCGCCGCGAGTTCCAGGGCAACATCTTCCTGATCGACTATGATGAGTGGAAGGCCAAGCCGCTCGATCAGGAGAGGGACAGCGATATCGTACCTGCCCTGCAGGAAGGTGTCACGCAGCGGCTGGAGGATCTCGTCGCGACGATGGCCGACGACGATGGTGACGACAGGAAGCCGGACGGCGACCTCGAGACTCTGTTCATCCGGCTCCTGGATGATTATTCGCGCGGCGAGCTGCCGACCACACTGTCGCGGCTGACCGCGGCGGGCGTGCCATCGGCGTCGGCCGAACGGGTCCAGGCCGCACTCGACGAGGTGGTCGAAGTGCTGACGCTGCCTGTCGAGGTCGTGCGCCAAAGTCCGAATCTGTCGCCGCATCGGCAGCAGTCGCTTCACGCGGCGCTTCTCGCCAGAGCGGGTACGGAAAAGGCGAGCGTGCGCGCGCTGATTCCCGCACATCCGCGCGAGAGCGGAGCATACGCCTCCTACGCGTCCTTGCTGAGGCTCTGCCATACGCACCTGCTGGGACTTCCGGAGACCCACGGATCGCACAGGTACCATGCCCTGATGGCGGTGTTCTGGATGAGCGGCGCCCCTCTCCCGAAGATCATCGACAGCGCCATCAACTATGACAAGAAGAAAAGCTCTCGGGCGGTAATCCGCAACACTCTCGATACCATAGAGAAGGTGATCCGGTTCGAGGTGGTCCGGCTGATGTCGTGCTACTGCGCCGTGCTCCTTCAAGTTATGGATGAGATCGGCTTGTCGGAAATGGCGGGCTCAGTCCCTCCGATATCCCTCTATCTCGAGGTTGGTGCCTCCGACCGGTCGATGATCAGCTTCATGGGCCTCGGACTGTCGCGCGTCGCCGCAGCAATTCTCAACGATGCCGCGGTCAACAAGAACATGACGATCAGCGAGGCGCGTGCCTGGCTGAAGGACGCCACGCTCGATGCGTACGAACTGTCACCGTTGCTAGTCGAGGAGATACGCCGGGTGGCCCGCTGATCTAGTTGCTAGCAGCGCAAGTCCGGTTTAGCGAGGCTATGTCGTCTTCAGGCGGCCACCATCTCGGACGCGTACGTGCAAACAACGGCCGAATTTCTGTCATTCAGCGATGTGGTGCGTACAACGCTGAATGTCCGCTTCCTTCGATTCCGATCCATAAGCCGCCTTTCGCAAAGGTCCCCGGCTACGTCATTCCTGTTCGTTAGAGCCGGGGAATGAACTACTCAGATTAACCGGAGGCTAGTTGGCTTAAGTTCTGCAGCCATGGAGACGTCGATCACGCAAGCGATATAGACAAAGCCGTCGAGATCGCGTCATAGATAAAGTCTGACACCCACAATTCCATTCTATTGGGTGGTCAGGAAGTGACGATATCGATCATAATGGGCGATGACATCGGCGATCACTTGTTCGCTGTCATAGCCGTAAATATCATACCCTCGACCGCCGCCTTCCAAATAGACCTCGGCGCGATAGTAGCGACGTCGGCGGTCATCCCGCTTGCGAGCGGAATCGACGAGCGCAAACGCCGGCAGCGGATGAGGGACGGCGCGCACCGCATAAACGAAGTCGCCTTCCGCGCCATGCTCGGCGCGCAGCATGATCCCGTCGGCCTCCTCGGCTACTGTCGCGCTGATCGCCCGCCGGCGCAATTCTTCTGCCACTGCATCCAGCGCCTTGTGGATAGTCGAAGCGAGGAAAGAGCGGACCTGTTGCTCGGTCGGATGGCTGACGATTGCGCCCAGGCGTCGCCGCCATTCATATTGCCCCTTTGTTCCTACCAATGGCGCCGCAGGCATGTTTTCGGCCCAGGCGATCGCCGTCTCGCGCCGGAGCGAAATCCATATGCCGTAGCACATGGCGAGCATGATGATCGCGAGAGGGAAAGCGGCGATGACCGCCGCCATCTGTACAGCGGCGAGACCACCCGCAAGCAGCAGCACGGCAGCGACGCCACCACAGGTCAGCGCCCAGAAGACGCGCAGCCAGAGCGCCGGCTCTTCAACCTCGTTCGTATCGCGCGCGGTAATCATTGCGATCACCAGCGCTCCGGCATCGGAAGCCGTGACGAAATAGATTGCTACCAACAGCCCGGTCATCCAGGCGAGAACCGTCGACAAGGGCAGATATTCGAACAGCGAGAACAGCGCGATCGGCATGTTCTCGGCGACGGTTCGTGAAATCGCGCCATGTGCGACATTGGTGTCGAGCCAGATCGCAGCGTCGCCGAAGATGGTAAACCACACGAAGCTGAATCCGGCCGGCGCGAGCAGGACGCCCAGCAGGAACTCGCGGATCGTCCGCCCCCCCGAAATGCGGGCGATGAACAGCCCGACGAACGGCGCCCAGGAAATCCACCAACCCCAATAGAAGAGCGTCCAGTTGCCAATCCAGTCGGTCGGCTGATAGGCATAGATGTGGAAAGTGCGAGCGACGAAGCCGTTGAGGTAGAGCCCGATATTCTCGACGAAAGCCTGCAGCAGGAACTGTGTCGGGCCAAGCGCCAGGATCAGCAGCATCAGGATACCCGAGATGACGATGATCGCCTCGCTCATCCACCTGATGCCGTTGTCCAGGCCGGTCGCAACCGTGATCGTCGCCAACACGGTGACGATAGCGATCAGCCACATCTGCATGTCCAGCGTCTGGGCAATGCCCATCAGATAGGTGAAAGATGCATTGAGTTGCGACACGCCCAGGCCGAGTGATGTGGCTAGCCCGGCGAGCGTGCCCACCACCGCGAAAATGTCGATGAAATCGCCCAGCGGCCCACGAACGCGCTCACCAAAAAGGGGAGAAAGGCCGAACGGATGGAGAGCGGCTCGCCCCGCCGATACCCGAAATAGGCCAGCGCCAGTCCCATGACCGCGTAAATCGCCCATGCATGGATGCCCCAATGGAAGAACGTGACTTCCATCGCGTCGCGCGCGGCCTGCGCTGTTCCCGGTCCAGCGTCGGGCGGATGGGAGAAGTGCGTGATGGGTTCGGCGACGCCATAAAAAACGATGCCGATGCCCATGCCGCCGCTGAACAGCATCGCGACCCATGTGCTGAATTTATAGTCAGGAACGGAATCATCTGGCCCCAGTCGCACGCGTCCCAGTGGGCTGGCGGCGAGGAGGAAGAGGAAAACGACGAAGATGCCCACGCACAGCAGATAGAACCAGCCGACATCCTGGATGATCCACGCATTACTGCTCTGGAACAGAGTGGCGGCCTTCTCGGGAAAAATGCTGGCAAATATGATGAGTCCGACAGCGACAATGGCCGAGCCGAAGAATGTGACCGGGGATATGTCTCGCATCGAGGGTAGCCAGGATGGCTTGTCAGCGGAGAATATGGGCTCGGTCAATGAAGGCTTTCCATCTTTAATTTCAGCAAATGCACCTTAGGATATCGCGCGTGGGCTTTTCAATGTCGGCAGGCAGCCCCGATGCGTGGCCTCGTTGCGCCTTGGCCGGTGCCCGGAATAAACGATCCTCTGCCAAGCCCCTGCGTTCGTCAGTGTGCTCGAACTTCCATCATAGTGCGCGATGTACGGCACACGGCTTGCCTACATTGGATGACGCGGAGATTCTGCCCACAGTCGAGCGAGATGCCAATCTATCATGACCTGATGGCGTGTTGGTGTACTCAGCTTGGAAGCTGCGCGTAAGGAGCGCCAGCGATGGTGGCAACCCGCAGGTCTTCCGCCATCTCGTCGTAACCGTCATCGAACAGTTCCCCTTATGGTCCCCCGTCAGCTCATGCCTGCGCTTGTCGGCGATCGTCAACCTACAGGGAAATGGCCATCATTGCCGAACCGCACCTCTGGCTAGCTCCGTTCTGCTTTTTGCGACCTCCGATTGATACAGCCAATAATGATAGACGTCGGGCACCATCTGTTTCTGAAAACTTGCGAATAAACGTTGAGTTTCGTAGAGTACAGCTTCGGAGGTTTGGGAAGATGATGGACTGGAATACGTATTTCACGACCCAAAACACGACCGGGGGACCCGTCATTAGGCAGGTCCCTCCCGAAGCCTACGATTATGGGGATGATGTGGTCGAACTTTCAACAGGAGCGTTGATTGGGCGAGCGATTGGCTTGGTTCTGGTCATCGGGGTGCTGCTTTATTTCTATCTCGCTGGATAAGTCACTCATCCGGCGGAAGAGATTGAAAGAACTTCCGTCCCGTCTCGCGGTTCACATTGTTCTGTAATTCTGCCCCTGCCTCTGCGTGACCAACTCTCACTGCGGCTGCCGCGGACTTGTCCGTCGCAAAGGCCGTCTTTCCCTGCTCGATGAATGCTGAGGCAGTGTCGGGATTGCCGACGTCCGGTCCATTTGGAAGATCTGACACACCTTGCGGATGATAGGCTTTCCTGACGTCAGCTGCATCACCGATGTCGCGGTGGGGCACATCGACAAGGGCAGGTTCGCGCAAGCTGTCCTGCACGCTCGCGCGGATCGCATCTTGCTTCTCACCCATCCAGCGGCTGATCATGCTATCTCGCGCCATGCGCTGATGATCGGTCAGATCCGTCGCCCATAGTTCGGGAGCATCAAGGCCTGGGTTATTCATCTGCTGCCTGCGATACCACTGGGCAAGATCCTGGCTCAAATTCTCGCTCAACTGCATGCCGTGGGTTTCCGCATAGCTCGCATCGCGAGAAAGCTGCTGCGACAGCTCTTCCAGCTTTTCCGCCGATTCCTGATAGGAACGGGCACGGGAGAGCGCGTCTTCCCGCCCCTGGAACGAAGACGAAGCGACTGAAGCGCGGCTGAACACTCCATCCTTTTCATAAGTGCCATCGGACATCGAAATATTGTTACCGGTTGAATGCTCGTCCCGAACGCCGCTGTAGGAGCTGCTGGTTTCATCATGGGACCGCGATTCTCTGGAACCCTGACTCAACTGATCATTCTGATTGGCCGTGAACCCTGCATTTCCGTTCATACCGGCCCCTAAGCCCGCCCGGCCGCCCTTCCCGGCGAAACCAAGCTGACCGCTTAGAGCCCCGCTAACCTGTTCATTCCAGTTGGAGGTCCAATCCCGCCCACGGCTTTCAGATTGTCCAAAGCCCGTCGAGCTTCTCTGGTCGATACCCGATGAGCTGCTTCCTGATTGCCGGTCGAATTCCTCCATTGAGCTGTTCGCACTCCGGCCAGAGCTGCTGTCCCATCCCGAGCTACGCTCGGACGACATGCCGGATGAACTACGATCCGTATGCGTGCTGGTGAGAATATCATTGGCCGCCGCACGATAGACCTGGGCCTGGCGATGGGCTTCATGGGCCTGCTCCCGCATCTCGGACACGAACCCGGTGCTCGCCGTCGGCACGAAGCCAAGGCGGGAAATCGCATGGGAGGTGTCGATCACCTCCTGCCCGTTGCCAAAGCTCGATACAATTGTGCCATTGGCCTGGCGAACGCTGAACGCCGAGCTTCCCGTCTGGTAGGCGGGCGCCGTGTTCCACTGATCGCTTTGACGCATGTTCGACGTCTGGTTTGCCCAACTGACATTGCCATAGGCGTAGTTGCCAGTCGTCTCTTCCAGTGCGGCAGCCTCTGCCGCATTTTGCGCTGGCGCCAGCATGGACATGGACTGGCCCGCGATGGACATCGCGCCGCGCGCCAGGCCTGCGGCAAGGAAGGGCACACTCATCAGCATGAAGCCGGCGATGGTCGCCGTCTCTGCGTTCACCGCATCGATGCCGGCATAGGTCCCCAATGTGACGCCGCCCTTGGCCACCCCTGCCGCGGCGGCCTCGGCGCGCGTCATGCAGATCATGTGCAAAATGACATAGAGCGGTCCCCAGGCTGCAAGATAGAAGAATCCCGTCGCATAACCCTTGAGCGCGGAGACACCCGTCTGGGGCATCAGGAAAAGCGGAAAGATGACCGGAAACATGGCGAAGAAAACAACCGTCAGTACGATGTTCAGGATCGGCACCCATGTCATCGCCTGTTGCGCGATACTGTTATAGGTGTTGCGGGCCTGTATGTCCGCGCGGGTTTGTGCGAACGCATCAATGGTGCTGCCGCTCATATTGTTGCGAGCCCGCATGAATGCATGAATGGCGGTGTTCTGCCGCATCGTCTCGGCAAAACCGTCCGTCGATTGCGTGAAGGCCTGGTTCGCGATCGGCACGTCGTTGCGAAGCTTGGCCTGGGCGATCGATTCACTGAGCTTGGGATAGACTTCCAGACCCCATAGCTTCGAATTTGCATCGATCATAGAAGCCCATTGTGCATCAAGCATCGCATAGGCATCCCGGCACGTCACGATATAGGCCGCGACCGTCCCGCCGCTGCGTTCGAGCCATTCCTGCGACCGCGATTCAGCGGTCGAGCCAATGGCCGCCCAAAGATTTGTCGCCTTCGCAAGATCGGTCAGGGACTTTTGATAGAGCATGATATCGCCGAAGACGCATTGCTTCATATAGTGATCAAGATTGGCAGAAAATTCGGCGTCCTGGATATTGAAATGGCGTGCCGCATCGAACAGGCGCGCGCCATATACCAGGCCGTTCCGGCTGTAGTTGAGCTCGGCCGGCATCACAAAGACCGTCTCGGCCGTTCGCGTCAGATAATCCCCGATCTGAGTCGTAAAGCTGGCAAGAACCCCAAGCCCGAGCGGGACGTTGGCGACCGTCGCCGGCGCGAGTCCCGGATTGATCCGGTCCGTCACCTTGACGTCCACTGTCGGGACCATCAGGCACATGTAGATGCCGGTGGCCTGGATGAACCAGTTGAGCCACGCCTTGTAGTTGAGCGTGAAAGCCACCACGAACAGCGAATAGATAAGGCCCATCACCATGATCACGCGGATCATGGAGCGATAGCCGCCGCCCCCGGTCCAGGCAGCCACGGCGTTGAACATGTTGACGAGATATTCGCCCCCGCCAACCGTGAAGACCTCCAGCACCGCCCGAACGCCTACTGGAGTCCCTGGGCGCTGAGGCCGCGTGAAAAATTGAGCGCAGCGGACATGCCCGGCGACATGCTGTTCTGCAATGTCGATTCAAGGAATATGCTTCGGTTGATAACCTGATAGGTCAATTGCAGCTTGTTGCTGAGCTTGACTTCCCGGGCGCCGAACTTTTGCCGGGTGGCCGCAATCTGTGCCTTCCATTGCTCTGCGGTTGCCTGGTCCGCGGTCTGATAGTGAACCCTGGCCTGCTCGACACGATCGAGCATATTGTCCAGCATCGCGTTCAACATGTCCACAGCCACAATCTCGGACAAGGCCTCTATCTCGCCATCGGTCAGCGCGTTGTGAGCGAAAGCCTGCACCGTGACGATCTTGTAGAGCGGGATAGTCGCCATATTGAGCAGTTGCTTCTCCGCCGATGTCAGGCTCCCGTTTGTGCGAGCCTTGATGCTCATGTCCCTGATCATTTGCCTGATCCGGGGACGGAGAGCCGCGGAAGAAGGGATGGCGAGCGTGGTCTCGCCCACATCGTAGCAATTTGGATCATTGCATTTGAGCACCTTGATGGCGGGCCCATTTTCGGTGCCGTCGAGGAGCGCGGTGACAACCGCCTCCTCGGCTGGCCCATACATGATCACATTCCCGCCTATGCTGGCATCGGCGGATGGCCGGGTGATGATAGTCCCCACCAACGTCATGATATATTCGGAAAATTCCTGGTCGAAGGCGCCGAACTTGGCTGATTTCTTCAATGCTTCCCAGGTGTAGTTGTGATTCTCGCCTACGAGCTGATCCGTCATCGCAGCGTCAGCATTGCCGGCGATCGTGCTGTCGCGGCTTCCACCATTATTGCAACCCTGGCGGGATGCAGCCCAGTCGGAAAATACGCCCTGGGAATTGCCAACCGCCTCGCAGATCGTGGCGCGGGTCGTGTCCATGGTTGGCCAAAGGCCGCCAACAAGAGCCTGGGCCGTCTCGCAGCTCGAGATATTCATCTGGTTGAGGAGCTGCGCCTTCTGGCTGAACTCGTCCATGACCTTGCCAATCTCCGGGGAAACGGAATCGATCGCCAGCTTGAAGGCGAAACCGAGCGCGTTGTTGGCCGTAGCCTTGAGCATCGCCACGATCTCGGAAGCATTGATGAAGGAGAAGCTCCCACTGAACAGGTCTATGCCGCCGCAGCCGGCTCGCGCGCCGGGAAGCTGAAGATTGAAGGGAGCAACGCTCTTTTGAGGGAAGCGTGTCCAGACATTCCCGAGCGAATAATAGCCAGCTGACTGACCCTGGAACGACGAAGGCCCCGTCACATTGGCCGCGCCGCCCGCCTCGCTGAAGAAATTGTTCATTTCTGAAGCAACATTTGCATCTGCCACGCCAACGAGCGCCAGGTGAACGGCGACAACCATGGTTATGGCGGAGCCTGCACGTTTGAGCATGCGGCGAGACCAACCGGTTTCATGTCCTTCCGGCATTAGAAGTCGCTCCCTACCTTCGTGTTGGTCAACATGAAGATCCGATCCATTATCTCCTCAGCGGAGAGGAGACCGAAACCTACAGGGATGGTGCGCCTGGTGGCGGTGTCGAACAGCACCAGCGCGGGCGTCTGGTTGCCGGCAACACCCATGCGGGCGCGCTGCCCTGAATCCACCACATAATTGGGAAAGTCCCGGTTCGGGCCACCATCCATGGAAACGGCCATCACGGTCATCCCATGACTATCGGCAACCGAACGGAGTATGGGCCCGAAAATCTCGCAGGCCCCGCAGCTTTGCGCATAAAAATAGAATAGACCGTAGCGCTGCCCGAGATTGGTCAGAACAGTATCCCGATCGGCTTTGCGATTATCGAGCCACGCCCGCTTGCCCACGGTATTCACAGGGCGCTGAAGCGTGTAGTCGAGATCCGGATTCTGCCACAGCGCCCGTTGCCATGTATCGGAGAATGTCGACGCTCGGTCGAGTTGTTCGCGCTGGAAACGCACATAGGCGATGACATTCTCTTGCGTCGGTTCCAGTATCGCCCTGGCCTTCAGTTCATCGAGCTCCCGGCTGATGGCCGCCATTCGTTCCGCGGCGCTGGCCTGCGGAACCAAAGAAGGGCGCTCGGGATCCTTGGGCCTGGTGCAATAGAACCACTGTCCCAGTCGCCGCTCGCGACAGTAAAAGCCGTCTTCGTGATCCTCAGCCTGCATGGCTTCGGAAGACGTAAGCTGTGCCATGGCCACCCCTGGCGAGACTATTGCAGCGAGTAGCAAGGTCGCGATTTGCGTGATCGTCTTCGTCATCGCCATGGTTCCTTGTCACCCATCATCTTCAACAGGATTGGCCAACTGGTCATGCGTCAGCCGAAGGATCGACATCATCAGCGCTACATCGAGGAGCCGGGTCCCCTGATCCAGCATCCGGATGATGCCGTTCACGAGAGGACGAGCTATGATCCGGCCCCTGTTGCTGGCCCGAAGCCGGTCTCCCGATTGCAACAGCCATCGTCGCCCCAGCATATATTCAATACAGCCTTTCAGGTCCTCGGAACCGATCACCCGCTCAAACCAGAGACTGACTTCCCGACGGACCTCATCAAGCAAAAGAGGGGTTGGACTTCGGTAGATGCAAATGAAAACGGCCAGCTCAAAGGCCGTCATCTCCCAATCAAATGGCTGATGCCGCGAAGGCGCGTCACTGGCTGTGAAGTTCATAATAGTCCTGTATCTTTTGCTGGATATCGGTCATCGTCTGAACTTCGTCGGGCATCCGAACCGCATCCATGAAGTCTGCATAGACTTCCGTGAAATCCATTACCGAGAGATCGAGGCGCGAAAATTCATCGACCGTGAAGCCTTCGCACTGCTCGTTTCTGGGCTTTGCGAAAGGCTTGTTGATCTGAGGACGCCCCTGTTCCTGCAGAATGCGCGACAGCTTGCTTTCAAAACAGCAATAGGTCTTCCGCTTGGTGGTGCAGACACCCAGGATGCTGGAAGAGCAATAGCTTCCAACGAAGGTGCAGAAGCCCATACGATCCTTCACATCGAGCATTTTCTCCTCGGTAGAACACATGAAGGTGGTAAGAAATTGCGTCGCGACTCCCGCCAGTGCGGCGACATTGCCACTGATAGCGCCTGCGAGCGCGGCGCCGCCGACGCCCAGCGGCACCAATCCGGAGACCTTGCCCGCGCAGCAGTTCACGGCACCGAAGATCTTCTTGCTGCATGTGTCGCGCTCGCCGGGGAAAACATGCATGTCGTCCGGATCGAAATCCTTCCCGGCGGTGTCGACCGCATGGAGAGCCGTCAGCGCATCCTTGAACTCGGTGGAAGCTTCGCGCTCGATCGCCTCGCAATCACCGTTGATGCAGTAGACATCGTCGCCGCACACATATTCGGCCGGCTGTTCGATCTTTCCACCTGGTACCGGACATCGGAAGACGCGCTCGGTCATCTTGCAGGCGTCGCCGGACGGAGTCTCGTCCAGACAATTATCGTATTTCCAGCTGCATTGCGGATTTGCCTGGAGATCGCCGCAGTCCGTTTGCGGGTCTTCAGTATAGCACGTCCCGTCGGGGTTACTGTTCGATCCTGCCGGACATTGCTGATGAGAGGAGGCTGCCTGGCTGTGGACCTTGGAGCATTGCTGGCCCGATAACGTATAATCCACCGGGCAATAATGATTGGGCTGCGCCGCCACGGTCGCGGTGCATTGCGAGCCCGAGAGCACATAGCCTGCGGGGCAGGCGTAGATCGGTGTCGCCCCCTGATCTTCCAGCCTGCTGCATGTGGCACCGCTCAGCGCATAGCCTGTGGGACAGGCATAAATCGGCGTACCAGCCAGTGCTTCGGTGCGCGAACAGCTTGTACCGTTGAGGCTGTATCCCGAAGGGCAGGAATAGGTCACCGAGGCGGCGATCTGCTCGCTTGCCGAGCAGGTTGCGCCAGACAGAGCGCCCCCGCCAGGGCAACCATATTGGACGTTGGCGGACTTATATTCCGATTTCACACATGTTTGTCCAGATAACGTATATTCTGCAGGGCAGACATGTGTGACGGTGGCGCCTGTTACATTGGTGCGATAGCAGCTTGTCCCCTGCAAATTGCCACCTTGCGGGCATGTATAGGTGACCGTGCCATCCTGCACGATGTTTGACACGCACTGGCTATAGGCAGGATCGAAATTCCAGAATGCGCTGGGACAGGTATAGGTCGTCAGGGGCTTGTACAGGCACCATTTATCGCCATATTTCTTCTCTTCCCGAACGAACTCGATACTGCCGGGCCTGTCGACCGTGGGAGCGCATTTCCGGCTTGCGAATTCCGCCTTGCGCATCACGCAATGAGGTCCACCCGAAAAGCCGGTGGGATTATAATAATAATAGGGACAGGCATAAGCCGGGGTGGCCGATGTCGTGCTGGTGGTAACGCATTTATCGCCCTGCACCGTCCCGCCGCTGGGACAGCTATAGGTTGCCGTTGCCTGATAGTTGGCGCTCTGCGTACAGGTTCCATTGTCCAGGCTATATCCAGGTGGACAGGAATAGCTTTGCGTGGCCGGCTGTGTGACCTGCCGCGTGCAGGTCGATCCATTGAGCGTCCAGCCTGCTTCGCATGAATAGGTTACCGTGGCCTGATAATTGAAATTGCGCACGCACATCGTTCCCGCGAGCGAATAGCCGCTCGGGCAGGAATAGTTAGGGCTCGCCGCGCTCGTTATTGTCGTCTGGCAAGTCGATCCGGCGAGGCTGTATCCATCGGGGCACGCATAGCCCGTCACAGAGGCCTCCTGCGACAAGGTGCGGCTGCATCGGCTACCACTGAGGCTCCAGCCCGGCGGGCAGCTATAGGCACTCACATTGGCGGGCTGTGATTGCGCACATTGTGAACCGTCCAACGTCCAATCTGCATCGCAGCTATAGCTGATATTGGCTGGGACCACTTCCGTCATCAAGCATGTCGTGCCATCGAGCGTCCATCCGGGAGGGCAGCTATAGATCGTCTCAGCCGGCACGGAATTGACGACGACGCCGGTGTCGCAGGTGGCATCATAATAGATCTGGCTTTCTTGCGCCGGCAGAGGTTTGCACTCGCCGCTGGCGCCGCTGATGGTCTCACCGCCCAGCTGCGTGGAGGGATCCTTCTCGATTGCGGAAGCATTGGCCGTCACCGCCTTGATCTCATCGAGAGAGAAGGTGGGCCGGCTTTTTGCGGCGTCGGTCGAGATCTGATAAGCTTGGCTTGTCCCTTTAAGCGCATTGGCGTCGCTGGCCAGCTTGTCAGGATTGCTGAAATAGTCCGCCTCGGGGAGTTCCACACCCTGGTAGCCAGGTACGACCGCCTGGGACTCGCGCGTCGGAACCCAGTTTTCATCACTGCGCATCGCCGCGCCGAGAGCTTTACCTTCCTCGCGGGCCTGCTGGCTCGTCATTTGCGCCGACGTCGGCATGGCAAGCCCAAGGAAGGCCAGCAACAGAAGGGAGGTGAACCGCTTCATCGACGGTTTCGCTCAAGGTTGGCAAGAGCAATGGCCGCGATTTGCGCTCCTGGACCATTTCCATCGACGAAGCTGTCCAGCGCATATTGCACCGTCACATTGCCGGTCATGCGATCATAGGGAGGGACGCTGGTCCGGCAGTTGAAACCTGAGCATGGGTCGAAATCCGACGACACCGCGACATAAGTGGGGACTGCCTTGACATCGAAGGCGCGAAAAAGCCGCGGATCAATCCCGATGGCCGGGAAATCCTTTTCATCGACCACCCTGGCAAGCGCGGCCGAAAAAACCTTCATGCTGTTGCGAGGAAATCCGCGAAATACGACGATGCCTCGGGCCTTCGCGGTATCTCGAACCATCTGCCGAAGAGAAGCGGGTGGCATGGACAGGCTGGCGAAGGCGATGAATTGCGAGGCCTCGCCACGACCGCCTTCCAGATTGGCGGCGGCGCCCGAGACGATCTCATCGAAATCTATCGAACCGTCCGGACCGTCGGGCAGGCTCGCCGTCGCGACCTTGCGCATATTGGCGGTGCCACCGGCCTGCACGGCAAGGGCGTCTTCGCGGAAAGCCTCACCCCGATCCTTCACATGGCTGGCAAACGCTTCGGCGTCGCTCTGGATGCTCGCGGCCCGGCGTTTGACGGCCTGGATGTCCAAGCCATCGGCCTTCTGCGCCACAAGCGCCGAAACCCCGACAACGCCAGGCAGAATAGCGACAGCGACATATGTCCAGGCATGCTTCATCGTCCAGGCTCCTCCATTGCCGTCGAGAGCTGCATGTGGGGGGCGTGCAATTCGCCTTTGTCCGCTTCTCCGTTCCTGGCGCCGAGCGTCAAAACGACGGCAAGAACCATCGCGAAGAGGAGGCTGCCGCCAAGGAGGGCGGACCTGACGCCCTTACCCCGGATGCGCGGAGCGCCGATATCGCCCCTGCAGCCAGCTACCAATTGCCTTTCAAGAAGATCACGCAAGTGCCTCGCTGCCCAGCTACCGCTGCGTCCCTCCTCGATTTCGTCAAGAAGGGTCAATGAAGCCCGCGCGACATCGAGAATATCCTGCTCATGCCGATCAATTCTCCCGGAAAGTTCGCGGCCCTCGAGCACGTGACGGATCCGGCGGAATGCCGTGCCCAGCGCCGACGCAGCGCCTCCCTCTGCGGTCAAAGCGTCCATCACGAGGCTTTGGGCTGCCTTCGGCTCGCTCATAGCACGCAGCAATTCCTCTTCCTCCAGACAAGGTAGCCCATGTCCTCGCCGCCGGCGGGGTAGGAGCGTCCAGTTCCTGGAGGCATGGTGGATGCGCCGATCGGCGAGCAGGCATAGCGACCCGACACCGTCGGGATCGGGTTCACCATCTGGAACCGATATTGCTGTTTTCGCATGATCGGCATGACATATTTTTCACACAGCCCCTTCGACCCCATCGTTCCCCAGGCAAGCCCTTGGCGATGCATTTTGTACGCGAACCGCGAGAGCGCTAGGCGGGAAGACTGAACATGTCCGATCGAGGAGGGAATGTTCCCGTTCATGGGATACATGGAGCCCTGACAGCCCGCGCACCAGAACAGCGTGTCGATCGGCATGGAAGCTGTCGCCGTTACGCAGTCGGCGGCGCAGGCGGCCTGCGCGACGGGATTGGCGAACACGATCGCCTCCGGATTGATGAGGCCCGACAAGGCATCGTCCTGCCAGAGCGGGTCAACCTCGGTCATATAGGCTATATCGAAGCTCGCCTGCTCGAAGCAGAGAAAGTCCGTGAGCAGCTCCATCCAGTAAAGAAGCGGATAGACATACCAGTGAACGTGCCATTTGGCGGTGCTTTGCGACCGGCCACCGACCATCGATGGGCCTGCCATATAGCCCTGGCCGATATCGAAGCCCGGCGCGATCCGCACCCCGCCAAGATTAGGGAAACACCAGGGCTTCATCGTGACATCGGCGAGCCTTGCCGGCTCCCAGAAGCCGATCGAAATGCCGATGCGCGGAATGGGGTCGGCGCAGGCGCAGACAGGCGAGGACGGATTACTGGCATCGGGCCGATTGCCAGGCCAGATCTTGAGCCCGCCGACCGACAGGGGGAAGAGGCAGGACCAGCAGACATCGGTGATGGGATTGACGAACTTGCCATTGCAGCTCGGCGCGGCAATGGCCGCAGGCGCCATCGCAACAATGGACAGCAGGGCCGTCAGAGCAAGGACCGAGTGCCGCAGGAGACGGTTCATTCCCCTTCTTCCCCGCTATCGAACAGGCGATTGTCGGCGCGCTGCTTGGCATTCCAGTAGAGGAGGCTCTGCAAAAGGGTGAGCGCAAGGATGATCGCGACAAGATAGAGGGCGGCCCTTCCCATCAGCGCGCGCATCGTTGAGAAGAAGGCGACGCAAAGGGCCGTCAAAACACACAAAAGCTGCCAGGCCATGCGCAGCCGGCGGAGACGCGCGGTCTCCGGGGCCGCCATCGGCGTGCGCAGCAGTTCCAGCCAGAGAGGCATCAGCTCGCCCTCCCCTTCACCAGCAGGATCTCGCGCACGCGCATGACCTTGCCCGCCTGCTTCACCACGGCCGGTGTGTGCCGAATGCCGAACTTGGCGGTAAGGCGGCCCTGCTGGTCGAAATAGAAACGCCGCTGGCGGCGGGTCATTTCCTCGATCGGTGAGCCCGCCACGAGGATGATCTTGGCCTGGCTTTCATCGTAACGCGAGGTCGCCCATTGCATCTGGGCAGGATTTTCGCCGTCTATGAAGACAAGGTCCTGAGCGATCTTGAGGAAATCGAGCGGATTGATCTTCTGTCCGGCCGCCGCGATCAGTCGCCCCTTCTGGTCCCGAATGTCCCGCTCCAAAATGACCGACGGATCGAAATCCCATTCCTTCGGCCGATTGGCTGGAGATAGCCCGCTCACCGGATCGGGTCTGCGCACCTTTGCTTCGACCCGCCGGGCAAACTGCTCGTTCATCCGTGCGATCTCACCGCTGGCTTCGGCTCGCTTCAGCCGGCTCTCGATCGTTGCAAGAAGGTCCGGCTCAACGACGGGGAATGTCTGTCCGGCCTGCCCATAATCCTTCGCGTCTGCGCCCATCGAACCGATGGCGAACGCAGCCCCCGCCAGGGACCCCACAATGCCGGCGCCGGACAAGAGCCGCCTCACAGGATCGGAACCCCTGTGCCAATAATCTGGCGACTGCAGACAAAGCCGATTTCGGCATAACGGCTGTCGAACCCATCCTTATGCGCGGACCCCGCAAAATAGCAGCCGCGCGGCACGGGGCCAGTGTGTCCCGGGGTCAGAGGTTCGCCAAGGCGCGTACGGGGCTTCATCGTCACCACCGGACGCCCGTTAATGGTCACGAGGGCGCCTTGATGCGCTACGACATCGCCCGGCATGCCCAGAACCAGCTTGCCGAAGGGCTGGCGCCTTTCGCCAAAATGGCGGCGGAGCAGCGCTCCGGGCGGCGGCTGGAAGAAAATATAGTCACCCCTCGCCGGCAATCGGTCCCGCTCGACCAGGAAGGCCCAATTCGGCAGCGATTGGGTCAGGTTGATCAACAGGAGGTGAGAGCTGCGCCAATGCTGGAGCGCGCTCAGGGCGAGGCACAACAGGACTGCGCCTGTGAGCAGCAACCATCGACGTCTCGCCGCCCGCCACGGCCGGGGCGCGCTATCACCGTGCGGTCGCGCCATCGGTTCCTCCAAAGGTCGCGACCGAGGCGCCTGCGGCAAAGCCCGGCGCGGCGGTCGCATCGCTTACGCCCTGTGCGCCCGGAGTTGTCCGTTGCGCCGGGGGTGCAGCGGCGGCAAAAGGGTCTGGCAGGTCCGGTCCTTCGCCAGCGGCAGCCGCGGCCGGCACGGCCCCTTGCACAGGCGGTTCCTTTTCCCGCACACGCGCTTGCCTCGGCAGGGAAATGCCCGAAGCATAGAC
This sequence comes from Sphingobium sp. Cam5-1, assembly GCF_015693305.1. Lineage (NCBI taxonomy): Bacteria > Pseudomonadati > Pseudomonadota > Alphaproteobacteria > Sphingomonadales > Sphingobiaceae > Sphingobium > Sphingobium sp. Cam5-1. The sequence continues at coordinate 291,503 of NZ_CP065140.1, read as the reverse complement.
CGCTTTTTTGACACTCTCGGTGATATCCGGCACGTTCCTGCTCAGCACCGCTTCTCCTGCCATCACCACCTGCCCGTCATGGGAGCGGCGCTGCAATTCTCCTTCCAGCCTCGCCATGAAACGGCGCGTCTCCGCCGCAATCTGTTCGGGCGGCGAGGCTGATCGCGCCTGCGCTTGCACATATTCACCGACAATGGCCGACAGCCGGGCGGAAACGATCTGGTCGCGGCGCGGCGCAAGAAGCGTCCTTGTCACCCACATTGCCCAGATGAGCCCCAGGAGGATCACAGCCCCAACCAGGATCTGACCGCGGCTGTATCCGGCGAAAACCGGCCTGCGCCGCTGCGCAGCGGCGGAAGGCGCGGGAGGAGGCGGAAGGGTGAGGTCGAGTTGTGTGGGCTTAGACATGGGGAATGCGATGCCTTCGCAGGAAGAGGAGAATGAGCGAGAGCAGAAGGTGGGAAACCAGCAGCAGCATCTGGAAAGACAGGGCGCGCTCCGGGCTGGCCGCGATGTAGCGCGAGGAAAGATTGGTCAGCTGATGCATCATGCCGTCGAGCGAAAATCCTCCCAGGCACAGGAAGGCAAAGACGAACAGGCCCCAGGTCATGAGCACTATGCCGGCAAGGAAGGCGGCCATGTCGAGGATCAACCATGCAAGGCCCGCCCAACCGATCACCCGCTCAGCGCTCCGTACAATCGGGACATACCGCGCTTTTCTCTCATCCTTGCCGCCGGTCATCGCCCTACTCCGCAGCACGGGCGGCGCCGGGCGCCGCTCCCGACCATTTTTCAGGATCGTCAGGAAAGGCGACGCGCTCGATCGCCTGTTCCATGCTCATGCCTTGCCCGACCATCTGCTCGATCGCGGCAAATGTATCGGGACTGGACGAGAACAGGGCGGCCGAATAAGGATCAAGAACCAGGCGTCCGAGGGCCAATGTCTCGGGGCCCTTGATCAAAATATCGGAATATTCAAAACCGTTGCGCTTAAGCGACCTCAGCAGGGCATCTGTGTAATCGTCCATCTCGAAGCGATCATGCTTCTTGAAATCGGCGATGGTCTCCGGCTTCTGCTGCAGAATGAAGAACCAGTCGCTATTCTCGAGCGCAGCAATCGAGCCCGCCGATTTGTAATAATCGTTGAGTGACTGCGTCGCTGTCACCAGAGATGCGCCATATTTGCGGCATGTGCGCGCATAGGTTTCGATGAAATCGGCCATCGCTCCGCCACGCAGCATCTGCCAGGCTTCATCGAGCAGCAGTGCCTTGGGAATAGCGCGATCCACCTTGCGCATCATCTGCTGTGAAAGAAACATGATCGCGGTCAGCACAACACTGCGCAGTTCCTCGCGCGAGGAAAGATCGGACAGTTCGAACACCGTCAACGACGCTGACAGTTCGAACGAGACCTCTCCCTCGAAGAATTTGCCATATGTTCCCCGCGAGGAGAACGGCCCCATCGCAATGCCAAGATCGCGCGCCATCTGATTATCGGTCGCGTCGAGGGCGGCGATGACGTCATCGATGGACCCGGCTCGCCCCTTCTCTTCCCACACGCGGTTGACTGCTCCATCGATCAGCCCGCGCTCGGTATCGTTCAGCTTGTCGATGTGACGCGCCATCTGGTTGACGATGGCCTTGAGCATCGCCATGCAATCGAGCAGATAATCCTCGTCCTGCGCCGCCTGGGCTCCATCGATCATGCTGAAGGGGTTGAGACAAAAGCCGGCGGACATCGTGAATTCGACGAAGGCGCCGCCCTGGAGCTTGGCCGAATGCTCAAAGGAGCGGCCATCGTCGATCACCACCACCCGCGCGCCCGCGCCGCACAGCGAGGCACACAGTTCCTGCAAGGCCACCGACTTGCCGGAGCCCGATTTGCCGAACACCGCGACATTGTGATTGCCCGCCCTGTTTTCGAACGGACTCCAGAAGAAGGGCTGGCCCCGCCGGCCGATCAGCAGCATGTGGGGGATCGCTCCGCCGAGATATTCTCCCTGCAGGGGAGCAAGGTGGGCGGCCGTGGTCGTCAGCATGGTGCGCATGCGCTTCATGCGTTCCAGATCCTTCGACAGTCCATTGGCCATGGTCATGGGCATGGCGCAAAGGAGGCCCATCACCTGGAGATAGCGGTCATCGAGCAGATCCCAGCCGGCGGCGCGATAAACGGATTTGAGGATCCGTTCATGGGCATCGCCCTTCCCGTGGGGCGAGAAGGATGTCACCGAGTAGAAGAGACGCACCAGCTTGCGTCCCTGCTTCATCTCATCATTCACATGCGCCCATTCGCGGCTCTGTTCCTTAAGCTGTGGCAGGAACCGCGCCGATCTGCTGTCCGCCAGGCTCGTCGTACGCATATATTTGAAGCCCGCCCTGCTCGCAGCAGCCTCTACGTCGGGAAAGTCGATGCAGAGATTGGTCGAGACAGGGCAAGGCATACGCAGCTTGTCGGTGAACATGTCTCCGATCAGCCGGGCAACATCCCAGGGCGCCCAATGCTGGGGCAGATTGCGCACGGAAAATGCGCGCACGTCGAAGCAATCGGGATAGATTTCACCGATTTCGGGCGTGCCGTCGAGTTCCCGGCCCGTTGGGCGAAAGCGTTCGGTGCGCAGCAATATCCGGTCTGCCTCCACCCGCATCTCGATGTCGCGGCGGATCGCCTGATCGGCGATACTGTCGAAGGGATTGTAGCTGACGGCATCTTCTCCCGGTGCCGTCGTGGGAGAGGTGATGTCGTCGATCCAGGCTATGAGGGCCGCAGGATCCATCTTGCGGGCGCTCACATTGATGGAGGCGAGCGCGGACACCAGGCCGTCCATGACACCGACAATGTCCTCATTGGATACTTTTGAATTTTCCGGCGTCGAATAGGAGACGGCAACGCGGTGATTGCGCAGGAAGAAAGGTGCGTCGGCCGAGAGCGAAGACCAGACACCCTGCGTCATCAGCGCGATGCGATGCCTGGCCATCTGCTCATAGAGCCCGCGCGCCCTGTATCGCGGGACATACCATGTCGAAAGCAGCTCGCTGACGCGCGGGCTCATCCATTGATGGAACTGAAGGCAGCCAGGAGTGGGGATCGCCTCGGAGAGAAATTGCGTCAAAATCTCGCCGCTGCGCTCGTCAGCCCCGACCATGGGCGCCATTTCGAGCACGAAGCCGCGTGAGGCGCTGTTGTAGAATATGCCGCTTTTCGCGTCGTAGCTGCGATAGGGAAGCCAATGGGCCAGCATCGGGACGCCAATCGCCGGTCGCTCAGCGTCCGGACGGCCCATCCAGCCCAACAGACCGGCCATCGCCCTTTCCACAAGACCTTTCTGCGCCATGTCACTGATCTTCCGGAACGGAGGCTGGAAAGCTTCCCGCCCGCACCGTGTGGATTGAAGACGAAACCGGCGGCGCATCCGCGCTGCGAGAGGTCGGCAGGGACTCCGGGACCAGTTCCTCTCGCACGATGGGAACGACCGCGCCCTGTACGAGCCCAGTCCCCTGTTTCCCGCCGGACGACGTCAGGGCGGTCGTGCGCGCGTCCACAGCCCAGGGCGCTTGCCCCTCGCCCCGCCGCGGCGCAGGCCGAAGGCGCCGCTGCACATCGGCCTTGATCTGCGCGATGGGATCGGTTCCGCGCCTGCGGGCGGCCGCGACCGCATCGGGGTCGGGAAGGTGAGGATCGACCTCAAGCTCCGAAGGATCGCGGGTGCCGGCGGCGCTGGCACGCTCCTGCATCTGCGGCGCGGCGGCAAGCGCATTGCGCGCAGGCGAGGCTTCGGCAGCGACCGCCTGCCATTCGCCAGGCGCCACCACGGCATGGATCGCGCTCGCTTCATGCAGCCGCCCCTGTTCATCGATATAGGCGGGAAACACAATTCGCATCACGCGATCTCCCGTTCTCCCGGCGTCTGCGGCAACCGGCCCGCGTACCGCCTGCCTCGAGGCGGATTTGGCGACTGTGAGCGCAGACGCGGCGGGCAAGGCGCCAAACGATGGGTCCCCGCTCATCATGGCAAGCGCCCGGTCGTCGATGACGGCACTGGGCGCGCAGATGCCGTCGGGCGCCCTGCAGGCAAAGCTGCTCTTCACTTTGCCCCCCAGCCCGACGCAGCCAGGCAGCGCGGCAAGGACGATGCACCCCGCCACCGCCGCCGCCCGTCCGGCCGGTGCGGGAATCGCGCCTCGGCTCACGACCGAACCTCCTTCAACCATTTTTCGAGGAACGCTCTGGGGCGATAGCCCTCCAGCACCGCGCCATCGCTGCGCACGATGACTGGCGTGCCATTCAGCCCATTCCGCGCCGCGAAGGCTTCGTTGGCGTCAAGACCGCTGGTATCGCAGGCCGGTCCTGGCTTGATCGGCTCTCCGGCATAGGCCGCGTGCAGGGCCTCCTCCCGATTCCTGGCGCAATAGACCCGCTCCGACAGGTCGCGGCTCCCGAGCGAGGAAATGGGCCGCTCGACCACCCTGACGTTCATCGAACGCAATTCGTTCGAAAGCGCACGGCAATAGCTGCACCGGAAATCGGAGAAGACCGTCACGGAAGGCGCCGCAGCCTTGCCCCAGATAATCGCGCCATCCCCGGGCAATCCGGCGAGCGACAGGATATGCGGGGAATCCGGCACGACATGGGAAGCCATGGCGTGCGTGGCGGCTGCCTTTCGCACTTCCCCGCTTGTAGCAGCCGCATTGGCCGAAGCCGCCGCGCCTACCAGCATGTCGGGGTTCATCTCCAGCAGCCGGGCTGCCGTGACGTCCTGGCGCGTCTGCATGTCGTAGATGCGGCCGATAATGAGATAACGCGCCGAGCCGTCGACATAGAAGAGGTTCGATCCCGCCGTGACCTCGCAAAGTCCCCTGACCTTCGCGCAGTTCACCTCGCTCACCTGTGTTTTGGGAAGGCGCGCCTTGAGCAGGTCGCGCACGGCGCTGTCCTCTTGGTTTACGTCAGCCGCAAGGGCGAGGCTACCCAGCCCCGCGCAGGCCGTCGCGGACAGCAAGACGCGCGAGGGCCGGAAGGCACAGGCAAGACGGCGAATGATCTCAATTGCGGACATAGACACCTTCCAGGAAGACGATTTCCACATCGATGCCGGTCGGCATCTCGATGACCGGCTGATATTGCTCGGCACGCTCGATCAGATATCTGGACACCATGTCCCCGGTCTGGGCGACGCCTTCGCCGAGACCGCCTTCCAGGATCTCCGAGGTGGAAAGCTTGTCCCGCTTGCCGCCGGTGCTGATATTGGTGCCCTGAAACACGCTATTGGCATTGGCCGAAAAGCCTCGGCCAAAACCGCCGACCAAACCGGCCATGAAGGCTTGCGTGACGAGAGAACCCTCGCGCGATACCACTCTTCCCCTGACACCTGTCTTGCCGCCAAAGGCGATGAACCCCTTCACCTGGGAGACGGCGTAACGTCCGCCCGGTTGGGGACAGGTCATTTTCTGGAGTTTGACATAGACCTTCTCGCTCGAAAGATCCCCGCGCGCCGCACCGTTGACCAGACATCCCTCGATCCGGGTTGTAAGGAGCTTGCCATCGGCGAAGACCGAACGGGCCGGCCCGGTGACGCGCAGGACAACAGGCAGCGGATCGGTCTGACTGTTGACGCCGGCGCTGGCGTCCACCCCGACAATGACGCGCGCACGGGCAAAGCTGTTGGGAGGCAGATAGTTTGGGCTGTCGGTATAGACAGTGTTACCCTTCTCAACCTTCGAAGCGGTCCCCTGCTCGACCCCTGCGAAACTCACCATTTTCACTTCAGGCCCAGGCGCAGCAGCCATGGGCGGCGCCCTGCCATCGGATGCGTCGGGCCGTTGATAGGCCTGCGTCCCGCCCGGGCCATAAAGCGCTGCAGGACCCGGCGCAGGGGGGCTGGCTGAGCGTTCTTGGGCGATCTGGCGCTTGAGTTGGTCGTTTTCGGCCTGATAGGCGGTCAGCACCCTCTGACCGTCGGCCTGCATCGCCTGGTTCTGCCCTTTCAGCGCCTCGACCTGCGCGGCCAGCGCGTCGATACGCTGCTGCTGACCGCCAACGGCCTTGAGTTGATTTTCCTGGGCCTCGAACTGATTTTCCGAAAGCGCCATCCACTCCTGCTGGGAGAGATTGCGATTCACAAGGTCCCTGGTGGATACGGTGACGTCACTCACCCCGTCATCGCCTGGATCGACTTTCTTCTCGCCCCCGCCGAAAACCCAGAAGGACGATGCGAGCAGTCCAGCAAGAGAGGCGCCGGCAAGCAGGAGGCGCTGCCGTCTGCGGACCGCCTCGTTGCCGCCAGGATCGGAGGACACAGGCGAGATGTCGTCGCCATTGCCGGCGCCACTGTCCCCGGGCTTGCGGGCGAAAAGATCGGACAAGCCCATCATGGCCTCCCATTGCGCGAAACGAGATAGGCGGTCGTCGCCTGACCCGGCTCAAGTCGCGGCCGGGCGATCGAAATCGCGAGCGCGTTGGACGGCGCGATCGTCTTGTCGTCGAGCGCGACCGCCGTCCTGCCCAGATTTTCGATCCGCAAGCTTTGACCACTCAGATCCTCGCCGCGATATTCCGCGATCATCTGGACCTGGAGCTCGCCGACCGTCACTGGCTTCAAGGAGCGCTGCCGCCGCTCGTAACCTTCCGCCTCGTTGTTCTGGGCCATGGCCTGGATCAGCATGATCGCCGCATCTTGTGGTCCGGCCTTGTCGGTCAGGTCGCCCGGCGTCTTTCGCTCCTTGCCGATCGCCGGGTTGGAGACAAAGACCTGCACGGCCTGGTCGCCCTGGATGCGGCATACGAACTTGTAGACATAACCGCGCTTGCTGGTGCCGAAGAAGGACAAGGCGGGCTTTGCAAAGCCGTCGGGCACCGACAGGTAGATGTCACCGCGCACGGGCTCGTTCACGACCGAAAAATCCGCGGCCGGATTGCCGGTGGAAATCTTCGAGACACTCGCGAACTGATCATCGACAAGGCTGATGCGGGTCAGATCCCGCGCCGAGGCGTGGCAGTCCACTTGCGCGCTGTCCGCTGCCATGACCGTTTGATCGGCGAAGGCGGGCTTGCCTGCGGACAGGAACGCCAGAATGAGAAAGCACAGACCCGTCAACCTGCTGGCAAGGCATTCGACCCGCGAGAAGAGGACGAGGCCCACCGCGATGCTGCCCATGAGGTAGATCGACATCATTGATCCTTCCCCTCAGGCTTTTCGACCATGCCAAAGCCAATGAGCTTGAGGCTCAGCCCCGCATATTCCCAGTCATAGCGAAAGGTGCGATGCTGTTTGGACACGACCTTGCTGCCGACGATCGTGCTCAGGTCCCCGGTCACTTCCGAGCGCAGATTGCGGGTATCGATCTTCATCGACTGGATCGTGAAAAACTGCGCGATGGACGATCCGCGCTGTTCATCGACGATCTTGAGAAGGTCGGCCTTGATCTTTCCCTGGACGCGTGGCGCGGTGATCGCCAGAACCGCATCCAGCCAGTAATCGAGGTTCTGCGGACTGCGATCGAGGGTCAGCAGCGCGGCGTCGCGCGTCACCATTTCAAGATAGTCATGCGAAACGCCTGAAGAGCTGATCGTCAGCGGGGTGCGCAGAACCGGTTGAAGGATTATTTCGCGGTCCCGGGTGCCAAGGATGAGCAGCAGGACCAGCGTCAGGCAGGCCAGCGCCGCTACGCTCAATGCCAGCAGATTGCGCTGCTTGAGGATCTGCTGATTGCGCGAATGCTGGTACGAAATGTCCATGTCATCCTGCCATCAGTCGAAGGTAGGAGGGCGGCGTGGCCCGCAAACCGGTGAAGCCGGCAGGCAGATGCCAATAGGCTAGGTGCAGGAGCCAGGATACCGCGCGCCCTGCCTTTGCTTTCCGCAGACCCCACCAGCCTGCCGCGGCAAGCGCCATGCCAATGAGAATATGCTGAGACAGGATGCCCCATATGAATGGAAGGACCATTGCCAGGAACTCATCCAGCGTCCACAGCCCGATCAGCTCGGGATCGTCCAGATGAGCCGGGATACCATATTTACCCTGCGCCATGTCGCCACCCTCCCCCGGCCGCACCTGGAGTGACCACCACCCAGGCACTGCCGGGAATGCTTCAGATCGTCGCCGTCACGGTCGAGGTCACGATCGGAATGCCGGTGCCGGCTCCGACCCCGACGCCAACGGGAATGGCGATCTGGCCGAGCGAGAAGCGTCCCGAAGCAAGACCGACGATGCCGCCTACCAGAGACAGGATGGTGATAATCCGGCCACCGGATCCTTCGAGAAAGCCGGTAAAGGTGTTCTCCGCGGTGTCGAATGTCGCGTCGGCGCCGGCAAAGGCCGGCGATGCAAACAGGACAAGCGCAAGAACCAGAAGAACCAGGAAAAACATAGCCGCTTCAGCACGTCCGGCCGATTTAAGGAGAGACTGCATGAAAGTTTCCTTCCGGTGAACGGCACAGCTGATCTGCGCCTGACCAGAGGCTTCAGGCACTTGGCGGGTTCATCAAGAGCGACAGGGAAGCGAATGCGTCATTTCCCTCTATAAATTGTCGATTGCATCAGAAATTGGGCGGCCTGTCCCGCAGGCAAGGACAAGTGCCAATAAAGCCGGGACAAAAATTTCCTTGATTGAAGGCCGACTGTCCCGGTCTTGAGGACAAGTAATTTTTTCCTTCACGATCAGGCGAATCACCTCGCCTGCATTATGGTTTTTCCTGTGAAGCGCATCCGAATGATTTTCGTGACCGTGAGGGGAAAATTCGAGAAATGCGCGGCGGCACGGCGGCACGTCCTGCGGTCCTGGAGAAGGCCTTGCAGAAAGCAAGGCGCATGATGCGAAGGATGTCATTGAAAACCGTGTGCAAATCGGAATCGTCGGCGAAGAACACAGATCAGGATGCGCTGACGAAGCGCCTCTACGCGGGATTGCTCATCCTCCGCCAATCGGCAGGAGCCTTTCGCCATTCCAAGGAATCGCGCCGGATCTAAAAGCATTCATGCCGACCGTGATCAAAGAATCATAAATGCACTTGCCCAATGGATTAATATCTGTTCAGATTGTTACGTCTGCGTGAACAATCAGATAGGGGGCGCAATCGTGCAAATCACGATACCGATCGCTAACGCTGAAGCTATCCGTCTTGCCGTAGAACAGGATCAGGCAGTCTTGATCGACTGGATCCGGGGAGAAATCAAACGCGACAAGCTGACACTGCGCAAGCTTGCTCTTGTCTGCGGCCTGAACAAGACCCGGCTGGGCTATATATTGCATCCCGACCCGGGCAAGCGCCGGGTAGCGCAGAATGCTGAAATCCTGCTGATATTGAAGGCGATGGGCCTCAATCCCATCCAGGCATCCGTCATGATGGAAGCGAGCCACTATAGCGATGAGACCTTCACCTCGCTCTTTGACCTCCTTGCGCGCCTTTATGTCGCACTTCCCTTGCTCGTCATGAATGCCATCAAGGATATCCAAGGCATGGATGGATCACTTATCAGGCCCGAATGGGCCGAAGCGCTGGCGGTTGCGAACGCCAAGAAGCTCAAGGAAGTGGTCATGCAGTGCCAGTTGCGCCGGGACCTGCTGACCGAACTCTGATGATCTGGCGGGACGAGCAGCCCGTCCATGGTCGACTCAACCGAGCGTCGAGGCAGGCGATATTGGGCTGGAGCCGAAGCGGAGGAGCATATCCATGAAGTGGATATGACGATCCACCTCAACATCGCCCGACGGCAGGATGAGCCTTCCAGCCGATCTCCGCGCCCGGCCTGGCCTGACGGAGGGAGGCGTGGTGGTTTCTACAGGAAACAGAGGGCGCTGTCGTGCTGCGAACCGGCGCGTGTGCCCCCGCAAACGGCCATGCGATCATCAGGTGCATCACGGGCGCGAACGCTGACCACCCTGTCTGGTTGTTCGCACTGCCGATGCCAGGGTCCGCTAAGACCGGCTCATCGAACACTGCTTTCGGGCAAATGTGGTCATAAGTTACTGTGAGGCTGGCCTCAGCCCCAGCTACAAGCCCAAGAGTGCGCCTATCTTTGCGCGTACCTCATCGATCACGACCTTTGATCCGCAGCCTTTTTTCTTCGCGCTTTCGCGCCTTCCAACCAAGGCTCTTGATCTGATCGGACAGAACTGCGCTGGGCGGTGCCTGAGAGACAACCACTTCGAAAGGATAATCCTTGATCTGGCTCGTCATAGGACAGCAAATCATCGTGCCCCGCATTTTGTTGTACGTCGCAGGGGAGAGGACAAGGGCTGGACGATGTCCCGCCTGCTCATGTCCTGCCTGGGGATCGAATTGCAGCCACACAATATCGCCAGTGTCGGGAATATAGCGACCGGCCATCAAAGCATTTCATTGCCGATCCGGGGACCAAAATCGACAATCTCGTGAAACCTCTCTGGCTTCATGCCCGCGAGCAATTCGTCGAGCGTGTAAACAGGCTTCAAAACGGGTCCGATGATGAGCCTGCCATCTTCCTGGCGAACCTCGACCTCCTGACCGATATTCAGCGCAGCAGCCGCCATGATGGCGGAGGGGATGCGGATTGCCGCACTGTTACCCCACTTCTTTACCTGAATACCCATCAGACATTCCTTTGGTTCCAGCATCAGTGTTCCATTACCAGAATGGCACGTTGTGTCGACAAATGTATCAACGATGGAGATGGGTCGTTAGTGAGCGATTCGCTCCCGCATAGACTGCCGCGTGGTCCGCCCATCATGTGGTAGTAGCTATCAACCCGCAGTGTCGGATGACCCAAAGCTTGGGTCCAGCCCGCGCGGCGCTTGAACGAAACCCACCTGTGTTCATCGAAACCGAGCACGAAGTCGAGCAAACACTTCCTGCCGCGCTTCTCTCGTCCGGCTTGGTTGCCACGTCACGGGTGATCCATCCTTCTGCAATCGATGCCTTCTTCACCGAAGCAGCCGATAACAAGCTGCATCAATCCCTGCTCATCAATAAAGTGCGCGGCCTGTTCCCCGATCTCACGCCCATTCGTGCATGGGGCCCGCCCGTTCGCCTATTGGATCATCGCTGGGGATCCGCCGGCAGTCCCGATTTCCACCTCCTCGCCCCTGGACCATTCCACATAATGCGGCGCCTCCCGTTCGATCGATCGGATACGTCCGGCATTCAAGGGTTCGATTGACTGGATGAAGCTGCGGGGCTTCTTCATCAGCTTCTTGTCCTCAACGACCACCAGCCCTGCGCGCCGCATGGCTTCGGCCACGAAATGCACGCAGTTCCGGCTGTTAAGCCGATAACGATGATCGCCTTCTTCACCCCATTCCGCCACCAGTTTCATGATCGCGTCATGCTGTGCTTGCGTGAGCACCACGGAAAAATGAGCGTTGCTGCGGGCGATATAGGCGTCAGTCGCCTCCTCGATACGGCCCGGCACTGTGCCGAACAGGATGGCAGGCGTTATCGCCTTGGCCGTGAACCCATAGCTGGCGCGCACCCGTGTTCCGTCAATGCGTGTCCCGTGGAGGGTGAAGAACGCATGAGGGAAATTACGGCCCAGTTCCTGCGACCAGAAGGTGGCGACGACCTCCGCCCGGGCAGCCGCAGGGAACAGTAAGCCCAGGCAGAGCACAACAGCTATCGCAAGCTGAAGACGCAGCAGCATGTCGGCGGCTCGACGACAGGTCACGAATACCTCCATGCCACGCCTCCGCGGCTCGGGACATGAGCGGGCGTTGCATTGCCGCGACCGGCTGCCGCATCTGCCACAGTTCCTCCGGGCTCTCCGGCCATCATGAAAACTCCCCGCTTCCCTGTCATTCAAATGAAGGCAAACCGCGATAGGCGCTGCAGATCGCATGCTTCACCTTTCATGCGACGATGACGGCTCGCCGGTAGAATGTCGAACAAAGATTGATATAGGAATCGATGAAGATTTCGGACCATTGAGGCAGCAAAGATGAGCAGGAAATATTTCGGCACGGATGGCATTCGTGGACGAACCAACGAATGGGCGATGAATGCTGACCTCGCCATGAGGGTCGGCATGGCCGCCGGCAAGCATTTTCAGCGTGGCAGCCACCGCCATCGCGTGGTGATCGGCAAGGATACGCGCCGATCGGGTTATATGGTGGAAAATGCGCTGGTCGCGGGGTTCACCGCCGTCGGCATGGACGTGGTGCAGTTCGGGCCGATCCCCACCCCCGCCGTAGCGCTGCTCGCCCATTCGATGCGCGCGGACCTTGGCGTCATGATCTCGGCCAGCCACAATCCCTATTATGACAATGGGATCAAGCTGTTCGGTCCGGACGGGTACAAGCTCTCGGACGAGGATGAGCTGAGGATCGAGGCGATGCTCGACCAGGACATCCCGCTCGCAGCATCCCAGGATATCGGCCGGGCCCGCCGCGTCGAAGACGCCCGGGGCCGTTATATCCATGCCGTCAAATCCAGTTTTCCGGCTGACCTCAGGCTCGACGGCCTCAGGATCGTGATCGATTGCGCCCATGGCGCAGCCTATCAGGTGGCGCCCTCCGCGCTTTGGGAACTGGGAGCAGAAGTGGTGGCGATCGGGGTCACGCCCAACGGCACCAATATCAACGACCAGTGCGGGTCCACCGCGCCGCGTCTGCTGCAGGAAACGGTGCTCTCCTCGGGCGCCGATATCGGCATTGCGCTCGACGGCGACGCCGACCGGCTGATCGTGGTCGACGAGCATGGCGCGATCGTCGACGGCGACCAGATCATGGCGTTGATCGCAGGAGATTTTGCGCGGGCAGGCGCCCTGCGCGGCGGCGGCCTGGTAGCCACGGTCATGTCCAACCTGGGCCTGGAGCGCCATCTGGCCGCGCACGGCATCAGGCTGGAACGGACCAGGGTAGGCGACCGCTATGTGCTGGAGAAGATGCGCGAGGGAGGCTATAATGTCGGCGGTGAACAGTCAGGGCACATGATCCTGTCGGACTATGCGACGACTGGCGACGGCACGGTCGCGGCGCTGCAGGTGCTTGCTGCCCTGGTCCGCGCAGGCAAGCCGGCGAGCGAGCTGCTGCACCAGTTCGACCCCGTGCCGCAGCTGCTCAGGAACGTCCGCTTCAAAGGCGGCAAGCCCCTCGAGCATGACGCGGTCAAGCGCGTCATTGCACAGGCCGAACAGGAACTGCATGGCGGCGGCAGGCTGGTGATCCGGCCTTCAGGCACGGAACCTGTGATCCGCGTGATGGCCGAAGGCGACCGGGAAGACCAGGTCAAGGACGTGGTCGAGCGGATCTGCAACGCCGTGGCCATGGCTGCTGCATGATCGCGGGTATTGATGCCCATGTCTGACGCCGCCAGGAGGCGCGGCCCACCTCCCGGGCGAGCCGATCGGATCAAGCGATCCTTTCCGCTGGCAGGTGGGCAACCTCGTGCATCGAACCATCCTTTGCGAAAAATCCGCGCCGAATTCGCGATCGGCGCGTCGCGATACGGCCGCATTGGGCAACAGCGCGATTACGGGATACGCCGCGAGGATACAGACAGGCACGGGAGGAGCCCCAAGTGCGGTGCGCTTACAGCAGGGCACGCGCTCCATTAGCGGCTGCTCTCGCCGCCCTGCGGAAGGCAGGGTCTCAAGAACGCGCCTCCCGATCCGCGCGCCCATATCATCGCGACCGCTGAGGGGTAGGTGATGCGCTCAAAGCGCCCGGACGTTATGACATGGCGACCCGCCCTTTGCATAAAAGGTGCAAAACAGCCCCCTCATCGCCGGCCTCCCAGGCCAGGAGCCGACACCTTGCGCTCTGCTTTTTCCGTGGGTTACTCTGTGCGAAGACTCAGCCTCAGCCTTCCCATCGGCAAGTTGAGTCTATGGCCGGCCACTCTCCTCGGTCGTCCATCTGTCCCGGTGCGCGCCTTGCATGCTCAGTGGCATGGCGCTGCGCCGGGGCACTTTGAATCGCTGATAATCACCCAATCGCTGGCCGCCATCCAACGCGCCGTGACCAAATTTCGCCCTATCAGGTCTGGGGTCTTGGACTCTGCCGCGTCAAATCTCTAATGATCGCAACGACTCAGCTCTCACACAGACAGTCTGGGCTGTGTCGCGACGGCCGGTTAACGGGGCCCTTTCCTCCCGGCCAGCCTGTCCCGACGCTGGCGGCTTACAGCGGCTTCATGACACAGCGTCGGGGCTTTTTTCGCCGCCATTGCCCTGCTCATCGCGCCCTTGGTTCACGTCCGGCATGGGGCGAGGCAAACCGCAGGGCAAAGGAGGGAAGGCGAGGCCCGTCCTGTCATCAATGCTACAGCGGTGCCAACCGCAGCCGCTATTGGGTACCTCGCGCAGCAGTACGAAGCTCTTTTCAGCGCAAAATGCCGGTCTCGTACGACAGGTCGAGCGGCAACCGCTGTGGCGCAGAACGGATCATGGCGATCGCGATGCGTTCGTCGCTCATGTGCTGATGTGACTGTTCGCGCCATGAGGGCAGTGTGCCGCGATCACCAATCATCTATGTTGATCGCCTCAAAGCCACTCGTTGGGACGCGCCGCGAAATGAAAAAGCCAATCACGCGCGACTCCGGGGCGTGTTCCAGAATAAGGTCTTTGCAAGCCCTGAAGCTGCACCCTGTGGTCAACATGTCATCGACGAGAAAAACGATAGGTGGAAGTGTTTCCAGCATAGACACTGCAAGGCGAAGCTTCGCCCGTAGGGCATCCGGGTCGCGCGTATCATCATTTTCGTGCGCCGCATCGCGAGCTTGAGCCAAAGTGACTAGCTCGAGAACGTTAGCCGTGGGATGGATAGCCCTACAAACCTTAGCCATCCTGTCGTCATATTCAGCGTCATCTGGCAGCTTGGAAGGCGGTATCGGCACAAATACGCACGAACCAAGGGATGCCGGATTCAGACTGCTGGCGAGTGCCGCCGCAGCATCCCCGATAGCCTGAACCTTGTATTTCCACTGGAACGTGCCGCGCGTGCTTGGTTTCTTCTTTAAATTCGAAATCAACTGGTTGGTGGCGCTGTGGGCAAAGCCTGCGCGCGGCGTATACTCGCCAACAAAGTAGCACTCATCACCCTCAGTCAGATGATGATGATCTCCCCGTTCGAGTTCTGTGATTTTGCGAGGCTTACCCGACCAGCTGTCGTCTGACTTCGTCATAACTATCCACTCGGATCGCGCCCTCCTTCTCGAACCGAGCAGGCCAGGTCAAATCACTCCTCTCGAAACAGCTCTTCATGATAAGAAGCTTCCGCCCTTGTCGGAGCGCCTCCTTCGCCTGGACAAGCGTTCCTGACGTCTCACCGGCCTCCACGATGATTGTAGCTTTGGTGAGCGCGGACATGACTTTGTTGCGTTCGGGGAAAAAGAACCGGTTCGTTCGGAAGTTTTGTGCGTCGTAGCGCTCCACTGGGATCGGGCTGATTAACAGATAATCTTTCGCGATCAGATCCTGGAGTGCAGCGTTCGCTTTGGGATAGGCTTGCCCCAAGGGCGTGCCGATCACGGCGATCGTTTGCCCGCCTGCTGCTATCGCCCCCTGATGAGCTGCCGTGTCAATGCCTTCAGCCAAGCCAGACACAACGGTGAGGCTATCCTGCGTCAGACGCTTGGCGACATAGGCCGCGCGCGCACGACCTTCCTCGGATGGCTTTCTAGTGCCGACGACCGCCACCCCCGGCTCAGCTGCGAGTGCCCAATTGCCTTGAAAATAGAATAACTCGATTGGGTCCGTCGCATCTCTGAGCCGTTCTGGATACTCCCATTCGCCATGAACGCGAACATCAAATCTGTGAGGCGTGCGAGCGCGAATCTTCTCCAGCACGCGCCGTCCGATTTCCCGCGCTTCGTTCTCAGGGACCAGGTCGGAGGGACGCGCTCCAGGACTATTGCGAAATGTGGCGGCGATGCTCTTGAAACTCGCATTGTGTTCCGACCAGAGCGCTTCATATGCGCCGAGTTCGAGAACAGCGTCGAACGGCGCGGCAATAGGCTCCGCGCGGTCGTCAACGTTCCAAAGAGTGTGCTGCTGCACGGCGTGTCCCCTTCCGGTCAACCAAAGCCGCTGGGATTGCGGGAGTCAATCATCGCCCCGGCCAGCCTATGAAAAATTGCTGCGGAGAGCATAGAACAAATAAGGAACATCGTCAAACTGGCTGGATGGCGGCATGGATCACTCGTGGGTAAGCGCCGGGCCACGATCGTCGCGGCGGGAAACGCCCCTGTGCGGAACTTCTGAAGAGAGTTATGGCGCGACCATGAATCCACATCTCTGCGCCTTTTCGCCTCTCAGCACTGAGCGCCTTAACATCCGGCCACTTGCAATGACGGATGCGCCCGCCGTCGCTTGCCTCACGGATGATCCTGCAATAACGGATGTTGTTCATTTCCTTCCCTCACCCTTCACCGTCCGCGAGGCGGAGGCGTTGATCGCCAGCAATAACGATGCGAACTGCTTTCTTGGTGTCTGGAGGCAGGGTGACCTGATCGGGGTTGTGGGGATCCACGCACACGGTCGCGATCGGTTGGAAGTAGGATATTGGATCGGTTCACATTTCCAGCGCCAGGGATATGCGGCCGAAGCCGTGGCAGGCGTCATAGCACAATTGCAGCGTCTGCACCCCAACCGGCAGGTGACGGCGGAATGTAGAACCGGAAACGAGGGTTCCTGGAACCTTCTGCACAAGCTAGGCTTCCGCGCTACAGGACAGCAGGGCGACCGCCCCGGACGCGAGTTGCTAGTGTTCCACGGTCGTTGAACCGTCGCCGGTAGCCATCCACTCTCCACCCCATAACGCGTTTTATCCTCGTTCATCTTCGCGTCATTCGCGGCTGCTATCGGGAGGCGCAGGCGGCGGCCTTCCTGAAGGACTGCAAGGGTCGCCGCCTCACCGCAGGCCCACCTTGCGTGCGTAGATGGCCAAGGCATGACGGTCATGTTGACCGACAACGCAGTGCCATGAGCCAGGAAATGGCTTCAGAAGAGGGTAACGATCGCCATTCTGCGCGGGGCTGGCCGAGATGGCTCCATGTCATTGATCAAGGCACGATCCTGCACCCGGCCAAGCCGATCCCAGTTGGCGAGCGTCCGGGCAACATAGCGTTGGGTTTCCCCAATCTGCGGCACCGCGCCGTTGCGGATGCGGCCGGGTCCTGCATTATAGGCCGCCAGAGCAAGATGATAGGCGCCGTAGCGGTCCAGCTGGGCCCGCAGATATCGAGCCCCTCCCTTGAGATTTTCCGCGCTGTCATAGCGATTGACGCCTAGCTCCGCCGCCGTCAACGGCATGAGCTGCGTCAAACCGAAAGCACCCTTGGGCGAAACGACGGAAGGGTTATAGCGGCTCTCGCTGATGATCATGGCATCGAAAAGTCCCACCGGTATGCCATGTTGGCAGGCCGCCTCCCGCATAAGCCCAAAATGGGCCGCCCGCCTCCGTTCTGCGTCCGCTTCGAGGAAGCCCGATGGACGATAGGCCATCTGCGAGCAGTCGCCCGGCGAGAATTGGGGACCGGACGGTCCGCTTCTCATCCACAAGGGGATCTCGAGCGCCGCGATCCCGTCCTCCGTGGGGCGGGCTTGACCGTACATGTCTTGGTCGCCGATCGTTGATCCTTGGGACAGCGGCGGCTTTTGCGTTTCCGCCTGCCCCACAAGAAACATCTGGAAAGCAGGCCGCGACAGGTCTTCGCTCTTCTGTGCCCGAGCCGCCAGGATCGCAGGGTCCTGTCCCACAAGAAGCTGCGCCGGATTTCTCATCTCGATCAGCTGGACCGCGCGTCCCACGTCGAGGGTTTGCGCAGATGTCGTGCCAGGGAGGAGAAAGATGACGGCGATGAATGCCAGAATGTCTCGCATGAATGCCTCGCCATTGCTTGGGAGTTCAAGGAGAGAACGGCAGGTTTAAACTTGTCAAGCCCTGCCCATTGCTCGAAACTTGTGCGGTTCATCCCATCGGGAGCACCATGCATGTGGCTGATCGACCGGCAGACCGACGGCAGGGCAGGCAGTCGCCGGATCCCGCTCCCTGCAGTCCTGCAGGAGGCGCTCATACGCTGGTATATAGGCGCCGGCAGCCGGGACGACGAAGCAGCGGGCATCACGCTCGTGCAGCAGGCGCGGATCGGCGGCAAGTGGATCGCCTGCAATTGCCTTGGCCATGCCTCGCTGCCGCCCATTCTGACGCCGGCATATCTCAGCGAAGCGGAAACCTATTATTTGCGGCGGTTGACGCAAACGAACCGGCCCGAGCACCGGTCCGATTGCCCCTTCTTTCGCGATTCCGCGACCAACCGCATCACCCATGTGCGCAATCATTCGGACCCGGTCGACCCGCCGACCGGCTTTTTCGAGGTTCTCAGGCCAGCGCCGGACAAGCTGGCGCAAAGACCCGAGAGGGAGCTTACCGACGATCGTACTCGCAACGCATCCATTCCGCGCCTTGCCCGGCTGCTCTGGCGGCTGATCGATGCATCGGGCGTAAACCGGCTGCCGCCCCTTGCCGAAACGGCTCGCGACCATTCCATCGCTCGCGAATTCAGGGCGCTTGGCCGATCGGCGGGGCAGATCGAGATCGCTCCCGGGATCGAGCTCGGGCGGCTTTTCTGGACACATGCTGGAGCACTGCATGGAAAACAGGTTTATGCAGCGCTCCGCCGGCTCGCCGAAACCTGGCCGACCGGACATGCGCCACAGGCATTCCTGGCGCTGTTCGCGGACAAATTCGAAGGCAATGTCGTCAGCGCCGCAGGCGCCGAACCGGTACATCTCGCCAACCGCGTCCAGTCTCCATCGGTCCTTACCAATCGTATCGCAGGTCCCTATCTCGTTCTGGTTGTTGTCGGCCAATATCCGGAATCGCGCGGCTATTCTCCGCTCAGGGCCTATGCCCAGCCGATCCTCTCGGGGCGCAGGTTCGTACCGGTGGCATCAGAGTTCGAGCGCACCATCTTGCAGGAGCTGTTACGGGTCCAATATTCCCTGCGGCGATATCATATTGAGTTTGCGGTGGAAAAGCCGGTCTTCGACCGGTTGACCCAGTCCGGTTCATGCCGACCCGACTTTCTGATCGAGGCACGCTCCATGAAGACCGGGGAGGTCCGTGAGCTTGTCCTGGAGGCGAGAGGTCCAGACGCCTCGGACCCCGCGCCCATCAGCGCTCCCGCGTCTCCTGCCCATGACAGATCCGTGCTGAGGCTCACTCCACAGAACTGGGAAGACGCCCCCTTGTCGGAAAAGCTGCTGAATGCTCTTCATCTGTAACGCCGACCGCATCAAAACTGTTCACGGCTCTTATATTTCCTGTACAGCGCCCCAAGTCGCCCCAACATTCCTCCCATCATGAGGCCCAGACATGGCAGATGAGACCAGTTCCGACATTACCACCCTCACCGTCCAATTGCTGAGCGCCTTTGTCTCGAAGAACAGCGTGCCGAGCGATCAACTCGCGGAATTGATCAAAACGACACGCGCGGCACTGACGCAGGACATCACACCATCCCCGGACGCCAGCGTCGCGAAAGAATATACGCCCGCTGTTTCGGTCCGCAAAAGCCTTGCCTCGCCTGACCATATCTTGAGCCTGATCGACGGGAAGCCCTACAAGACTTTGAAGCGGCATCTGGCGACAAACGGATTGACGCCTGACGAATATCGCCTCCGCTACAAATTGCCGGCGAGCTATCCCATGGTAGCGCCGAGCTATTCGCAGGCGCGCCGCGCCGTCGCACAAAAGTTGCGCCTCGGTCACAAGACGAGCGCGGTTTCTCCACCGCCACAGCCATCAGAGACAACCGCACATGCAGATCCCGCCCGCGCGGCAATAGAGACGTCGCCGGCGCCATCAGCTGTGACCGCAAGCCCCAGGGCGCAGCCTCCGCAGACGCCGGCCTCCGCCAGGAAGCCGCGCGCTTCAAAACTGCGCCTGTCCTTCAAGATGGCGGAGCAGGAAAAGCCCAAATCGGCTGGCGAGGAAAGCGGGTCGACCCCGGCATCGACCGATGACAAATCCGCAGTCCCCGGACCAACCAGATCGCCGGTCCGGAGCGCAGGCAGGCGCCCCACGAAGCGCCGGTCGCCGACCAAAACCATGGGTTGAAGTCGAGCCGCTGACCCCAACAAGCCTCCCGGTAAAGCGGCGTGCCCTTTACCGGGAGGCTCGCCGGGCCGGCTCATGCACTGGCGGCCCGTCTCGCTGCTCCCGATGATCCACCCCTTGACCGGATAATCCGGGGAAGCGGCGCAATGCTTCCAACGTCATGCGGGGTCACAGCGATCCTTGAAACATTTATGAGGCAATCATCCTGTTACCGGCACTTCACCTTGCCGCGATCGATTTCGCGGCCAAGAAGCGCGCCGCCCACGCCGCCTGCAATCGTGCCGAGCGTCTTGCCCCCGACAAGATTCGCCAGGAGCGCGCCCCCAACGCCGCCAATGACAAGCCCGGTCGTCCCATCGGAACGACGGCAATAAGCGCGGCCATCATGACCCCGGAAGATCTGGTCATTACGGCCAAGACGGCGCTCGCGATAATTGCCGCTCCGGTAGCTGCGCGATGGCTCCCAATTGCGCTGGTTGCCGCGCCACTCGTAGCGCGCCCTGTCGTCTTTCCGATGATGGGAAGGCTTGGCATCCGCCACCCCTGAAACGAGCGTGAGGCCCACGGCCATCGCCGATACCAGACCCATAAATTGCTTTCCCATGATTGTCTCCCGTGTTCCGGTCATCTCTAAAAGCAATCGCGCATGAATGCTTTATGAGCGATTGAATCATTTCTTCCTTTTTCTCGCAATGCCTGGCGATAAGCTCTGGATCCTGCCAGAAAGGATAATCGCCATGTCGCCTGCTGAAGACGTTCCTCTGCCTGACGCTGCCCTGGTAAGAGCGATGGGCGGCGCCCTTTCCATCTTCGCGACCCTCCTGACCCGCCGCGGCATTGCCGACATGAGCGAACTCGCCGATCTCCTCGGGCTTTATGCGGTCGCCACCAGCCAGGCGGATGAAGCGGAAGGAATGATTTTGGGATGCTGGGCCGGGATGCTGAAGGATGTGGCGGAGCATCAGGATGAGCCCTCTGATAATGACCGTCCGACCTGAATATCCTTTCCCGCCTCGTCAGCGAAAGGAGGTGAGGAAGATGCAGAGCCAGGCATGGTTGTGCTGAGCCTGCTGCTGCGACAGCACCCCCTTTCTCCATGCCCATCTTACGGCCGACCTGCTGAACGCCGCCCCGGCCTGTGAAAAATCCGCGCGCGCGGCGTATTAGCGGGGCCAAGCAGAACTTTCCGCTGCGAGCTCATCGCAAATTTCTGTGACCGGAATCGGAGGATGCATCGACGGCTTTCCTGTACGCGCCCCGACGGAACAACGCCTGGGCGCCCAGAGATCGATCGGCGCCAACGGGCAGGACGATCTCCTGGAATGGCGGCGTCACGGTGCCTGCCAGATCCGCGTCGATGATCTGGACCACACCCGCCGGGAGACTGACCGACAAGGTCGTCCCTTTTCCCACCTGCGTTCCCGGCGCAGAAAGGGTTAGTCCTACGATCCGCTCGTCGTCTGCAACCGGGAAAAAGGCATAGCCCCGTTCCACCACATCGCTTATCGGCGCGCGCTTGTCATAGCGCGCCTCTATGCAAATACCCTCGCCCCTCAGATAGCGGTCCCGATCGAAAAGCTGGATCGCCGCACCGCGAAATGTTCGTGCCAGTCTTTCCGGGTCGGGGAGCTGGCATTCAGCCGGAAGTTTCAATGGGGCCAGCTCGGGGCCGTGCGTCCCGCTTGCTGCGTGAAGGCCCTGCGCCGCGCTCAATCTGGCTTGAAAAGCCTGGATCGCCGCTTCGCTTTCGAGGATCAGCGCTTTATTCGCCTGCCAGGCGGCGGTCCGCCTTAGCCGATCGAGTGCCAGCTGCGCGGTATCACGGGCCCGCCGAGCCTCCGCCTCGACTTGCGCAATCTCGGTTGGTGACGGTTGCTTGTCGCCATAGGCGACCAGGCTGAGGTCCGGCACGACCTCCTCGGCAAGCGACGGCAAGGGGCAACGGGCAGCCCGCTCTGCCATCGCTCCCCGTTCTCGCCGTAACTCCAGCGCGTGGGTTGCCCGTCCGCTCCAGGCGCCTCTTTCGCCCAATCGATAGGCCGCGCCTTCGGACTGAGGCCGCCGCGTGGCTTGCAGCCTGATCGCCCTGCCGTCAATTGACCAATGGCCGGTTGCAGCCGCATCGACCGCCCCATAGGTCACAGCCCATTCAAAGCTGCCATCGGGGCGCAGGAGCAATTCGGAGCCGGTTTCCATCACTCCGGACAGATAGTAACGACCCGACAACTGGTCGGTCGACGGTTGGGCGGCAACGGGCGCAACCGACATTGCCAGACCGAAAATCCCTGCGGAAGCCCAAGATCGCATTTTCATCCGGTTATTGCAGCACTGAGCCAGATGCCAGGGCGTTCCAATCATCGGATCAATGCAAACCGCTGGCTTTCTCGTGAACCCAGCCCTCGTTGGTGAGAATGACCGCCGCCTTCCCCTCGAGACTTGCGGCGGTGTTCCGCACCAGGTCAGGATAGGTCGCCTTCAGCTTGGAGTTTCCCGCCCAGGTCGGCACATCATTGAGGTGATAACGATAGGTCACCTGGGAAAGCTTCATGCCCATCGCCTCGGCCGGCTCTGTATATTGAAGGATCTCGTCCACCGTTGGCGTCCCGTAACAGAATTTCGGCGCGGCTGCATTGAAGGCGGTCTGCTCGCCTTCTGTCGCAACCGCCTTCTTGCCGTCATCCGACAATTCATAGGCATGCACCGGTATTTCCTTCAGTCCATCGCCGAAGAGACCGGCTTTGATCTGGATGCTGGCGTCCTTCACCGTCAACAGGCCAGCATCGGCCAACGCGGCAAGCGGCGCTTCCACGCGCGCCCGGCTTTCCTGCGCGAACTTTGCCGTCAGCGGCGATGCGTCCACATAACGCGGAAATGCCGCATTACTCTTCTCGGCGGGCGATACCTGTCCCCGCGGAACCGAGATGCATGGCGGATGCTTCTCGATCCAGCCATTGATAGCCGTTTTGAAATTTCCCTTGCTCGCCTCCTTGGGATCGGAGCAGCCTGCCAAGAGGAGCGCACAGACAGATACCGACAGTGCAAATTGCTTCAATGCTCAACTCCTCGCTATTCCCGGGCGTTCTAACATATTGAACAAACATCGATATGTGCGCTTATTCGACTCATCGCACCATTGCCTCGGCTGAACGGTCGATTGCTGTCCGATTGCTTGAGCGCATCCGTTCGGTCAGCCGTTTCCTCACGCGATCCGGATCCTGTCCGAGCGATAGGGCTCCAGGACCGGCCGCACAGGATCTGCAAGGGGTTCGGGCATGACCTGTCGGCGGTCCCGCCCGACAGCCCCATGCTGTACGCGCACGCTCCTTTTTTCGCTTTCCCGAGTCCGCAGTTGATGCCACCTGCTTCGAGAATGCATGAGAGCGCACATGAAAAAATGGAATGTCCCGGCGCCCAGGGGGTTGGTCGCGCCGCTGAAAGCGGCTGGGGCACCGGGACGCTGAAGGCCGCAAAGGGTTTGGCAAACTTCAGGACCCCGCCTCGGGTCAAAGACGAGGGAATCGTCAGGCAGGATCTTTTCCACGCTATTCAATAATCAGATCGGAGTCGAAACAAATATGGGAGTTTTATCACAGCATCCGGGCACCGATTCTTTTCAGAGAGGAGTGTGACGGTGCACGGTCCAGGCATTCATCTCCAGATCTCTCAGCAAAGCAGGTTCCCCGCGTCGCTCGTTCCTTGAGATCGCAGGATAGGCCCGTTTTCTCGCGAACAAGGCCCGCTATCGGCGGGGAGTTTGAACGCGTGTGCTGCGTTCTGCGGCCACCTCGAACGGCGATGTCGTATTGGCACGCGGATCATAATATCGGTCGATCCGGTTACGGAGGCGACTTTGGACGCGGTTCGCCACGCGGCTGTTCAAGCGCCCCATAGGTCCGGCGCCAGTCGGCGAATTGCTTTTCGTCTGGCGCTGCCCCACTTCTCCGACGGCGGAATCAGCAAGATGCCCCTGTTGTGGCGCGGCCTCCTGGGCCCCAACGGGACGGGCGAGGAGCAGAAGAACTCCCAATATGACGAGCTTGCAGGAATTTGTCCGCTTTCCCATCATGACCGGCGCGCATTCGCAGGACGTAGCAGGATATGGGTGATCTGTCCCGTCACCCCCGCGGCATCATCAGAGGAACGCGCCACCAGTGCCAGCGTCTGGACAGGGCAATTTGCCGGAATGCGGACCTGTCCCTCGAAGCGTCCCTTCGCCTGTGATGAATTGGTCACCTCAACCCGCGCAACCTCCTGCCCGTTCCGGCAGCGGACGGTCCAGTAGGGCCGCGATCCCGTGGGCTGCTCAATGCCGCGGCTGCGCCCTTCCAGTATATAATCGCCTTGGGGAAGCATCTGCAGCTGCTGCAACAGCGCCCCCCCATTGCCCATCGAGACCGTGAAGTCGAAAAGTCCGTTTGCCGGATCAGGAACAAGGGCCGTCGACACACCCGTACCGCTCATGGCAACCCAATCGAAAGCGCTTGGCGCTTCCAGAAGGCTCCTAAAATTGGGATCGCGCGAACTGCGCCTGTCAGCCCCCTGGCGGGTCGCGGCATAATAGGACCAGGCATCCTCGGACAGCCCCCCCGTCAAAAGCTTGTTCACGACAGCAGAGCTGGCGCTATCGGGAACCGGAAAGCGCTGCGCTGTCAAAGCGCGGAAAAAGGCGGCGGCCGCAACCGGATCGGCGTCGCTTCGCGCGACATGGCGGACAAAGTCGAGGGCCCAGATCGGCCGATCGGCCAGCGTCCGCACGAGACCCGTCCGGATCGCGTCATCACCAAGCGCCGAGGCCAGCACGGGAAAGAGGAGGCCTGGCGCATCCTTCTTGGTCCGCAACGCGATGTCATAATGATGAAGGGCGCCTGGGATATCGTCGCGCGCAACAGCAAGTTCGATTGCCGTGAGCTGCGTGCGCAGATCCCGCCGCGACATTCTTTGCGAATAGGCGAGCAGACGGTCTGCCTTGGACTCATCGCCCCTGAGCATTGCATCAAGCC
Organism: Sphingobium sp. Cam5-1; assembly: GCF_015693305.1. Lineage (NCBI taxonomy): Bacteria > Pseudomonadati > Pseudomonadota > Alphaproteobacteria > Sphingomonadales > Sphingobiaceae > Sphingobium > Sphingobium sp. Cam5-1. The sequence continues at coordinate 266,475 of NZ_CP065140.1, read as the reverse complement.
CAAGCGTTGCGACAGCCTCAACCGCGGTCGGATCATGCCGCAAGGCCTCGTGCGCCGCAGCGACGGCGCGCGCACGGTCTTGAAGCGAGGCCTCGGGACCACTTAGTTGCTGCGAGAAACGCGCTGCTACATGACCATTGCCGGGCGCAAGGGCGTAGGCCTCTTCGATCCTGCTGTTCGGCAACACCAGGGCCAGCGACTGCATAACTGAGAAATAGCCCAGCAGGGCCGCAATCGCCGCCAGTGCGAGCCGCGCGACCCAATTGGGTCGAGCACGTCGCTGCCGCCGGATTCTTGCCCCTTTCATCAGGCCGCTTGGGCTTCAGTCTTGCGGCCATAGCTGTAGCCATATTCATAGCCATAGCCGTAGCCATAATGCGCCTTCTTCGCATCGAACTTCGTCAGAACACTACCGATGATCCGGACGTTGGCCGTGAGAAGACGACCGATCGCATCCTTGACAAGATTGGTGCGGATGCCATGCGACTCCACAGCGTAAATGACGCCTTCCACCCTTGTGGCGATGAGCGCCGCGTCAGCCAGACCCATGACCGGCGGGGAATCGATAATCACATGGTCATAGGTTTCAAGCAGGCGGCCTATCAGATGCGCGAGGCGATCGCCGGTCAAAAGCTCCGCTGCATTGGGCGGAAGCGGCCCGGCTGACATGGCCACGAAACCCAGATCCTCCATCGAGAACAGCAGCGACGCGATATCGTCTTCCCCGCTCAGGAAATTGCTGAGACCACGCCGGTTCGCAACACCCCCCAGTTGATGGATGGACGGATTCCGCATGTCACCATCGACCAGGATGATGTTTTTCCCGGCGCGGGCCAGCGTGGAGGCCAGCGCAAGGCACGTTGTCGACTTGCCTTCGCTCGGGCGCGTCGAGGTGACGGCGAAGGCACGGGGAACGCCATGATCCGTCGAAAAGGACAGATTGGTCTGTACTGCAAGATAGGCATCCACCAGATCCGATTTGCGGTCGAGCAGGATGTCTCTGGGCGCCGCGTCCACCTTGGGAATGGAACCCAGCAACGGCAGCCCGAGCGCTCGCTTGACCTCTGCGGGGTCAGTGATCCCTTCGTCGATCTGCTCAAGACCGAATGCGAGGGCAGCGCCGATCCCGAGACCCGCCAGAATGGCGATTGCAAGATTGATGAGCAGCCTGGGGCTCGAGGGCAGCTTGGGCGCCTGCGCCGGATCAACGACAGCGATATTATTGACGCCTACACCGCCGGCTACGCCGATCTCCTTGTATCGCTGCAGCAAGCCATCATAGAGGGCCTGGTTGGTATCGACCTCTTGCTGATAGATATTATACTGGATGCTCCTGCGGCGCTGGTCGAGATAGTCTCCCTTGAGTTGCTCCACCTTTGCTTTGAGAGCCTGTTCCTGTTCCTGGGCCTGGCGATAGTCAGCCAATTGCGAATTGGAGACGCGGCCTTCCTCTTTCGCGATGCTGCTATCGAGCTGATCTATCTGCGCCTTCACAGCATCAGCGGCAGGATATCCAGGCTCGAACTGCGTCATCAGCCGCTGATATTCGGCCGCCAGTTCGGCCCGGCGTTGCCGCAGACCGTTGATCGCGGTGTTGCTCAGCGCCTGGGCGGACGCCCCAGCCTTGCCACTTTCCTCATAGCGGGTCTGCGCCGCGATCCGGTTGGCGGTAGCCTGCGCCAGCGCGCCGTTGAGGGCCGCCAGATCATCGACCACGATGGATCGCTCGGCGCTTGAATCCCCACTGCCCGATTGGGCGGGCAGATTGATGATTTTCGCGTGCGACGCATAGGATACCAGTTGGCGTTGGGATTCATCTAGCTTCTGCTTGAGCTGGGCCAATTGGCCCTGCAGAAGATTGCGGCCATAGGACGTCGCCTGGATCTTGCGGTCGAGATTGGTCTGGATGAAATTCTGGGCCCAGACATTGGCGACCTTCGCGGAAAAAGCAGCATCTGGACTGGTGAAACTCACATCTACCAGACGTGACAGCCGCGTAGGATTGACGCTCAGATGCTTGCGGAGAATTTCACCTGCCACGCGCTGCCGGGTCGCGCGGCCGGCGGGTGCAAAGCGCCCATTGACCAGCTTGAAGGCAGGGTCTTCGCTCTCGAAATCGAACATCTCGAAAAATTTCGGGGAATCGATGAGCTTGAGCTCGGCTGCAACGCGTTCTGAGAGCGAGCGGGACTGCAGCAATCCATATTGCGTCTGGTAGAATTCCTGGTCGGCAATGCTCGCATCGCGCTCGACCCCTTGCAGATCGGTGACCTTGTCCGATTCCCGCGAGATCTCGATGGTAGAGGACGCCGTATATTGGGGGGTCATCAAAAGCGTGACCACCAGCCCAATCAGGAAGCAGATCGCGACTGCCCCCAGGATGACATAGCGCCATCGCATGGCCATCCGCAGATACTGGCGCAGGATGGGGACCGAAGCTTCTTCGGATTGCGACTGATGCAGCGCAGCCAATGCCGTGTCGCCGCCAAGCTTGGAAACAATGCTATTCATGTGACTGCAGGCCTCAGCGCAAGATGGCGACAAGCGGAGCGGCGACCAGAGGCGCCAGGGAAACGATGTCGCGGAACAGCCGGCGTTCCGGGGAATCGCCAACGATCACCACGTCATTGGCATAAATGGGCGGATCGACATAAGCCCCACGGCGGATCGCGCCGAGGTCGTACAGGCCAGCCATGCGCTGGTTGTCGACCGTGCGCAGGATCACCACCTGTTCCTGCTTGGCGAACTCGTTGAGACCCTTGGCCGAGGCGATGACCCGCATCAGCGTCATCTGGTTGGTGACAGGATAGAGCCCCGGTTCGGTCACCTCGCCATCGACCGTGACCACCTGGCTGACCGAACTCTTGATATTGACCGTCACCTGGGGATTGCGAACATAGCGCCCCTTGAGCGCATTCTCGATGGTCCGCGCCAGTTCGTCGGCGGTCTTGTTGCGGGCATCGACCGTGCCGATAAGCGGCATGGAAATGCGCCCGCTTGCATCGACCTGCATTTCCCGGCTGAGCTCGGGAACATTGAAAATGTCCACGCCGATCGTGTCGAGCGGACCGATGAGGGCCGGCCGGTCAGCCGCGCCCAGATCGCTGCGATGGGGGGCTGGAAGCCCCTGGCTGTCCGGCACGACCGTCAGCTGCGCGCTCGGCTGGGGCGGAGGCATTCCTGCACATCCAGCGACACTCGTCGCAATAATCAGTGAAACAAGAATTTTCCGCATGTATATGAATTCCGCGACCAAAAGAATTGGATCTGCATTAGATGCTGATCCTACCTGCGTAAAGCGATGCGTGATGCGCCCTGACCGAGCCAAATCGCAGCAATCACAATAATCGCCATAAAAATGGGGGTTCGTGCCGGGTAATCGAAAACACTGGCGACAAGAATCAGGAGCAGCATTCCCGACCCGAGCCGGGCCAATCCATAATAGGCCGGATCGGCCCGCCATGCTCGAATGCTCGCGCGGATATACCATCCCAGCGCCACGAGAAGCAGCACCAGCGCGGGCAATCCACCATCGAGCAGGATCTCCAGAAAATCATTATGCGCATGATTGAAATAGGTTCGCTTCAACAGCTCAAGCGGTTCATATATCCGAAACATCGGATCGAAACTGCCAAAGCCCGTTCCTACCGGGAAATAGGCGCCGATCATGGCCAGTACGGTGGGAAGCCCGCGGCGGCGCATGTCCTCTCCGGGGTCCAGCTCGATGGCGCGATTGATGGATTCGGCCCGGTCAGCAGCAATACTGATCAGGACAAGAAGCGCGATAATGCCGATGATTGCGGCGACCAACACCGGGAATACCCAAGGTGGCGCGCGGCGAAACGCGTGCCGGATGTCGCGCCAGCTGACCATCAGTCCCATCCCGATGGCCAGAAGGCCCGTCAGGATCCCGGATCTTGATCCTGTCGCAAGAATGGTCAGCGCAAATAGGATGACGAGGGCGAATGCGACAGGCGCCCGCCAATGACGGCCCTGCTGTCCCGAAAAGGCCCAGACAGGTGCAACAAGGCATCCCATCGCCAGGAAAAGGGCAAAATGGTTGCGATTGGCAAAGATGCTGCTGACGCTTCCATCCGTGTCGTTGACCAAGGGATGGTTGAAGGAAAATCCGCAAAACTGCCACAATCCGACCAGCGCCGACAAAAAGATCATGCCGAGCAGAATGCCCGGGAGGCGCTCCCTTTCATCATCGTCTAGAACGCTCAGAAGATAGAACGTGACCACAGGAACAATGAGCGAGGACGCCGCATTCATCGTGGCCCATGGCACGATCGCCCAGGGACGCCAGGGCGGAGCGCCAAGAGCACTTTCGAGAAACGGTCCGCGGCCCGGGAACAGCGTCCAGACAGCAGGTGGTAGCGGCACCAGTTGTAGCAGAACGAGCAGGACCGCCGCCAGGAGCAGCCATGCCACAGCTCCGGTTTTGATAATATCAGGCTTCAGGCCGCACAGAAGCGCGATAACCAGCGTCAGCCATGCGGCCGCACGAGTCACGACCTGACCCATGACGTCCGCGTGAGACGCTCCTCCCGCCATCCACAAGGCGCTCAGCAGCAGCAACAAAAGCGTCGGAGCAGCGCTCCACCTGCGCGGAGAGGCGGGAAGAATGACCATATTCACGGCTTTACCTCGCCGACGGCCATGGCAATCAAGCAGGGCAAGCGCCGGTTATCGTCATTCATGCAAAAGCGTGCCTGTCAGCGCCGGCCACTTCGTGCAGCACCTCGCCCATGACCCGTGTCATGCGCTGCATGTCATCAGCTGTCAGGGTGGGGTGGACGAGGAACATGAGGCTCTTTTCCCCCAGTTCCCGTGCGTTTGGCAGCGGGTCATGCGGCCGCCATCCTGTGTCCTCGAACGCCTTCTCCAGATAGACCTCGGAACAGGATCCCTGGAAGCAGGGAATCCCGCGAGCGGTCATTTCATTGACGATCCGGTCCCGGGACCAGCCAGCCAGCAGGTTTTCAGGCCGGATATAGGCATAATATTTATAATAGGCGTGGACCGAGCCTTCCTCCCAGCAGCCGGGGTCCCTGGCGAGTGGTCCGCTCAGCCCCACGATCCCTTGATCGCCCGAAAAGGGCACCAGTGCGTTATGAAGAAGCGTTGCATTCTTCGTGCGCGCCTCTGTCCACTCCGCCATCTGCCGCAGCTGAATACGGCCGATGACCGCTTGCATCTCAAGCATCCGCCAATTGGTGCCAATGCTTTCGTGCAGCCAGCGAAAGCCGGGAGGATGGGCCCGCTCATAGACGGCTTCCCAGCTCTTGCCATGATCCTTGAAGGACCACATGCGTGACCAAAGACCGCGATCGTTGCAGGTCACCATGCCCCCTTCGCCACCGGTGGTCATGATCTTGTCCTGACAGAAAGACCAGGCTCCCACATGGCCGATCGAACCGACGCTGCGGCCCTTATACCGTGCACCATGCGCCTGCGCGCAATCCTCGATCACCTTAAAGCCATGGGTCTCAGCCAGTTCCATGATCGGGTCCATGTCGCAAGGCCAACCCGCCAGATGCACCGCAATGACCGCCTTCGTACGAGGACTCAGCACAGCGGAGATCGTCCCAGCGGACAGATTGCCGCTGATCGGATCAACATCCGCGAAAACCGGCGTGGCGCCCGCGTTGGCGACACAGGAGATCGAGGCGATGAACGTGCGCGGCGTCACAATCACCTCATCCCCGGGCCCGATGCCCAGGCCATGCAACGCAAGGTCGAGCGCCACGGTCCCATTCGCGACGGCGATGGCATGGTCCGCTTCCGCCCAGCTTGCGAACTCGCGCTCGAATGCACGGCATTCCTCGCCCGTCCAATAGTTGACGCGGCCGCTCGACAGCACCGCCGAAACCGCTTCTATCTCCTCGCGGGAAAAGGCCGGCCAAGGGGCGACGCCCTGATTCAGCATACAAGCTCCTTCTCAAGCTGCCGCGCAGGGACGCCGACGACCGTCATATTGGGTGGGACATCCTTGGTGACCACGGCGCCCGCACCAACTGTGGCCCCTCTTCCGATCGTCAACGGATGACCTGGGCGACCCTGTTTGATGACGGCGCCGGAGCCGATATAGGCGTGGTCCTCGATCACGATATTGCCGTTGCATTTGACGCCCGGCGCGAAGGTGACAAAATCCCCTATGACGCAATCATGCTCGACATAGGAATAGAGATTTGCATGAAAGCATCGGCCGATGCGGATGTTTGAAGTCAGCGTAACGAAGGGCGAAAGAATCGCTCCCTCGCCTATGATGACATCATGCATCTCCACGACATTCTGCGCCCGGGCTTCGAACAGGGGGATCCCTGCACTCGCGCATTTATCGGAAAGTTTCGCGCGTATCTCGGAATTCGCAATCGCGAGGCAAACCCTCTTCTCTGCCGGATTCGCGCGAAAAGCATCCCACGACAGGATTGGATAACCGTTCGCCTCCTTCATTGGCGCATCGTCGATGAACACGAGGTCCGCCTCATGGCCGTAGCGCGCGCGAACGATGGGCATCACGCCCCGTCCACAGCCGCTCGCCCCATAAACGCCCAGCAAGGGTTTCATATCTCATTTCCCTGGAATTTCGGCATTGTTGCTTCACCCGCGGCACTGATGCCGTCGCGGGCGACCACCTTGAACACCGTCAGCATGAGGATCTTGAGATCGAGCCAAAAAGTCTGATGATCAACATACCAGATGTCCAACGCCAGCTTCTCCGGCCAGCCAAGAGCATTACGACCATTGACCTGCGCCCATCCGGTAATGCCAGGCCGCAATTCGTGCCGGCGCAGTTGCTCCATCGAATAGCGGGGCAGATATTCCATCAGCAGGGGTCGAGGCCCCACCAGGCTCATATCCCCCTTCAAGACATTCCAAAGCTCCGGCAATTCATCGAGGCTGGTCGCGCGCAAAAAGCGGCCGAAACGCGTCAATCGCTCAGCATCGCTCAGCAGCTGCCCCGCGGCATCCTGCGCGTCGCGCATTGTCCGGAATTTGACCATGCGGAACGCCTTGGTATCCCGGCCAGGACGGAGCTGGCGAAAAAGGACAGGCGATCCGAGATCGAAGCGCACCAAAATCCCGATCAGAACCATGAGCGGTGAAAGGAGCAGCAACGCCGCAGTCGCAACGATGATGTCCAGGAGCCGCTTCCTCATTTCTGTTCCACCGCCAAAGCGGGGGGCCGTGCTGACAATATGGCGGAATAAGGCCCGTCGCCATCCAGGCTGACGCGTCCGACACCGGCGGTCACCCAGTCGACCCACTGCTTTGAAAGATGATCGCGATTCATGGCGCCGCGTGCAAATGCCGCTGCATTATGCCCCATTTCCACAAGCGCGGCGCGATCTTCGGCAGCCTGCTCGAGCGCGTCAGCGAATGCCGCCGGTGAATCAGGCCTGACGGCGAAGCCGAGTTCATGCTCCTCGATCATATCCGCCAACCAGCCGGGATAATTGTTCAGCACTGGCAGGCCAACCGACAAATAGTCGAAGAATTTGTTGGGCGAGGTACCATAAGCAAATTCGGGAATGTTCCGCAGAATCTGCAGGCCAAGGTCGGCCTCTCCGAGCAATGATGTGAGACGCCGCTTTGAGACAGGGTCAAAAAACCGGACGTTGGAGAGCCTTTCAGCCTTCACCCGTTCCTTGAGGCGCGCCTTCTCCTGTCCCTTGCCCACAAGAGCGAGGACGATGTCAGTCCGGCCCCGATTGCGCAGCTCAATACCGGCATCAACGACTGCGTCCAGACCGTTGGCCAGGCCATGCGTTCCGCAATAAACAGCCAGGAGCTGCTTGTCCGAGATATTATTCGCCTTGCGGAAACTGGCGTCAGCAGCGGGCCGGCTGTCGGAAAACAGCTCCACATCGCAGCCATTCGGTATCATGCTGACGCGGGATCGCGGGACTCCGCGGCGCGTAATCCCATCAACGATTCCAGGCGACAAACCTATACACCGTGTTGCCGAGCGGTATGAGGCCCATTCCAGAACGGACATCGCGCCCAGGATAACCGGATTGGTGATCACACCCATGGCACGCGGCAATTCAGGCCAGAGATCCCTGACCTCGAACACGAAAGGCTTGCCCCGCAACCATCGGGCAAAAATGCCCGGAATGCCCGCCGTCAAGGGCGTCGTTGTCGCAAAAGCGAGATCATATTTCTCGCGCAACGCCAGCTTTATGGATGCCAGCGCGAACTTGACGAAAACGCCTGATCGCCGAATGAACCCGTCCTCATTGGCATAGCGCATGTCGAATTCCACGACATCGATGCCATCAATTGTGCCGCGTCTGCAGCCCTTGTGAAATGGGCCGGCCAGTCCGGTAGCCCCCTGGGAATATGAGCCGCAGACCATCGTCACGCTATGCCCTTCACGCAGCAACCGGCGCGCCATCTCATAGGAGCGCGTGCCCGCAGCCCCGTCGGGCGTGGAAAAATGCTGGTGAAAATAGAGGATATGCACGTTAGAATTCGCCCGTTGTAACGATCTTACACGAATGATTGAACGCTATCTCAAGCGTCGGAATCTGCTCACGATGCATATAGTATCTTGATTCGCAAGCATTCGTAAGATTGATTCTTATATCGGAATCATTGCAGTTTATCGACAATCGCATCCTATTGCTTGATAGGCGATGATTCTCAAGGCGATATGCGTCAGGCAGCAAGCGCCAACGAAGCACGGCAGCATCGAATCGTCCGTCGATCGTGTCGGTGCAGGTGAAGCCATGTGACCGGAGAAGAATTTCGCGATGATGGCGCGCTCCGCGATGATCCGTGTAGGCAGCGGCACATCGCAAGGTCTCGCCCTTGCTCACAAATTCAACACGGCGAGCCTTCGGCCAGGCTCCGAAGAGGAATCGGCCCAGTCGCGGCATCTGATCACGCTCATCGAACTGCACCGTATTATGTGACGCGGTCCCCGCGAAATATTCGCTTGTTTCAGGCTCGGCATTGTAGCTGAACGTTCCCGCGTCGCGGAGTAGATTGAGCCCGTCGACCCATAGATCCATATGCAGCAGATCGGCCTGGCTCGGACGAAACCGGAACCTAGGATAGCGCAGATAAGCGGATGCCCTCCCTGTCCGAAGCACGTGGAACCCTCCATCATCGAATGTTTCGCTGGCAGGCCGCGACAATGTCGTCGTATCCGGTGAAATACCCAGCCAGCGCAGTTGATCGTCCCAGGACCCGTGATCACCGATGGCTCGCTGACCGCGGAAAAGAACCGACGCCATCTGAAGTGACGGACGGAAATCGCGATAGTCACTTTCCGTCAACGGCAGGAGGCGGGCGCCGTCATTGGCCCCAAGGTTGGGAGCATCGCCCGACGTACGATCCACCATGGCATCCAGCCAGCGGGTCGCCGCTATCAAACGAGTGTGCATCGTACCCGAGAAAGGAGCCAGGTCCCACCGCTGCCTCCACATCTCCACGAAAGAATAGGTGTCGAGCATAAGTCGATGATAAACGACTGAATATTGGCTGAAGCTGCCATCAGGTGCGATCAGATGGCGAGCCCGATTTTCCAACCATCGCCGTCCGGTGGCGGTCCAGTGCCTTGCCTTTGGCCAACCAAGGGCCGAAAGGAACGACCCTCCGACAAACATGGCGGCCGCTTCGGACGTACCGTGGTTATTATCTTGCCCAATCGCATAGGACATGGTCGGAGCAATACGCTCAAGGTGCAGCGCTATTGTTTCAGCCAGCGCTGGCTCCGGTGTTCGCTCCTGTCCGAGAATGATCGCCGTCGCCAACAAATGAATGATCCGGAACGAAGCCTCCTGTCCACATTTCCAGTTGGCGCCCCGATAAGGCGGGTTATCCCGCAACCAGGATTGCAGCCAGCGATTGAGGGTAGCCAGTGCCTCAACATCGCCGTGGGCCGCCTGCGTCGCGAACGCGACGCTCCAGCCCAAGCGTGAGAGTTCCCAAACACCCTTGATATCACCAGAACCGGCAAAATCCGGAATGGCCCACCAATTGCTTGCCTTGTCTGCCGGGCCGGAGCCGAAGGGACTGTAATGCCAAACCGGAGCCTCCCCCAAATGCTCGGTGGTGAACCAGTCAAACCACCACAGACGATCTGACCAGCGGGTGTTGGCCTCGGGAAGGCCAGCCTTTATTGTTGGAGCAGCGAACAAAGGCGTGGACGGCGCCACAGCGCTGATTCGCTGCACCGGATGCCGGCCCGATTTAAGACCGAGACGATAAGCGCCCACGCGCGTCACCGACTGGGGACCGAGCGCCCCCAGCGTCTTTAGCACAGTCCATCGGCTCATCGTTGCGTGCGCAGCATTTCCGAAGCTTCGATGGTCACACGCGCCACTTCCTCAAGCTCCTCGAAGGGAAGGGGCGCGCCCGTCCCATCCTTGACCGCCGACAGGAATGCGGCGGCGCAGCCCTGCTGTCCCTTGTCCTGCCGCCAGCTCTTCTGGTTGCGAAAGCCAGGCCAGTTGAACCCCCGCAGGCGCAGGAAGTTGTCGAGCTGCAGCGTCCGTCCCGCCGCGAAGACTTCAACCCGTTCTTTCGGGAATGACGCTCCGCCATTGGCAAGATAATGAACGGTTCCGAACGAACCGTCAGCAAAGCCGAGGGTGATCACGGCCTTGTCCTCGGTAACCTCGACCGCAGCACTGTCTCCCATTCTGCGCGCGGTCACGGAAACGATCGGTGCCCCCACCAGGAAACGCATGAGATCAATGTGGTGACACGCTTCGCCGATGATCCTGCCACCACCAACCTCGCCATCCTGGGTCCAATGATCCGCAGGTATAGCACCCGCATTCATCACCATGATAACAGACTTGGGCTCACGCACAGGCTCCAACAGGCGCTTCATCGTCTGCACCAATGGCGCAAAGCGCCGGTTGAACCCAACCATCAGCAAACGACCCGCGGCGGCGTGGGCCGCCTTGACCGACTCCAGTTCAGCTAACGTCAAAGCCAGAGGCTTTTCGACAAAGACGTTCTTACCCGCTTTCAGGGCATCGACCGTGAGGCCGGCGTGACTATCATGGCGCGTTGCGATAGCAACGGTGTTGATCTCCCCATCGTCGAGCACGCTCCGAGTGTCCGACGTGGCATTTGCAAAGCCGAGCCGCTTGCCCTGTACCACGCTGCTGACCCCACCCGCAGATGCGATCGTATGCAGTGCCGCTCCGCCTTCGCGGAAGGCCGGGACGAGCATGCGTCCGGCATAGTTCCCCGCTCCGATAAAGCCGACGATGGGCGCCGCAGCCTCGAAAGCTCGTTCAGGCGCCTTCAACTGCACGGTGCGCAAGTGCCGCTCCTCAAGGCCATGCTGATAGTTCAGCAGGATGCCCAGAGAGCCCTTGTCGCTTGCCAGTGTTTCATAGGCCGCCGGCGCGTCGTCGAATGCGAAACGGTGTGAAACGAGCGGGCCGACATCGATCTGACCGCCAGCCATCAAATCTAGCACCGCCTCAAAGTTACGCTGCTCGGTCCAGCGTACAAAGCCGATCGGATAGTCCTGCCCTCGATCCTCATAGTCCGGATCGTAGCGGCCCGGGCCATAGGAGCACGAAACCTGGAAGGACAGTTCCTTTTCGTAAAAGTCTGCCCGATTGAGTTCTAGGCCAGTAACCCCCACGAGTACGATCCGCCCGCGCTTCCGACACATACGGGCCGCCTGCGTCACCGGGTCGGAAGATTTGGTCGATGCGGTGATGATCACCCCATCCACACCCGCTCCTCGACTGAAGGCGATCCCCGCCGAAACCGGGTCTTCTCCCTTCGCCGGATTGCAGATTTCTGCGCCAAAGCTCTTCGCGATGGCGAGCTTCGCCTCATCGAAATCGATCGCGAGAACCCGGCATCCCTGCGCGCGCAGAAGCTGAATGGCAAGGAGCCCTATCAGCCCGGCACCCGTGACGACGAAGGCTTCCCCCAAGGTTGGCTGGGCCAAGCGGATACCCTGTAGGCCGATGGCAGCGACTACCGTGAAGGCAGCTTCCTCATCAGTCACCGCATCAGGTATGCGGGAACAAAGATTCCGCGGTACCGAAACAACATCGGCATGCGGCCCGTTCGACACCACGCGATCACCCAGCCGGAACCCATCCACACCGGCTCCGGTGTCTCGTACGACACCGACATTGCAATATCCAAGCGGGATTGGTTGACCCAGCTTCGAGCGCACAGCTTCGACAGTCGTCATCAGACCATCCGTGCGCACCTTGTCGAGGACCTGCGCAACCTTCTCCGGCTGCTGCCGAGCCTTCGTGATCAGACCGGCGCGACCGAAATCCACAAGCATTCGTTCGGTGCCTGCAGAAATCAGCGTAACCGCAGTATCTATCAACACCTGACCACGCCGCGCTGACGGTGCCGGGCACGTAACAAGTTCGGTCTTGCCTGCGGAGAGGTCCTGGAGAATCTGCCTCATGAATATCGTCTCTATTCCTTAATTAATAAAGGAACTTTACCTGACGTCGTTCTGACGGGTTCAGGAAGCTCACAAAAGTCCAAATCTATTTTCAGGTTCGATCCGTCAAATAGCGAACGCCAATCTTCTACTCCTTGTCCCCTCGGGACTATCAAAATGCTCGCCGAGCCAGGAGATATCTGACGAACTTGAATAAATCGAGAATGATCAAAAATCTTATGATGCCTACCGAAGATCAAACCCGTCAGGAAAACCTTGTTTCCATCCTTGTCGATTATGAAGTCACCAGATCGACCTTTAACGACCCTAAATGACTCAACAATACCATCTACAGATTCAGCCTCGACCAAATCACCGGTATCATATCTAATAAACGGCGACGCCCTATTATAATAGGAAGTACCGATAAGACGATGTCCAATATCGCTACCGATCGCTTCCACAAACCCGTAACTCGGAAATGGATGATAAACGGATTTTTCATCTATTTCACGGGCCAAAATCGACCGTTCCGTATGACCATACCAAGATACTGACGCGCATCCCAACAATCGCTCTGTTCGTGCACGTGCCTCAGGCACCGGGTATTCCGAACCGAGCATCAGCCCACGAATTCGACCACGCAACACCGGTAAAAGCGGATGGCCGTGAGCATCCAACCAGTGAACAAAGTCGAATATCGCACTGGGATAGCCGTGCAAAAATCTCGGCAGCAAAACAGATGGAAGTGCTAAAATCTTATCGGCCACGGCGGCCCAGCCGGCATATATATCCGCTGCATAGTGATGCCTCACTGAATCATAATCCAAGACATTTCTAATCGACGAACGCCCCGCAAAAACGATCTTCAGATCGCTTGAACGGTAGCCAACTTGCCGCCATATTGAATGCATGTGCGCCCACTCATGGGGGATGCTATCTGGCTCGATATAAAAGCTAAGGGGCTGACCACTGCTTCCTCCGGTATTCTCAAGCGATTTTTTCGGCAGCTTTGCAGACCGATATTCGATAGGAACCTTTTGTAACGCTTGCTTGGTTACCAAAGGCAGCGACGATATATCCTCAAAATGACGGAATTTTGTGGGGTCGACACCTTCAGACAGGTAAAGATCTGCGTAAAACGGGACATTATTGTACGCCCAACACGCGATGGACTGAACTTTAGAGAATACAAATCTCTGCCGCTCCAATGCCGACAACTGAACCACAGATATGACATCTCGCTGTCGCCGATTATAGACGCCCGCGATCCCAGGCCGACAAGAAAATGGTAGCTGGGCCACTGCCCATCCCACGGGGTATGGCAGCCGACTTAACTTGTTCTTGGCAAAAAGGAGAAGTGACATTTTCCGCGCCTAAGCCTTACAAACAGAAAGATGACCCTAAAAATCAGATCACGAATTCTAACATTTCGCAAAATAATCAGGTCGATTTCGATTCTATCAGATTGTTCCGCCTGACATCCTTCTGATCAACGATATCGCCACATGCCGTCCTCCTATAAAGCGGTCGCGAAGACCGTTTCTAAGGGTCGCGCTGAAATCATAATAAATCGGAAGCCCCTTGCGCTTGACACGGTGACGTCGGAACCACTTCTTATATGCCTTATGTGACAGTCCCGCAAAAGGTGTGTGATCAGATGGCTGAGCATCAGATTCCAGAAATTGGCTTTGGCGATACGAGATCGAATGCGTCTCCCGCTCATATTCAAACCAGTGCAATACTGGCTGTCGGTCAATATCCCATTCAAAGGCTATCTGGGGCAAGGTGTAGTCCGGGAATGAAAGCTTTCCATCAAAGAACACACCATGCGGTATCCACCAATCACCTAAGCTGTACGCAATCGGACAATTTTGATACATTTCAAAACCTCCGACACAGTGTGGATGATGACCGATAACCGCATTTGCGCCATTCTCAATTACTGAGAAGGCCAATTGCCTATGAGCGGGCTGAGGATAGCGTTCTAATTCAATGTTCCAATGGAACATCGCTATAATAATATGGTCAGGCCCGCTGCGCCGCAAATTGGCAATAGTTTCTATCACATGCGCGGGATCCAACGGATTTACACCTTCTTTGGCACCTCTCGCAGGCACGCACTGAATTGTCGGCCAGCCGAATGCAACAAAGATGTAAGTTCGCCCATTTTCCACGAATGCTCGCGGCGTCGCAGCATCACGCAAATTTTTTCCGGCCCCGACGGGAAGAATATCCTCGTCTAGCAATCTAATGGCCGTGTTAGTTGCACCAAGATCGATATCGGTGATGTGGTTATTCGCAAGACATACGATCTGCGTACCAACCTTATGCATCGTTTCCAATACGGATAGGTGATTGAATAGTTTGGATTCTGAGCGGCAACCGACGTCAGAAGTTAAAGCACCTTCGAGATTAAGCACAACCGACTGACCATCGAGCACCTCATTCAACGAGGACCAGTCAGGTGCCAATTCGAAGGGATGGGCCACGTCACCCAGAAATATCATTGTTATTTTCCTTAAACATCGATCCGTCGTAGATGACCACTAGCAGGCTAGGTTTCGCAACGGTGAGCACCATTATTAGCTCAAACTTCGTCTCATAGCGCGGAGAAATAACTTACGGTTGGCATCTACGACACCACTGTCATCTTCAAAGCGGCGCGCGTAATCGATCGCCGCTGCCCGTCGTCCCTCGCTGACCCTTGGCTCTTCCTCAAACAGAGAATCGATGCGATCAGCAAAAAGCTGCGCATTGCCCAACGGCATTATCCAGCCGCAGCCAGCACGATCGAAATCTCGCCAAGGCGTCCTATCACTGATCAGGGCGGGTGTACCAGCGCCTAAAGCTTCTATGATGACATGGCCGAAATTCTCACCCAGCGTCGGCAGAAAGAACACATCGCTCTGGCGAGGACGGTAGGAACCTGCTCCGCAGGAACCATTCCATCATAGCTCACCTTAATGTGAGGAGGAAGTTCCGCAATCAAGCTTTGACATTCATCCCAGTACGCCGGATCGTCGATGAAGCCAACGATCGACAGACTTACAGGCACCCTGACACGCTTGAGAACCTCCAGTACGAACGTGAGGTTCTTCATCCGCGCAATTCGGGATAGGAAAACGACGCGGATAACCTCTCCCGGTATGCGGGGCTTGCGCAACAAGCCCGTCTGGACCGCACGCGGCAAGTCTGAGGCTACATGGATCTGTAGTTTAGCGCCTAGGACCGTGCGTATGTCGCGCGCCTCATGTTCAGATGATGCATGCCAGATCACATCGCGATGCAATCTCAGGATCCGCGCGACCTTCAGAAACGCTCGCTTCTTGCCCGACTTAAGCCCAAGCGCACCCTGTGAAAACTCGCCTCGTGGCGCCAGAACAACAGGTATATGTCGAGCGCATCCCAATTTGCGCGCAAGCAGCGGCAACACTGACAACCGCCAATGGAAGAAACTGTTGAGATAGATAATATCGTATGGCGCCTCGCGCAGCAGCGCAACAATCGTCCGCAACGACTGATCCGCCCGCGATAAATAGCGAACCTGCGCTTTACCTACTCTCTGCCACTGTCCTGGCACGACGCTGGAATAGGGTGAAGCATCGCCAGAATCTCGATCACGGGTAACTATTCGAAAGTCGAACTGATTCCCCAAATGGGCCACCATATTGGCTACGCTTTGAATTGGCCCGCCAGCCTTATAGCCAGGGAGAAAAAAGCCAGCGAATGTAAGAACGGAAGGCGATCGCATCATTGGTCAAAAACCCGGCACATACGGTGATTGAGAAACATGGTTCGAATGAAGGAGTTTTAATACACCCATCGCAAGAATTCGTCTCAGTGACGAGATGATATTACGGCCATGAGATCGGTTCCCTTCTCCTTCGACAATGTTCACGGGTAACCCGTACCAAACTGAATTATATCTTGAATAAAATGGATACTCTTGAACGACATATATGCCATCACCATTAATATCCATGGACTGTTCGTTTTGCGGTGAGCCATCGCCATGATCGCGAAAAACGCGAATGTCGCAACGTTAACTCGATTTCCATACATGAAGGTAAACAGCCCCATTGGTAACATTCCACAAATTATAGCTATTTTGTCGCGAAAGACATAAACCCCGACGATCAGCAGCAGAAACCATTGAACAACCTCAGAGATGCCTCCAGAACGTTCCGAATATCCAGCTGATTTTGCGGCAACCACATCACCCACCGATCCGAGGAAAAGGTATCCTGCTAGAGCCAACGAAATTACTACTCCTAGAGAAACAAAGAGGATTCTCATTGGAGATGATAGAAATTGCTTATAGTTTTTTGCAGCATAATAAGCGAAAGACGAAATGAACTGGATCAAGGCCTGTGTATGAAAAAATACCGATATTATTGAGGCCAGGTATTTCTTCCATGGCTTTCCTAAACACACTGCCAATGCCAAAAATATATATGAGAATTTTAGTCGCTCAGCTGAGCCAAGTAGTATTATGAAATAATAGTTAGTGAATACACACACCGAAAAAATTATGGAGCTTCTATAATTCAGAAGAATGTATCCAATAATAGACGTGAATATACCGTTCCAAACCGCTATGTATTCGATCCTATCAACCCCAAAATATGCCGGAACACCGACGATATAGCGATAGAAAGGCTCGGCGGAACCAAGGTGGCTCTTTTGTAAAGAGCCCCAATGCTCGGGATTCACACCGTACATCGAATAATAAAAGCGTGCATAGTGTTCCGGATCGCCTAAATAGTACGCATCCAACAGCCATAGAGAGAACAAATAGCCCGCTATAAATGCAGCACCAATCACTGCTATTTTATGTATGCGCCGCCATTTTCTATCGGACGATAGATCATCCGCCCGACACATCCTCTGGGCAGATAAGTCGTTCACAGATATCCCCTTATTCTGAATGGAGAATATGGCTTCGAAATAAGTGAGGCGACGGGCAAGATATCTATACATGCGCGCATACGCATCGGCACGGAGCGGATAGCCAAGTACATGCTTCCATCCCCGTAAATGTCAACAACCCCGAGACTTTCTGAAATTGGTGCATGACTTTCATTCATCTGGACGCCTCTCGTTACGCATGCAGAAGTTGTTGAAATCAAGAGTTCAGGCAGAACATTTCCGCTTTAAGCTTGAAGCCGAAATCCAGCCTCTATGTATTGCTGCGAGCACCTGTCTGCCGCCGCGTTCGGCTTCCTGCGCAAATTGTGTCGCCATTGCGAATGAAGGCGAGAATTCGCGGCTGGCGATAGCCGAAAACGTCAAGTCCGAAAGCTTACTCACGTGGGAATAGGGCATCTTCAGCTCCTCGAACACCGTTTCCATTTTCCCATTCGTTGCGATACCATATGCCGCAACGCCCTGCGATACCGCGATAATTGCAGGATGCATACGTGTTGCTATCACAATCGATGACGATCTGATCAAGGCCGCCACCTCATTCGTGTCTATTGGCTCAGGCGGTAGCCATCGAAAGCCTGGGATCGAATCCCAATCCGCCATTTCTCTGACTCTGAGATCATAATTCGGCCGTATTTCCGAGTGCCAGCCAAGTATTTCATACCCTTGAGCGGCGGCCTCTCGGCAGATTTCGACCAACCTACCAACGGCTCCGTCATAATTTTCTAGGACGCTTGCACACATAAGCAGGCGCTTCTTATTGGTAGGCCCATATTTTTCGAGGTTGGCGGTTAAGCTTTGATCAGCCAACGTAGAAAGCATGAACGCGGCATCCGTGCTTTGCGTTATCCGGCAATCCCTCCCATAGAGTAACAATTTACCACGCTCGTACGACTTACCGTCGCGGAATATCAATGTGGCGTTTCGATCCCCCAGATACCGTCGCGCAAGGAAACCACCTAACCGCGATAGCGGCCAATCCATGCCTACCGCCCATGCAACGAAGGGAACGCGATGATTATGTGCAGATCTTGCCATCTGACAAACTCGAGCAAACATACCGATAAACGGATTGGGAATCCGAAATTCCTGTAGCTGTTGTCCGCCCCCTACAACGACTGCGTCATACTTCCTAACATCTCTCAGAATTCCGATGTCGAGACTGCGAAAATTGAGAGCAGGGACCGACTCTATCCCCATCGTACTACGAATATACTCAGGATAATTGCACGATATTGTAACATCAACATTGTTACGGATAAGAAACTGACTCATGCAGTAAGCAATCGCGTTGTCGCCGAGATTGGCCGCACCGTATGCGCCATCTAGCAAGACATGCGCCCGCCTAGACGCTTGTGGCTCTGATGTTACTGCTTGATTAGACACAATACCACTCCGCCGATCACATCCTTGAGGATCAATCCAAAGTTCATCAAAACTCGAAAAAAACTACAGAGCCGCTGCTCGAGGCGTAATTGTCGTAACCATAACAAATATACCTTTGACAATCGCGGAGGCGAGAACCGCATAAGCCACACCGAGAGCCCCCATATGCACAAATATGGTCGTGAGGCCCAAAAGGATCACCGCCCAAATGGCCATCCCCATGAGGTTCGTCAGAGCCATATCATTCACAAGCAGCATGTTGATCAGCGGCTGCTGCCCAGATATTACAATCCCTGCCGCAGCCATCACAATAAGGACCGCCTCCCCCCCAACAAACTCACCACCCATGATTGACAGGACGGTCGACGAAAAAATTACCACTGGAGCTGCGATCAACAACGATGCGGCGATTTGGATAGTAATAACTGGTATAATAAACCGCCGTTCCGCACCCCTATTACCCTGCGTTTTCAGAGAAGACATGATAGGAAGTGCCGCTCTGTTGGTTATGCTACTTATTAGTATGACGAGGCCGAGAATATTATTGCAGAAACCAAAAAGCCCAACTGAAATTAGGCCGTCGGGTGAATATTCTTTGAGGATAAGCTGCGCCAACCACATGGTTGGCGCCCATATTGCGGAGCTCAGAAATACCGGCAAGCCAAAGGAGAATAGCAAAGGCAAATCTCCTCGGCTTGGCGCTATCCACGCCGATACGCTGTGGGATCGCAAGAGCTTAAAATAAAACTCGACAAACAATATAGTTCGGAGGAGGCTGGTTAGGGTGAAGGTAATGATCGCACCGTGCAATCCCCATTTGGCAGCGGAAAGCGGAACGATAGCAATTGTTGAGATGGCGACAGCGAGAGAGACGATCCCGGTCACATGCCCCTTTTCGAACGAGAGCATGATAGTAAGTAGGAGGCCGTTTAGCGCTGTCAAAATGATCCACGCCATGACCCAATAGGGGAGCGATGAGCCGGCAGGAAGATCGAGGATTGAGACTGCGATTGCTGATGATTCGGTAATTCCGATCACAAGGAGCAGCGATGCTGTTCCGAAAATCAGCACGAAACATAGATTGACGATTTCGATCGCTCGCTTAACACTCACGTCTAACATGGCAGGAATATAGCGAGCCAAAATCGTACCCGCTCCGAGTACCACAAAGAGCTGAGCCGAATTGACCATGCCTTGCGCAAGCGTAAGCCGACCGTACTCCATTGCTCCTAGGACTCGAGCCAGAAACAGTATTGTTATAGTTTGCGCGCCCTTCTCCAACGCAAATGCAATCATGCTCCACGATGCGAGTTTGACGAAACGCCCGAGGTAATTGGCATCACCAAATCGGGCGCGAGCACTTCTCGGCAGAAGACCGAGCGTCGCATTAGCCAAGATTTGGATCCATTTAGACGATTTCAAATCGAACACCTAACTTAGATCTGCCAACTTTCGTAGTGTTTGGCTTTATTAGAGGGAAGCCAGCAACGGTTACGACCTGTATAGGCCACATATATCTAGTTCTTGTGGTCGGCTAAGGTGATCGGTGGTAAAATTACGATGTCGTACGAGATATAGATGAATGTCCGCACTGACTTTTGCATCTCCGATATCGACAAGATGCGCCTTAGCAATCTCCGGTGACAACCTTTCGATATTTGGTTCGATTGCTAGCACAGGTCCTGAATGAATCTCGGTTAGCTGCTTTACGATTTCAACGGACGGACTTTCCCGCAAATCATCGATGTCAGGCTTGAATGCCAGTCCATAACAAGCAATAGTCACATCTGCAGCAGTTTGCTCGGGGTTAGCGGCAAGGTGCTGGGCTACAGCATCCTTGACCTTGTTCAGCACCCAACGAGGCTTTGCATCATTCACTTCACGTGCTGTTCGGATCAGGCGGGCTTCTTCTGGCGTTTTCGATACGATGAACCAAGGGTCTACTGCGATACAGTGACCGCCGACGCCAGGGCCTGGCTGTAAGATATTGACCCGCGGATGACGGTTGGCAAGCCTGATCAGTTCCCACACGTCAATATGGAGCTTGTCACAAATGATCGACAGTTCATTGGCGAAGGCAATGTTGACATCGCGGAAGCTATTTTCAGTGAGCTTGGCCATTTCCGCCGTTCGAGCATTTGTGATCACGCACTCGCCATCAACGAAGGTCTTGTAGAGCGCGACAGCTGCATCGGAGCATTTATCCGTCATGCCACCGATTACGCGATCGTTATGGATGAGTTCCTGCATGACCTTGCCCGGCAAAACCCGTTCAGGGCAGTGCGCTACGCGGATGTCGGAGTTCTCGCCAGCGGCCTGTGGGAAGGTCAAATCAGGCCGGGCCTCGGCCAGCCATGCCGCAAGTTGCTCCGTCGCCCCCACCGGCGAGGTAGATTCCAGAACAACGAGATTTCCCTTGCTCAGCACGGGAGCGATCGCCCGTGCGGCCGCCTGGATATAGCTTAGATCCGGAGTATGATCATCCCCCTTGAACGGGGTGGGTACCGCGATCAAAAAGGCGTCAGCAGGTTCGGGCTTGGCAGTTGCGCGGAGAAAGCCCTCCGTTACTGCGGAATGGACAGCGATATCGAGATCCGGCTCCACAATGTGAATCTCACCCCGGTTGATCGTCTCAACCGTCTGCGCGTTGACGTCGACGCCAATCACCTTGACCTTGCGTGATGCGAACATCGCCGCGGTCGGCAAACCGATATAACCCAGGCCAATGACGGAGATGGTGGGACTGGTCATGCTGCTTCGCTGTCCTTGTTGTGAAAATGCTGTTCCGTCCAGTGGACCAGGGCATCTGCGATGCGCCGACATGCAGCGCCGTCCCCGTAGGGATTGTGGGCAAAGCTCATCCG
Source organism: Sphingobium sp. Cam5-1 (assembly GCF_015693305.1). Lineage (NCBI taxonomy): Bacteria > Pseudomonadati > Pseudomonadota > Alphaproteobacteria > Sphingomonadales > Sphingobiaceae > Sphingobium > Sphingobium sp. Cam5-1. The sequence goes on along the minus strand of NZ_CP065140.1, from coordinate 244,899 downwards.
CGCATATTCCTCGTCATCGGAGAGAAGCCGCGTGACTTCCTTCACGATCAGCTGCGCATCGGTCCCGACCAGCTTTACGGTTCCGGCTTCCACGGCTTCGGGACGTTCCGTCGTATCGCGCATGACCAGCACCGGCTTGCCGAGCGACGGAGCCTCTTCCTGCACGCCTCCGGAGTCCGTCAGGACGAGGTGCGCCCGATCCATCAGATAAACGAAGGGCAGATATTCCTGCGGTTCGATCAGATGAATATTCGGTATGGCAGCAAGCAATCGATTGACCGGTTCCTGCACCTGGGGGTTGAGATGGACCGGATAGACGATATCGACGTTCGGGAAATCCGAGGCGATCGTCGCCAGCGCCTTGCACATGCGCTCAAACCCACCCCCAAAGCTCTCCCGCCGATGTCCGGTCACCAGGATCATTCGCCGATCGCCGGCGAGTTGCGGGAGTTGCCGCTGCACATCCTGCACCAGGGCGCTATCTCCCTTCAGCCGCTCCACGACCTGCAGAAGCGCATCGATCACGGTGTTGCCCGTGACCAGAATGTCGCCCGCATCCACCCCTTCGCGACGCAGATTGGCCTGCGCGGACTGCGTGGGCGCAAAATGCAGCGCCGTCAGCGCCCCGGTCAGTTTGCGGTTGGCCTCCTCAGGCCATGGCGAGTAGAGATTATGCGTTCTCAACCCGGCCTCGACATGGCCGATCGGTATCTGATGATAATAGGCCGCAAGGCTAGCCGACAACGTTGTCGCCGTATCGCCGTGGACGAGCACCATGTCAGGCCGGAACTGTTGAAAAACCTCGCGCATGCCGAGCAGTACCGCGCTGGTGACGTCGCTCAGATCCTGCTTGGGACGCATGATCTTGAGATCATAGGCGGCCTCCAGGCGAAAGATTTTCAGGACCTGATCCAGCATCTCCCGATGCTGGCCGGTCACGCAGATGCGGCAGTCAAATCGGCTGTCCTTGCTCAGCATCAGCGCAAGAGGCGCCATTTTGATGGCTTCAGGCCGTGTCCCGAACACGAGCATCACTTTGATCGACATGGGTGGATTTCCCTTTGCTTCATGGCCCCCTTCACCAGGTTGACCGAAGAGACTGGAATGAATGTGATCGGCCCGCAGGCCGGCCGTCTGCTAAGAGGTCACCATCAGGACGCGACGTCCTTCATGACCGTTGGCGAGTGATATTCCGGGACAAGCTCACGAAGGACCGCAAGAGCGCCACTGGACCCCCCGTGGCTCAAAAAGGCGCCAAGCCGGTCGAGGTTCGCAGACAAGCCGGCCCAGGCGAGCATGTTCTCCCGCGCCTGCATGATCCGCGAATGTGCGGTGGGGGCAGGATCGTCGCCGATCAGGAGCTCCTCATAGAGTTTCTCTCCGGGACGCAGGCCTACCTCGACAATCTCGATGTCGCCGTCAGGCGTTGCCTCATCTTTCACGGACAGTCCGGAAAGCCTGACCATCGTCTCGGCAAGGTCCAGAATGCGGACAGGCTGCCCCATGTCGAGCACGAACACTTCGCCGCCCAGGGCCATGCCACCCGCCTGAATGACCAGCAAAGCCGCTTCGGGAATTGTCATGAAATAACGAGTGACCTCCCGGTGCGTGATCGTCACCGGGCCGCCTGCAGCGATCTGCGCCTTGAAAAGGGGCACGACAGACCCACTCGACCCCAGCACATTGCCGAAGCGCACCATCGTGAAGAGCGTATTCTTCTGCTCTTGCGCCCGCGCCTGAAGAATGAGCTCGCAAACCCGCTTGGACGCGCCCATGACATTGGTCGGCCGGACAGCCTTGTCAGTGCTCACCAAAATGAAACGCTTGACCCCCACCGCTTCGGCGGCAAGCGCGCAATGCAGAGTGCTGAAGATGTTATTCCGCAGACCCGCGATCGGATTGCTCTCCACCAGGGGCACATGCTTGTAGGCAGCAGCGTGATAGACGCTTTCGGGCTGCCACCGGCGAAAGATGCGGAAAACAGAGTCCCGATCGGCGACATCGGCAAGCTCAGGCACGATTTCAACATCATGCCCCTCCTGCGAGGCCATTTGCCGCAGTTCGCGCTCGATCGCGTACAGGAAATATTCCGACTGCTCGACGAGGATCAGGCGCCGGGGATGCGAGCGGATGATCTGACGGCAAAGTTCGCTGCCGATGGATCCGCCCGCCCCCGTCACCAGCACATTTTTGCTCAGCAAGGAGCGCCCCATCAGCATCTCGTTGGGCGCAACCGGATCGCGGCCCAGCAGATCCTCGACCTGCACATCGCGAAGATCGCTTACCGTCACATGGCCGTCGATCAGTTGACCGATGCCGGGCAGCATCCTGACGCGGATCTTGCGCGTCTGCAGCGCCGTCACGATCTCACGGCGGCGGCCTCGCAGGGCACTTGGAATCGCGAGCAGGACTTCATCCACCTGCCGCTCCTCCAATATCCGATCCAGCAATGTCGAGTGCCAGACGGTAAAACCATCAAGCTGCTGCTCGCTCAGCCGGGGATCATCGTCGACATAGCCGACCAGGACCAGGTGCGGCTCCTGCCGCAAGCTGTTGGCGAGCTGTTGGCCGCCACGTCCCGCGCCATAGATCAAAAGCCGCCGGCGCCCTTCTCCATTCCCCCTTGCCATATGCAGAAGATCGCTGACGACAAAACGCATGCTCAAGCGGAGGAACAGCATGAGCAGGAAGAAGATCATGGGATGGAGAAGCGATGTCGTGCGCGGAACGCCCGAAACCTGCACCCATCCGAAAATGATCGTGAGCGGCGCCGACAATAGAGCGCAGGCATAGAACAGTCTGCCGGACGCTCTGGCACCGGAAAAGCGGATCAGATTACGATAGATACCCATCCGCCACGCCAGCGGCGCCCAGAAAAGCAGCGCTGTGCCAGCCAGTGTCAGCAGCACATTTACATCATCGGGCCATTCGCCCAATCGCAGGGCAAGCGCGATCCATGCCGCGCCGAAACAAAGCACCCCATCCAGACTGAAGACCAGCCATCGCCGAGCCGAGCGCGGCAGCGACGTAAGCGCTTCTAAAGCGTCAAGGATAGGATTGGCGATTTCTTTCGTCATTGCTTGGGCACCTCTGTCGATGTGCTTTCTTTGCGAAATGGATCGATGGTCAGCTCGAAGCCAGCGTCGCGGCTGAACGAAGGGCAGACACTGCGCACGTCATTCGACCGTGACCGATTTTGCGAGATTGCGCGGCTGATCCACGTCCGTGCCCTTGGTGACCGCCACATGATAGGCGAGGAGCTGGATCGGTACGCTGTACACCAGCGGTGCAATGAGCGGGTGAACCTTGGGCATGGTGATCGTCGCCAGGCAGCCGGCGCCAGCAGCCTCAATCCCGTCATAATCGCTGATCAGCACAACCTTACCGCCGCGCGCCTGGACTTCCTGCATATTGCTGACGGTCTTCTCGAAGAGAGGACCCGAAGGCGCGATCACAATGACCGGCACCTTTTCATCGATGAGCGCGATCGGGCCGTGCTTCATCTCGCCGGCCGCATAGCCCTCGGCATGGATGTAGCTGATTTCCTTGAGTTTGAGCGCGCCTTCGAGCGCGAGCGGATAATCGGTCCCGCGTCCCAGATAGAGAATGTCCCGCGCCGCCGCGATCTCGGCCGCAACGGTCTGGATGGTTTCCTCATAGGCGAGGGCAGCATTCAATGCCGCCGGCGCTTCAGCAAGATGCCTGACGACCCCTTGCTCATCCTCCTGCGTCATGCGGCCCTTGGCGCGGGCCAGATTGGCCGCGAGCGCTGCCAGTACGGCCAGCTGGCAGGTGAAGGCCTTGGTCGAAGCAACGCCTATTTCAGGACCCGCATGGGTTGGGAGCACCAGGTCCGCCTCGCGCGCCATGCTGCTCGTGGGGACGTTGACCACGACGGCGATCTTCTGCCCTTCTTCCCGGGCATGGCGCAATGCCGCCAGCGTATCGGCGGTTTCACCCGACTGGCTGATGAAAAGCGCCAGCCCGTCGGGCTCGATCACTGGCGCGCGGTAGCGGAATTCCGATGCCACATCGAGATCGACCGGAACATGCGCGAACTGCTCGAACCAGTATTTGGCGATCATTCCCGCGTAAAAGCTGGTGCCGCACGCCACGATCGTGACTCGCTTGATCCCGGACAGATCGAAGTCCGGGATTGGCAGCGTCAGCGTCTCGTCAATGCGGCGCAGATAGGACCGCAAAGTCTGCGCGACGACGATCGGCTGCTCGTAAATCTCCTTGATCATGAAATGGCGGTGGTTACCCTTGGACACCAGTTCGCCATCGACACCCGACAGGGTTACCGCACGTTCGACTGGCTCATTATCCTGGTCGAAGATCCGTACCTCTTCGCGCGTACAGACGACCCAGTCGCCCTCCTCCAGATAGACGACACGCTGGGTCAGCGACGCGAGCGCGAGCGCGTCGGAGCCAAGATAAGTCTCTCCCTCGCCAATGCCCACCACCAGCGGCGAACCCAGCCGGGCGCCGATCAGGAGGTCCGGGTGCTCCCGAAACAGGATCGCCAGCGCGAAGGCGCCGCGCAATTCAGGGAGAACTTCGCGGACCGCTTCGATGGGACCGCGCCCGGCCTCTACCTGTTCGCTGATCAGATGCGCGACGACTTCCGTATCGGTCTCGCTCGTGAACACCCGACCGCGCGCGGCAAGCATGTCGCGAAGCGGCTTGAAATTCTCGATGATACCATTGTGAACGACCGCGACCTCGGCGGTGGCATGCGGATGCGCGTTGTTCGTCGTCGGGCCGCCATGCGTCGCCCAGCGCGTATGCGCAATACCGATCGCGCCCTGCAACGGAGCGGCTTCAAGCTCTCCGGACAAATTGTTCAGCTTCCCCGATGCGCGGCGCCGCTCGATCCTGCCATTGTTCAAGGTGGCGATTCCAGCGGAATCATATCCCCGATATTCCAGCCGCTTGAGGCCGTCCAGCAGTCGGGCTGCCACATCATCATGGCCTATGATACCAACGATTCCACACATGAATATTCAGCCCCAATTTGCGAGTGCTTCTTATGCACAGCATCCAATCCGATGCAAGTTGCGATTCCTTTACGGTTATTTGCGAAAACTCGGGGCCCGACCCGGTTCGTAAACAGGCATGAGGACAGCAGGGTGCAGCCTCGCCATCGCAAGAAATCTATGCCGTTGGAGCAGCCCCAACGGCTTGCGCTTCTGCTATTCCCGGCCCCTCTCCCAAGGCCTCGGCCACAAAATGAAAGGGAATCTCAATGACGACCGATCAACTATCCGCACACGCAGAAATACGGCAGCTCAGCATGACATGCAGAGCCGGATGGGCGTCCTGTTGCTTCAGCAGCTCAAATAACGACCTGCTGATGGGTCGTCGCAACATGGTAATCGACCAGCGCCATTTCTGGCTGTCAGGCCGAAGCGAGAATTCCACACATCCTTTCAGTTGGGCCATCCTGGTGATGGCTTATGCGAGCCGATTGTTACAATGATAGGTAATCATGGAGGAATCGCAGCATTCATCCGTCCCCTTTGAAACATAGGCTGCGAATGCTTGTCAATTCTTCGGTTCCATACCGAACCGCTTCATAGTAGGAAGGCTCCATCCAATGACAGGGAGGTTCTCATGATTTTTCGGGATGGAGAATTTCGCCGGGCCACCAGCAACAAGCCGATGCTCTTCGACGGATGGGGATACGTCCCTGTCGAATCGACCTTTGGCGACCCAGCATGTCCGGAGCGGGCTGCGCCATCGAGCTCGGACGGTCCGGAAAACGAGAAGCAAGTTGCGCCTGAACGAATAAAACTCCACCAGGTCATGCGCTAGAGCATTTTCGAAGCAGATGGCATCATCTGCTGGCTCGCAAAATGCGGGCAAAAGACGAATAGAGCATGATCCAAGTCAGTCTTCCGAATCATACTGTAGGAAAGCGCCAGCCGGTTCTGATCAAGATCGGCTGACCAGATGAGCCCGGCCGATCTCTGCTTACTGGTCGTAATAAGATTGAGACACGGGTTGCTGTTTCGAAGTCTTTCGCGACCCCGGCCTTTCCTTACCCGAGTCGGCCCGCTCGGGTTTGCGCCGCGAGCGTGATTCGGCAAATCAGGCGGCATTCACCCCGAAAGACAGGCAAAAAAATGGCGGCTCGCGGCCGCCACTTTTCTTACAATTGCTTAGAGGTCAGTTGCTGTCCGAGTCGTCGTCATCGGCAACCACCACGACCGCGCCGACCGCCACGGCAGCAAGACCCACCAGGGCAATCACAGGAACGCCCTGCAGCTTGCTTGCCTTCTTGGCAGGAGTCGCGGCCTTGACCTGCGTCGCCTTGGCGACAGAAAGCGCGGAAGCAGAGTTCGCCATGGCCGGTGCAGCCACCAGAGACGACGCCACCAGGCCAGCAAGAAGAATGCGGATACGCATGTCGGTTGTCCCTTTGGAAGTTGAAATTTGTGCTTTGGTATCACTGGATTCGGCATTGTGCAAGTGCGTTACCCCATTGAATGCCATTCAAACGCTTCGAATGCTGGTGCGTTGCAAGCAATCACGAATTTTCTTGCAGGATCCATCGCTCGCTACCCTCAAACCCCATGGCGCTCAGCACGCCCGAGCGATAGGCGCCTGTGTCGAGCCCGATCCGGCCCGGCCGCTCGATAATGTCCTCAAAGATCGTATGGCCATGAACGATCACCATTCCCGGTATCAGAGGCCTGGCTTCGCGGAGAAAATCATCACGAATCCAGCGCAGGTCGCCTGGTTTCTGCTCTTCAAGCGGCACCCGCGGGCGAACGCCGGCATGGACGAAGACATAGTCGCCCTCGACAATCATATCCTCAAAACTCGCGAGGAAAGCGCGATGCGCGGGTGGAACCACCTTTTCGAGCATTGCGGCCAATTCGTCATAGTCCGCCGCCTCATAGGCATTCCTCGTTATGCCATAGCTCAGGATCGTTTGCGCGCCGCCCATCCGATCGAAAAACCGTAGCGCACCGCGGTCGCCACTCAGGGCTTTGAGAAAGACCTCCTCATGGTTCCCCAGCAGGAATCGCGTCTCGGGCCGCTCTGCCTGCAACGCAATCAGATGATCGATAACTTGCGCAGACTGCGGTCCACGATTGATAAGATCGCCCAGGAAGATCAGTTCGCCTCTGGGGCCGCTGCGCGCCGCCTCGTCGGCGCCTATTTGCGTGAGGAGGCCCCCAAGCAGATCAAGATGGCCATGAATGTCGCCGATGGCGTAAAGCCTGCGTCCTTCCGGAGCGCGCACGGCAGCAGGCGGGGTCTTTGCAAATCGGGAAAGCAGTCTTTCGAGCATCAGCGGATGCTGCACCTTGATGGTTCTTAAAGGACGAGATGACAGCAATGGGTAAAGTTGACAGGGTTGCAAGCGCAAAATGGTGGAAGCGGGAAGCATTCCGCCCCATGATCATGGCAATCGCGCTTGCCGTTCCTGGTCCACTTGCCTCGGCGGACGTGTCTCCACCATTCGAAGCCATTCGCGCGGTCGATGCGGAAATGGCGCGGCTTGGCCGACGGCTCGCCGTCGCCAACGCCAGCCTGTGCGACCGGCAGGAGCCCAGCCTGGGATTGATGCTGCATACGCCTGCACAATATGCGCGCGATGTCCGCGCGGCAGCCATCCGTCATTTCCGTTTCGATGGTCCCATCGGAATAGAGGCGGTCGTGGAGGGATCGCCGGCGGCCGCCGCAGGCATTCGCGCTGATGACACGTTGATGGCCGTGGGACCGGCGCGTTTCCCGCCTGCCGATCCTCAAGCCAGGGCGAACACCTCCGCACTGGCCGACGCCACGCGTCGCATCATGGCGCTCCCTGTCGATCGCCCGCTCACGCTTCACTTGCGTCGCGGCGGGCACGACCAGGAGCGTGTCGTCGTGCCGGAGCCCGCTTGCCGCACGCGCTTCGAGGTGGTGCTCGGCCCCGATTTCCTTGCCCAGGCGGATGGCGAAGTCGTGCAGATCGGCAGCCGCTTCTTTGCAGATTATCCCGATTGGGTCGTCGCGCCGATCGCCCATGAACTCGCGCATAATGTCCTGCGGCACCGCGAGCGGCTTGAGGCGAGAGGCGTGGACTATGGCCTGTTGTCAGGCATGGGCCGCAATGTCGGCTATTTCCGCCAGACCGAATTGGAAGCAGACATCCTCTCGGTCTCGCTCCTCGCCAATGCGGGATTCGATCCTGCTATCGCCGTCATCTTCTGGCGTGCATTCGGGCCCGCCCATGACGGGGGTATCCGCAGCCGCTCCCACCCGGCCTGGAAGGATCGCGTCAGGGTGATCGAACGCGCCATCGCAGATCTGGGGCCAGAGCGTCCGCATCGGCCCTCAATCCTGGCCGCGCGCAACAAGCCACTCGACGGCAACTGGCAGACCCTGCTGGACCATGGTCACTGAACCTCGATCGCGCGTTCGAACAATCGCGGCTTCCCGCAGGGACAATTCCTAACGCGCCATGAGGTGGATCCAAGGCCAATCCGGTAAAATCGGCCGAAGACTGGAAAACACCCTGCAAAGCAAAGGCGCCACGAACATTTTGGCCGAGGCGGCCAAATCCACAAGGAAATGACGTTTTTGCTACAAATCAGACATAATTCAGCAACGCATATGAGTCCGGGAGAGCGAGGAACATCGCTCATTCGGCCGTATGGACGTTGGCAGGACATCCTCGTCCCACGCGAAACAGTGAGGCATCCGCAACAATCAGATCGATTGTTCGCAGGCCGTGTCGGCGCTTTCGAAGCATTGGATGACTGAATGCTTGGACCCATGCGACAAATTCTTCGACATGTCCGGAACTCGCGGCTAGAATAGATCGACCCGATCCGCCTACCCCATAGGCCCCCTTCGTGATTGGGTCCCGTGCCGGCTCCGGTCCCCCCGACGGCACGGGGAATCCCGGCGCCGGCTGCTTTCAGCGGCACTTGGCGCCGGGATTGCGACCGGGTGCCGCGACGAAACACGGCCCATTACAGGCACGGACCGGCTTCAACCACGGGCCGAGAGGCTCGCGGCGAACTGCGTAACCATCACCAGCCGCGCTCCATCGACCTCCAATATCGGGTCAACCGCGCTGCAGGCTCGGGGCTCGGTCCATCAGCAGCAAGGGGGCGACGAGACGATCGTTGAGAGCGCCGAGCAAATTCGCCAGACAAGCGAGAACGAAAGGACCGCCATTCTTTCGACGGTACATGTCGACTTTCGCCGTCGGAATTGACGGCTCCTGGCTTAGCTGCAGCCCATCCTGTTCGACGTAGCTGTTGGAGCTTTCCAACGCAGAGGCATTTTCCGTCTTCCATATGCGCTCCCGCTTCCTGACTATCAGCCCAGCCTCATGCGCACGCGAGATATTGGTACCCAGCCGCTTCGCTTCGGCGACCAGCGATATATCGAGCGGCACATTGGTTGGCTTGCGAGTCTGCCCTGCAGATTCACGTTCCTACTACCCGTCGCAGCCCCCTTCACGCGCATATCTATGCCCGTGAAGGGCCATCAGCCTGCGGCCTGGCATCGAACATCCGGGATCGAATCCTTTTCAGAACCTTGACGAATGGGACATGAAGTCCTGAAATAGCGCAATGGGCAAATATGACAGCTTGGGCGCTTTCCTCAAACGCTGGAATATCCGGTACGACGCGGAAGGCGTCGAACTGACCTTCGCGCAGATCGAAGGCATCATCAACGCGCTGCTGCCCAACGCTGCGGCAAAGCCGGGCTGGTGGCAGGTCGACGGCGCCTCCGGCCGTCTGGCTCCGCATCAGCGGGCGTGGGTCGATGCAGGGTTCGACGTAATCGCCGAACCGCATGCGGAGCGCGTCTATTTCAAGAAGCGACCAAAGTGATAGTACAGGGGCTTCCGCTTGATACTGTCTCGCCGGTTCGCGTTGCGGCCCCGCGTTTCAAGGACAACAATGGTTCCAAGAAGGGTGTTGAATTGAAGAAATCGGGTATTGGCGATATCATGCGCGGTCGCGACGACCTCCTCTTCTTTTCCAGCAGCCGCTATCGCACTCACCTGTCAAATCCCTGGCGCGGCGGACAACATGTTTTCAATAAGGCAGGCTAAATGATGTTTGCGTCTCTTCTTCTCATGGCCGCAGTAACGTCATCTGAAGCGATAGGCGCGTGGAAGGTCTCAGAGAATGCGGCCGTCATGACTGACAAACGCAAATCGGAAGGGACCGTCTATTCGAAGGACGGGAACGCGATCCTATCTTTCGCTTGCTCGGATTCGAACCGCGGTAGCGCGCCAGTCCGCTTCAGGCTTATAACCGATAAATTTCTCAGTGCTCCCAGCAGCCTTCAAGGACGCGGAAAGGGGAAATAATGTTCCAGATCGATGGAGAACCGGCGGAAACGCTTAGGTGGTATTATGGCAAGCATTCCGCCTTCACCCTGGGCATGTCCGCCGTCAATGAGTTTGGAGCCCTCCTGAACGGCGGCAAGGAGCTCCTTGCAACAGTCTCTACCTATCGCGGCCAACAAGTTCATTCGGTATTTGACATTTCCGGAGCGTCTAAAATGATTGACCGGGTCAAGCTACTGTGCCGACAGGATGCGTGATCGGGCCAATGACCCGCCTCAACGCCTGCGGTGCCGTTAGAGGCGGCGTCGGGAGCGGCTGTCCATCGGAGTGCCTGTGCAGCAGGTTCAAGATATGGGTCTTTGGTCGGAACATTCGCATCCAGCGCCATGGCCGGCCCAAAACGAATGGCGCCTGAATATCGATCAGCCGTAGCAGTGGTCGCTCGGTGATCTTTTTCCGCCCGCCACCTCTCTTAGATGCGAGCGCGCTGATGCCTCCTGGATCCGCGTGCCGAAAACGGCCAAATAGCGATCGCCGCCGTTTCATGGGGACCGCCGGCTAAGCGGTTGCAGACTGCCGCAATGCCCAAATCGGCGTCAGATCGTCGGTCGCGGACTGATAAGCCCCGGGATAGCGACTCAGCGCCGCCTCGACAGCAACCGGATCGAAGGGATTGTCAGGCTCGAAACCGTCGAACCCGCAGCGACGCATGAAAAACAGCAGATCGACCAATACGTCGCCGACCGCCCTGATCTCGCCGGTATAGCCCGCCTCCCGCAGGATGCATGCGCTCGAGAATCCGCGGCCATCGCGGAAGCGTGGGAAATCGATCTCCACAAGACGCACGCGATCCAGCACCGGCAACAGCATCCGGACGTCGTCGCCTGCCTCGAGAAGAACCGAGGTCGCATCCTTCTGATCGAGAAACGCATCCAGGGTGACGCCGGGCTTATCTGGAGCCGGATCGTCGCGAAAACGCAAGAGATCACCCATAGATCGCCTCCTTGAACGGGTCCATTCCTACCCGGCGGTAGCAATCAAGAAAGCGTTCGCCCGGCTCGCGGATCTGACGGTAGCGCTCGATGGTACGCTCGACCGCATCGACAATGCCGGTTTCGTCGAAACCCGGACCCGTAATCCTGGCCTGGGAGGCATCTTGCGCCCCCGACCCGCCCAGGAGCAGCTGATAATGTTCGGTCCCTTTGCGATCGACGCCCAATATGCCGATATGCGCCGCATGGTGATGGCCGCAGGCGTTGATGCAGCCCGAGATCTTGATCTTGAGTTCGCCCAGATCCAGCTGCCGGTCCAGCTCGGCAAAGCGATCCGCAATCTGCTGCGCGACGGGGATCGATCGCGCATTGGCCAAAGTGCAATAATCAAGGCCAGGACAAGCGATGATGTCCGTGACGAGGTCGAGATTGATGCCCGCCAATCCTGCCGCGTCGAGCGCTTTCCAGACGGCGTGAAGATCCTGCCTGCGCACATGGGCAGCACGAGATTCTGGACATGGGTAGAGCGCAGATCATCGAAGCTGTAGCGCTCGGCAAGATCGGCCACCACCTCCATCTGCTCCGCCGAGATGTCGCCGGCGATCCCGCCGACAGGCTTCAGGCTGATATTGACGATCGCATAACCGGGCGCCTTATGGGCCTCCACCTGCCGATCGCCCCACAAAGCGAAATCCGGATCGGAGCGATCGATCGCTTCGGCGAGACCCGTCTCGAACGGCGGCGGTTCGAAATGTGCGGCGATACGGTCATATTCGGCCTGCGGGAAATCCCGGCCCAGCGTCAGGAAATGCTCGAACTCGGCCTCAACCTGGCGGCGAAACTCATCCTCGCCGAGTTCATGCACGAGAATTTTCATGCGCTGCTTGTGGATGTTGTCGCGCCGCGCATGGCGATTCCACACGCGCAGGATCGACTGGATATAGGAGAAGATCTGGCCAGCCGGGCAAAAGGGGCGAATGAGAAAGGCAATAAAGGGTGTGCGGCCCATGCCGCCGCCGGCATAGACCTCGAAGCCTCGCTCGCCCTTCTCATTCTCGACGATGCGCAGGGCGCAGTCGTGCCAGCGCAAGGCCGCGCGATCCTCCTTTGCTGCGATCACCGCGATCTTGAACTTGCGCGGCAAATAGCTGAATTCCGGATGAAAGGTGGTCGCCTGGCGGATCAGTTCAGCCCATGGGCGCGGATCGCAGATTTCGTCGGGAGCAGCGCCAGCATAATGGTCGGCCGACAGATTGCGAATGCTCTCGCCGCTGGTCTGGATCGCGTGCATTTCGACCGTCGCCAGTTCCGCGAGGATATCGGGCGCCTCTGCGAGCTTTATCCAGTTATACTGGATGTTCTGCCGCGTTGTGAAATGCCCATATCCTCGGTCATAAGTACGCGCGATGTGCGCCAGCTTGCGCATCTGCCTGGAATTGAGCGTCCCGTAAGGAACCGCGACCCGCAGCATGTATGCGTGGAGCTGGAGGTACAGGCCGTTCTTGAGCCGGAGCGGTTTGAACTGGTCCTCGCTCAGATGGCCCTCGATCCGGCGGCGGGTCTGGTCGCGAAACTCCTCGACACGGGCATCAACCATGGCCTGGTCATAGTCATCATATTTGTACATCAAATCGGCCTTGCGTCTGGATCAGACAACAACATGGCCTCATCAATGTCCGATAAGAAAATGAATATTAATGCGGTTATCTATAACTTTCTTTATTGTATACTCCCTGTCGCCCAGGGATCCCTGGGCAATCAACATTCCGTCTTCCGTGCTGAAACGGCGCACATTTCGTAACTGAAACAAAAGGCATTGCACCAGCCGGCCAAGCGATTAACCTGGGTTTAAAATACAATCGGAGGAGGTGTCATGATACGGAAGCTGAGTGCAGAGTTTTTCGGCACATTCTGGCTGGTATTCGGCGGCTGCGGTTCTGCGGTGCTGGCAGCGGCCTATCCCGACCTTGGCATCGGCTTTGCAGGGGTCGCGCTGGCATTTGGCCTTACGGTTCTCACCATGGCCTATGCGGTCGGCGGGATCTCAGGTGGGCATTTCAACCCGGCGGTATCCCTTGGCCTTGCGGCCGCCGGCCGCTTCGCGTGGAAGGATCTGATCCCATATTGGATCTCTCAGGTCATTGGCGCAGTGGCCGCAGGTGCGGCGATCTATGCCATCGCGTCGGGCAAGGCGAACTTCGAGGCTGGCGCGTTCGCGTCGAACGGCTTTGGCGACCTGTCTCCCGGCGGATACTCGCTGCAGGCAGCTGTGCTCACCGAAATCATTCTGACGGCGGGGTTTCTGATCGTCATCCTCGGATCCACGTCGCGGGCCGTTCCCGGAGGTTTCGCGCCCCTGGCCATCGGCCTGGCGCTCACTCTCATCCACCTGGTCTCGATTCCGGTCACAAACACTTCAGTCAATCCCGCCCGCTCCACAGGCGTAGCGCTCTTTGCCCAGACAGACGCGCTCGGTCAGCTCTGGCTGTTCTGGCTTGCGCCACTGGCCGGCGGGATCATCGGCGCCCTGATCTGGCGCCTGCTTCTTGCACCCGAAGAATCCCTGGCGAACATCGGTGGCGACAGCGCAGATCATTGAGCACAAGGGCACAGACGATCTGCCTCTCGGCCTGGGATGACAGAGCCCATGCGAAACAATGCAAAGGAGTGTCCAGATGAGCCTGATAGACAGTATAATGAAGACCATTGCCGGTTCACCCGGCGATATTGCGAACCTCGCCAACTCGCTTGGGATCGATCCCAAAATGGCGGAAACAGCCATTCTGGCCCTGGCCAAGGCGCATCCCATGCAGGGGGACACGGTGGAACTTGCCTCGGCAAGCACGGGCGTGAACAGCGCGGTTCTTGGTCAAATCGTCAGCGCCATTGGCGGTGAGGGTTCGCTTGGAAATTTCGCAAGCATGCTCGATGCTGATGGCGACGGCAATCCGCTTGGCGACCTGGCGGGAATGGCAGGAAAACTCTTTGGTCAAAAATAGGCCATCCCCAGACCAGACGGCGTCATCCGCCATGCCGCATGCGGGCAGCGAAAGATAGGGGGCGCATAATCAGTATCGTCCTGATCTGAATGGGCCGTGAGACGGACAAACCATAGAATGGAGGCAATTTTGGCTCACTATTTTGAAATAAAGAAGAACAAGTCTGGCGAGTTCGTTGCATATTTCAAATATAATAATGAATCCATATTCTGGACCGAAGGATATTCTTCGAAAGCTTCCGCCAGGAATGCCATTGAATCGATCCTGAAAAACGGCCCCGCCGCAGAAATTCGAGAAGCCGAATAAATCGAGCCTTGTCTCTCCCCCATCGGGGACGTCAGCAGGAGGAACATCATGGGTTGGGTCATTGCACTGATCGTGGGCGGCATTGCCGGCTGGCTTGCCAGCATGATCATGAACCGCGACGCCTCGATGGGCATTTTCTGGAACATCGTCGTCGGTTGTGTCGGATCTGTCATCGGCAACCTGATCGCCGGCGTTATCGGCATCTCCGGGACGGTCAAAGAGTTCTCGATCACGGGCCTTGTCATTGCCGTGGTCGGCGCCATTGTCCTACTCGGCATCGTGAACCTGATTCAACGCGGTAAAGTGTGATAACCCCTTCAGACTTGAGCAGCACGCGTCGGGGCAACCGCCGTACTGGCTGAAACATGGATCGCTGCTTGCCTCAGCGGCAACCCATTGGGGAGGCGCCATTCCTTCATCGGTGCTTGCAAGTTTTCAGGTTCAGCGATGGCCAGCCCTTACGGATCGCTACCCAAGGCACCCATTCCCGCACCCCGGCACGGGGAGCGCTGGCATATCTTTCGATGATCGGCGCTGCGCAACCTGTGTATAGAGACCCACGATTCCAGGCATAGCGATCGTGGCCGCCAGGCCGAATGGCACGGCTTCATCGATCGGGCTGCAGGGAGCCGGATCGTGCTGGCAATGCCTGGGCAAGGAGGCGAATTTCGGCCCGAATGTAGCTTGCTGGCGATCCCGGGGGAAAGGCTCAGGTGGCCAGGGGAAATTTTGCCTGGCCCGCGGGGCGTTGTCTCGGCTGGTCTGGTGTCAGCCTCAGCAGGGGCTTGGTGGGATCGCTCGCCATTTACACATCCGGGCCGCACGCGCGACTTCCATGGCTCAAGGTCTCTTGCGAGCACACCATCGATACTGATCTCCCCAAACCCAATATCTGCCGGCGCTTCACGTTCTGACACAGGTCGGCGACCTCTGCTCTGTCATCATTCACCGGACCTGCCTCATACCGCGACGGTGAACGATATTCGTAGAAGCATTTTTCTGTGATAGGTATTCGCAGATCGTGAACGCTCTTCGCAACGCGGTCTAGATCAAGTCTCGCTTGAGCCTGCCCTTGCCCTGACCCGCGGCGCCTTCGCCCCTCCTGCCGGATTCGTGACAGCCCTCGTCACTTCCGAAAGTGTTCGACATGGGTCTCTGCGGTGCGCCCGAAATAGACGACGCGCCGACCCAGGAAAGAGACGAGGTATCCCGCACAGCCGGCCGCCTTCACCTTTTCGCAGAAGGCGACATAATTGTAGTCGGCAGGGTTTGCCTGCGCCCATCGCACCAGGCGCTCCACCTCGCTGGCATCGAAAGCAGCGGCGACCGGGTTGTCGGAGGGCGAAATGTCGAGCTCCAGACTATCTCCGTCAGGCAGATAGAATGTCTGCCTGTTGCGGCGATAGTCGATGGCGTACCCCTCGAAGCCGGCTGCAAGCAGTTTGCCGACGATCTCTGGAAAGCTCAGGCTTCCGTCGTGAGCAGCCTGCAGACAGGTTGCGGCAATAGACGTTCGTTCCGCGTCCATGGCGGATTCCTTTCCGGGTCATGTTGAATACGGCCGGAGGTCAGTCCACCGGGGTTGCCGTGAGACCGCGCCGTTCGGCGAGAGTTCGCAATATTTGGCCGAGCGTTTCGTGCTCATCCTCTGTCAGGACGCCGAAGAATTCGGCGTCGTTTTCATCGGCAAACGATGCCAGAACAGGAATCTTGGCTCGTCCCTCTCTTGTCAGGGAGAGGCTGTGAGCGCGCTTATCGTGTGGGCTTTCCGTCCGCTCGATCAGTCCTTTTGCCAGCAACCTATCTGCAAGCTTGCTGATCGCCCCCTTCGTCATGACCATCCTGTCGGCCAGAACCGATGGGGGCGTAGGATCTCTCTCGTAAAGCGCCCGCATGAAAGACCATTCCGCCACCGTGACGCCTTCGGTCTCGACCTTGCGGGCGAACCCTTGCGAAACGGCGTTGGACACCATGCGCATCCAGAACCCGGTATGATCAGGTAATTCGGAGACCGAAGGCATGAATCGCTCCATTTGTTGACTAGGAAACAACCACAATCATGTTTCCTAGTCAACAATATTTTAGAGCCGATACTTTCGGGCGCCACCCCTGTTCCGCTACCCTCAGGCCTGGAACGTAGCCCGCGCATAGTCTCGAGGTTATCGATTTCTGGAAGGCCGCGCGCTGACATTCTGACGAGGGTCGGTAGCATGCGCGGACTCAACGACGACGCATTCGGCCAAGGTGATCGAGCGTTTCGGTCCATAGCGCCTGCGTCAATTGAGCAGCGGGAAGCGGCCGGGCCATGCGAAAGGCTTCGCCAGCCCAAAGCGCCATGAAATCGGGGGATCCAGAAGGCTCCGAGGCTGCACGCAGGGGTGCGAGCGCGCCACCCGCCAGGGGAAAGGCGGGCACGTCGTTGACCATCGGGCTTTGTTCACGCATCAGGCGATTGATGATCCCTCGAGCCGGGCGGCCAGTGAACAGGTTAGTGATCGCGGTCTCGTCAGCCTGTGCGCTGCATAGCCGCTCGAGATGCACAGGCGACAGTTTCGCTTCGGGAGTGCGGAGAAAAGCCGTCCCGATCTGAACCGCCGACGCTCCCAGCGCCGCGGCGGCCACAATTCCACGCGCGTCAGCGATACCGCCCGCTGCAATGACCGGCACGGACACCGCGTCCGCTATCTGCGGTACGAGGGCCATGGTGCCGATCTGGCTGGAGACATCATCCGTCAGGAACATGCCGCGATGCCCGCCCGCCTCCGAGCCTTGGGCGATGATCGCGTCGCATCCCTGCGCCTCAAGCCATTCCGCCTCCCGAACGGTTGTCGCCGATGAAATGATCTTTGCGCCCGTCGCGCGCACGCGTTCGAGCATCGACGCCGCTGGCAGACCGAAATGGAAGCTGACCACCTGCGGGCGCCATTTCTCCACCATCTCGCAACCCTTTTCGTCAAAGGCTGCACGATGCGATGGTTTGACCTCAATGTCGGGATCGAGGCCGAGCGCCAGATAATAAGGCCTCAGCCGATCCCGCCATGCCGCCTCGCGCGCCGGATCAAGGGCTGCGGGAGCATGGCAAAAAAAGTTGAGATTGACCGGCTTGGAAGTCGCGGCGCGAATCCTGGCCAGCTCAACATCCACCTGCCCGCTGTCCAGCAGCGCGCATGGAAGCGAACCCAGCCCACCTTGCTGCGAAACGGCGATCACCATGTCGGCCATTACCGGCCCGGCCATTGGCGCCAGAATGATCGGAACGTCGATGCCGAACAATTTGGTGATCCGATTATCGGGCCAATGGGTCATATCTACCGTGCTCCTTCACGCCAGGAAAAGATCGGACGTCCTGCAAACGGGCTGATGGATCCTGCTCCTGACCCAGCCACCAGCCCGGGATCGACGAACGGGACGCCAAAAACCTTGAAAGCGGCACAAAGCTGACCGCAAACGTCGGGCACACCCGGCTTCGCTATCGGCAGTTCGGATCGCCCAGCCGTTCTGCAAGCTCGCACTGAGCCAGGAAGTCGCGCATCATGTAGATCACTGTCTCGCTATTTCCCAGGACGATTGGCGCTGGGTGGGTGGGCAGGTGCGCCCATATCAGCCCATCTTTCAGGCTGAACAGGACGGCATCGGCGAAAGGTCCAGTGCTTCTATGCATCGTTACGCTTGTTCCAGGACGGATTCCGGCACATGTTTGCGCGCTGGTTGGCCAATCACACCGTAGCTCTGGCGATACCCCATTATTCCGGCGCTTATATGATTTGTTCATTTACCTCGCAAGCCACGGGCGACCTAGACTATTTACCAGAATCGATCACCGCACTGGGCATTCGCCGCGGACGGTCAGATGAAGCGCGGGGCAGTCATTGCGCCATGGCGCATTCGACCTTTGTTGCTGCCGGGATGTCGGCGGAGCTACGATGGAAGCTCCAGCCCTTTTCCCAGGCGTCGCCGGTACAGCGAAGCGCGGACACGGCAGACTACACGCGACGTCGTGGGTCAGTCTAGACCTGGAAAAATGCCGCAGCCGTCAGCCCCTTCCATTATCCAGGACGGATCGCGCTCATCTCGCCGACGATGCGCTCCGCCAGCGCTTCGAACGGGACGGAATGACGCGGCGCCAGGCGGGACGCGGTTATCCCAAGCTCATCGGGCGATGACACAAATCCCGCGACCTTTCGGGCGAAGACGGCCTTGTTTGCACCGCATTCGGTTGGCACCGCAAGGACATTCTCTCCAAAGCTTCGCCGAATGCGGGCTATCGGACCAATATAATCAGCCTCCCGGTCCCCGCAAAGATTGACCACGAGCAGGCCGCCCGGTTTCAACCGATTGTAGCAGTCGTTGTAGAAGCGCTCGGAACAAAGCTGTGGCGACTGGCCGTCCCCATCGAAACCATCGACGAGAATGACGTCGGGCCGCGACCGGTCAATCTGGACATGATCGGCGCCATCGGCACAATATATGCTAAACCGGTGATCGTCGTCAGGAATCCCGAAGCGGGCCCTCAGACCAATCACGTCAGGATCGATCTCGACGGCAACAATCCGGCTGTCGGGCAGATAATGGTAGCAGTATTTTGCAAGGGATCCGCCACCAAGGCCGATCATCTCGATCGCGCCAGGTGCCTCATGGAAGAGGAGAAATGCCATCATCATCTGCGTATAGTCGAAGATCAGCCGAACCGGATCGCTGATCCGCATCCCGCTCTGGATAATGACGGAATTGAACAACAAGGTCCGCATATCCCCAAGGTCGAAGACCAGCGGCCCGTCGGCTCCGATCGGCGCCGCCAGCGCAATGTTGATCGGCGGAGGGAACTGTCCACATTCGTCACTGTCGGGTGCTGAATAAGGCGCATAGTCACCTTGCGCGCCGCTGTCATGGGAATCAGCGAAAAGGTCGAGGACGCGCACGACATCGTCGCTGTAGACGCCCAGCCGATCCCAATCGAATTCCTGATCGGAATGGTCAGGCACGCCATCGCTCGCAGCGGCTGGTCCACGGCAAAGGACCGACGTTCACGTAGCGCAGGCGCAGGCCATTGCCAGCCGTACGGGGATATGCGACCGACCCGGTCGCCAGCGTTGTCACGGCTGAAGAACTCAGTTCCCGACGCGCTCGATAACCAGGGCTATCCCCTGGCCACCGCCGATGCACATCGTGATCAGCCCATAGCGGCCCGCTACTCGCTCCAACTCATACATCGCCTTGATGGTGATGATCGCTCCGGTCGCGCCGATCGGGTGTCCAAGGCCGATACCACTGCCGTTGGGATTGACCTTGTCGGGCGGAAAATCGAGCAGCTTGGCCACGGCGCAGGCCTGGGCCGCGAAGGCTTCATTGGCTTCGATCACATCGATGTCAGCGAGCGTCAATCCAGCGCGGCGCAGCGCGATCGGCACGGCCTCAACCGGCCCAAGTCCCATGACCTCTGGCGCGACACCGGCATGTCCCCAGCCGACGATGCGCGCCATGGGCGTGAGGCCGCGACGCCGGGCTTCCGCCCCGGATGCCAACACGAGCGCCGCGCCGCCGTCATTCAGACCGCTGGCATTTCCCGCCGTCACGGTCCCCCGGTCCTTGCGGAAAACAGGGGCCAGGGCGGCAAGATCGGCAGCGCTTACCTCGGCACGAACATGCTCGTCGCGGCTGAACGATTTGACGGTTCCGCGTCCCTTGATCTCAACCGGCACGATCTGGCTCTCGAACCGGCCTTCGCTCTGCGCCCGCGCCGCGCGCCGATGGCTCTCAATCGCCAACGCGTCCTGCATCTCGCGTGTGATATCATATCTCTCCGCGATATTCTCGGCAGTAACCCCCATATGCCCCGCGCCGAAAGGATCGGTCAGTGCCGCCGTCATCGCGTCGACCATCGCTTCATCGCCCATGCGCCGCCCCCAGCGCAGGCCTTTGACGACATGAGGCGACTGGCTCATGCTCTCCACGCCACCGGCAACGACAATCTCGCACTCCGAAAGAGCGATCATCTGCGCGGCTGAAATAACGGCCTGTACGCTCGATCCGCACAGGCGATTGAGTGTGAGAGCCGGCGTCCGGTCCGGGATGCCCGCTGCCATGGCGGCCACCCGCGAGACATACATGTCGGCAGGTTCACTTTGAATGACCTGACCAAGCACGACGTGCTGAACATCATGAGGCTGAATGGCCGCACGCCTGATCGCCGCATCTATGACAATACGTCCCAGTTCCGCAGGAGCGACGCCTTTGAGGCTTCCGCCAAAATCGCCGATCGCGGTGCGTGCTCCAGATAGAATGACGATGTCCTGCAAAATCCCGCCCCTTCCCGATTTGCCAGCGCCGCGCCGAAGCAGCGCCGCAATAAGTCATGCCAAGAATGATGTCTAAAACATCATGTTTAATCCTTAGCATTTCACAAGGCATGTGTATAGGCATGACAGCCATCGCACGGGAGCCGCCAGCAGAGCCTGGATGGTGTGCTCCCAGCCGCTCCCGCTTACGCGAGCGAACAATGATCGAAATGGAGCTGGTCGTTTCAGGCTTGGCGGCATTTGCCGCCGACGGACCAACGATCAACGTGCTGCTGCAGCATGACGGGGCTGCCCAGCGGTGCGAGGCGATGGCGCAAGTAGCCCCAATAACGCAGAGCTGCCGCAGGGTGCTCTGCATGTAACCCAGCGTTGAAGGCGCGGCGTGTCTACGCTCCAGCTTCGAACGACCCTGAGGGGCGCAACACCTGGAACCCCTCCGGCGATGGACGCCAGTCCTCGACCATTTGGGCGGACGCCTTTCCACTCAATGGATTAGATCCGACGACCGTTGGCCAGGCACTGCCTGGGCGGCGGCGCCTGGCCTCGAGGCGCCCTATTGTCTGCGGATTACCCGGTTCGTTGGCCTGGCTCGAGAAATCAAGGGCGCGGAGCCCCTTTCTTAATAGCCAGTGTCGTTACCGTAGGTGAAACGCCGAAGCTGGCCCGAACGTTCGTTGTTCATCCGCGCCTCGCAGCGGAGACGAGTGGACTCCCGCTCAGCTGGATCGAGTGATGCCTGCGCTGCCTCAACCTTGCAATCGGCCGTTTTCTTCTTGATCCACGCGCGCTGGAGAGAGAGGATCTGGTCACGCTGGTCGGACGGGATGGAGCCCCAGATGGCGTTGATCGTCTGGGTCGAGAGGTCGAACTCTGCCTTCGCCTCGCCCAAAGTGGCCTGCTTCTGCTCGGTAAGCGCCGCCTGTTCCTGCTGCTCGGCCAGTTGCGTCTGCTGTTGCTCTTGCTGGTGCGATTGCTGCACCATCTTGTAGCCAAGGTGGCCGCCCAGGATTGCGCTCACGAACGTCGGCGCCGCATCGGCATTCTCCAGTTCGGAATAGACTTTCTCGCCATCGTCCGTCGGCTGGACATTGAAATCGATGTCCATCGTGAATGCATTGGCCTCGCGCTCGGCGCCGCTGTTGTCCGCAAGCTCGGACACCTTGTTGACCCCCTGCAATTCGCGGGTTTTGTCGGCGTCCGTGATCATCGCGTCGGGGAAGACGATCTTCAGCTTCCCCGTGCAGAATTTCTTCGTGCTGTTCGGATCTTCCTTCGAGGTCCGTACATCCTCGATCAGGAATTTGATCTGGTCGAGCGCCGCGCGGATTTTCGACTTCGAGATAACCGCACCATAGGCTTCCTGGCTACCAGCAAAGATGGTCTTCTCGACCTCGTCCTTGATGATCGAGATGGTAGTGTCCTGCCCTGCTGCCGATGAACAGCTCAGTTTTTCGCCGAATGGGCTTCCCACATTACCGCAGCCGGCCAAGCATGCGCTGGCAAGCAAAAGCCCAACAACCGAACGAACCATCATTACCCCCGTTTTTTTGAAGACGCCCCTGCCTAATCTCGTGACGGTTATGAAATTATGTAGATCGGTTCGATGCTCAGTCCCGTGCTGGATTTGACGGTCCAGCGATAGCCGGCGCAGAAGGGATCCGTACCCCCCAGCGGCCTGTCCTCCGATGTGGCGTCTGAGGGGATCGATCAGCCTGTCGGGCATGGTGCGGGATGGCCCCGGCCAGCGCTCACTGCGGATGAATGGTGATCAGCCAAAGGTCCGGCGGCGCCAGCATCCTGATGGGCAAACGGCTGGTGCCAACCCCGCCCGACACCACCATGGTCCGGGCGCCCTCACGATAGATGCCGCAGGCATAGCGCGTACCGTACCGGGACGGCACGTTGACGATGCCGAGGAATGGGAAGGCGACCTGCCCGCAATGCGTGTGTCCAACCAGGGCAAGCATGGGCTGATCCGGCAGCTGGGGAAAAACATCTGGCCCGTGCGACAAAACGACGCGAACCCCGCCCAGGGCCTGCATCTGCTCGAGCGTGCCGGGGATATCCGGTCTGCCGGTATAAATATCGCGCAGCCCTCCTAGTGCGAGCGGACCGCGGCGCACGGCCTGATTGTCAAGCAGACGGATGCCGATCGCGGCGAACAGGTCATGCCATTGACGCCGGTCAATGCGCGAATGGCTCGGGCTGTCGTGATTGCCCAATACCGCCACCACCCCCAGCCTTGCCCGCAAACGGGCAAATGGCGCGATGCTTGCAGCGGGCCCATAGGCGCCGCCGCCCTTCGCGTCCGCTATATAATCACCACCAAGCACGACGAGATCGGGCTTGAGCGCATTCACCTGATCCACGATGCGCGCCATGCGCTCGGGACTATTTTCAGGCCCCACATGCGTATCGGTCATGAGCGCGAGCGTTATCGGCTGACGATGCGCGTCCTTCGGAAAGGGCAGGGCGATCTCCAGATGACGGACGACCGGCATCGCCCGGGCGTTGCCGACCAGCCGAAGGATCACCCCTCCCATCATGGCGAAGAGCAGCAACAGCGCCCCCATCAAGCGCCAGCTGAAGGGCTGTGCCATTATCCGGCCGCTTTTCGCGCCTGCGACTTTTCCCGGAATTGTTCAGCCCAGCCCGGCTTTTCTTCCTGAAGTGGACGGACGAGGCAAAGGGCATCGGCGGCCACATCCTGCGTCACGACGCTCCCCGCCGCGACGATGGCTCCATTTCCGATACGCACCGGCGCCACCAGGGCGCTGTTAGACCCGATGAAGGCGCCCGCGCCAATTTCGGTCCGGTGTTTGCGGAAGCCATCATAATTGCAGGTTATGGTGCCTGCACCGACATTGGCGCCCTCGCCTATCTGCGTGTCCCCGATATAGGACAGGTGGTTTACCTTGGCGCCTTCGCCGAGCCCAGCCTGCTTGATCTCGACGAAATTGCCGACCTTGGCCTTGCTGCCGATCGCCGCGCCGGGTCTTAGCCGGGCATAGGGGCCGACCTGTGCGCCCTTGCCGATGGTGGCGCCTTCGATGTGCGAGAAAGCATGGATGGTCACGTCCTCCGCAATCGTGACCCCAGGTCCGAAAACCACGTTCGGTTCCACCACGACATCCCGGCCGAGCACTGTGTCGTAGCTGAAGAATATTGTTTCGGGCGCGATCAGCGTAGCCCCGTCCCGCATGGCTTCAGCACGGCGGCGGTCCTGCCACAAAGCCTCGACCCCGGCCAGTTCCACCCGGCTGTTAACGCCAGCGACTTCCCAGGCCTCCGCCTCGATCACGGCACTTGGCGCGCCAGGCAGCATGACGATGTCGGGGAGATAATATTCGCCCGCAGCATTATCATTACCGATCCTGTCGAGCAGCCCAAACAGGTCGGCCGACCGAACGGCCATCAACCCCGAATTGCAAAGCGTCACCGCGCGTTCGGCAGCATCGGCGTCCTTATATTCCACCATTTTTTCAATGACGCCATCACCATCGGCTATGATCCGTCCATAGGCCGCAGCATCCGCTGGCCGGAAACCGAGCACAACCGCTCGCGGCTGGTCCTCCCGGTTGAGGCGCTCGAGCATGGCCGCCAGCGTCTCCGGCCGAACCAGCGGAACATCACCATAGAGAATGAGAATGTCGCCCGCAAAGCCGCCAAGCGCATCCCGCGCCTGCGCTACCGCGTGACCGGTCCCAAACTGCTCTTCCTGAACCACGATTCTCGCGTCCGTCTCGGCTATCGCTCTTTGGACCTGCTCGCGTCCCGCGCCGACCACGACGATCCGCCGCTCAGGCTGGAGCTCCCCGACGCTGGCAAGCAGATGCAGCAGCATGGGACGGCCGGCGACAGTGTGCAGCACCTTGTGCCGGGCCGACTTCATGCGCGTGCCCTGCCCTGCGGCAAGAATGATGACGGCAAGTGGGCGAATGAGGGTCACGATTGATCGCATCCTTTTGGAAAGGGACCAGGAATCGGAGCGTCTGTGCCATGTTTGACTTGCCATTGCCACCGCAGACGCGGCGGAAATCTCCTACGGGGGTACGAGCTCAGGATTCCAATTTTGCGATGAAGCGCGATTGCCCAGCGAATGTTTGAACAGACTGCAGGCACGCAAGGTTCGGCAAAGCCGGAACTCACCGCATCGAACGCGCCTCCATGGTCACTCACCGTCAGGAGCGACCGCCACCGCTCCCCCACTGGAGGGTAGGCCGTCACCATCAGGAGTCAGCATAGGCCATGGCGCATAGACCGATTGCCGGGGCGCGGGCATCGGCCCGGCAGATCTCCCCGCTGGCCCACGAGCCACAGGATCAGCAATGCACTCGCTCCCTCGGGGCAAGCCGGCCGCGAGCGATGAGAGAAGGCAATCACGTTCCGCAAATTTGCGGGGCGTCAGGCTCATTTCCAATGAGAAGGAAAGCAGCAGAAGATCAGAATGGCTTTTGGCCAGGCCATTTTTTTGCGCTCTCGGCGGACGAGCCGTCAATTGCCCAAATGGGCCGTTGTGCTTGGGACAGCCGCAACAAAGGGGGACAGTGATCGATTCACCAATGACGGCCGCAAGGTCCAACGACGGTCAAATCGACTGTTCAAAAAGCCTCAGCGCCGCAGCCCATCTCTCATTCAGCTGCAACCATATAATTTCGCCGCGGGCCCCTCATGCTTACACGATGACGGGAGGTCCAACCCAGCTTCAGGCGCGATGGGCGCCATCGGCGTTCCCAGCTGCGATACTGATCCACGGCATCGGCGGCCTTCATCAATCGGCGGCCGACCAACCTGGCCAGATCAGATGTCACGAAAAACTGATGCGCGCGGCCAGAGCCTCCTTCAGTATCTGAAATCTCGATCCTTATGGCGACCAGCGATGATGCGGGGGCGACAAATGAGCGGCTCACAGCCTCCGCCACAATCGATCCGCTTTCTGTGACTTCCCAATCGACGTCAGCCATCCGCGCCTCTTTTCCGATTCGTATATGAATGCTATGAAATAGAGGATAGGATCATCTTTCAATCCTTTACAACAGGATATGATTGCTCCGACTGCTTATGGTTCTTCACCATTTATCAGCCAAGGCGTCTCATGTTGAATGCAAAAGAGCTGGTCAGACAATATGGAGCGCACGCTCCGCCCTATGTGGAGCAGCTGATCGCCCTCGCCTTGTCCCGGCACGATGACGTGGGAGCGCTTGAATTGTTCTCGATTCTGGAGGAGGTGGAAGAGACGCTGAGACCTGGCTGGCACCCTGCTGCCCGCTGAAAATGGGAACCATCCCGCTATTCCTGGTCACAAGAACCACGGCTTGTCCTCATGAACCGCACAAGGCGGAAGCATGAAGTCAGCCCAAATATGCGCTCGCATCGCGGCTCAAGTTCAAGGCCGGCATCTTGCTGATCAAATCTGCCGGCTTTGCCTGCCCCTGGTGCCTGGAGCAGGGATGGGTTGCGATCCGATCGCGTCGGATTAGCTTTTGCCCCAGCGCATCGCGCGCAGAAGTGGGAACCCGCTTTTGCGCAGAAGCGATGCGACAACCAAGAATTAGAGCGTGCGTCCTGCGCCTGATTCAACGCATGCTCTACGCGGCACCGCGGACGGATGTCCGATCAGGAATATATTTGCTTCATTTGAGCGCTTCCCTTGTCCGCCGTCCGAGACGAAAATTGCTTGGGGCCCGCTCCGATGAATGGAGAGGAAGATCTGCGCAGACAAATCCGGCGATGAAAGCCCTTCGCTGTCCATCATTATGCTCGATCACGCCTACAAGCGCACGAATTATCGCTTTTAGATCGCTGTTATTCATGACTGCCGCGTAGAAAATTATCATATGATAGCAAGGGAACGGACATTCTCTCTTCCCGGTCTTTATTCCTGCGCCATCGGCAGAGACTGAGATGATGACGACCAATTGCCACGCCTGTTTCGGCCTGCGCATGAACGCAGCAGGACATGCATCATGCACAAGCCGGGCCAGCGCGACGAACGAGCCTCAAGCCTTGCCGGCCTGGGCTGTCAAGGCGAGCATCCGGCGGGCGACTTCGCGCCAAAGTTCCACGCCGCCCATCTCCCCCTGCATCGCCAGGGCCCCGATACGCTCAGCGACCCGCAATGGGGCCTTGTCGCCATGGTGACGAAGCAGCGTGGCCGCCATCCCCCAGAGCTCCTGATCGCGTGTCATGCCCGTTCGATACGGTCGACCGCCAGAATGTCGAATCCGTTTCTCGTGCCCGTCACTTTCACCCGCATACCCAGCAGATGCCTGTATCGCCTCCGGATTTCCAGCCGCCACTCGCCACCATCGGGCATGCGCAAAATGGGAAAGGTTCCATTTTCCAGCAAAATGCCAACAAGGTCTATCGCATGGGCCGATGCATCATTCACATCCTATGCCGTCACCGTCGCGGTCCAGGTGGCGTCCATAACCCGGATCGCCAGCCCCGACAGGGGCCGCGCCAGCAGCGCGCGCTGAGGCACAGTTGGGAAATGCCCCTCCACCACCGGCCAGAGCCTGGCGGCGGGTCGCTACGGATTCTCCGCGATGGCAGTGATAGCCGCCGGTTCTGCGGTCATTATGGCAACCCTGCGCGTTCAATCCACCCGGATGGGCCGAGACCAACGATGCAGGCAAGGCAATCAGGTTCGCGAGGATGAGGCTGGTCCGCATGACGATCAGAATGCCCGCTGGACCGTGGCGGGATCAAAAGGCTGGCAGATCCCTGCATAATCGCCGGATTTTCCGCTGAGGCTGACATGGCCGCGAATGCGGTCGATCCGCAGCTTGGGGGAGTTGAAAACATTGACCTGCACGGTGCCGGTTATTTCATCCTGGCCCTTGACGACATCCCTGATCTCGAACCAGCCGTCTTTTCCCCCGCGGATTTTCGGCAACATGGCGCGAGGCATCCTTATCTGACCTGTCCCGTCGTCCGCCAGCTCGATATTGACCTGATCGTCAAAAGGAACGTCGCGGGTGCCGATCACCTGCCCCCAGGCCGATGCGCCGTTGCTGGCCCAAGCGGAACCGGAACTGCTGGTGATCCTGTTGGCCGAGCCATTGCCCAGGCAAACGAGATGGAGCGGAGCGGCAGCGGCGCCTGTCGCAACCGTCAACCCAAGCGTGAACGCGGCAAGCTTCAAAATCATCCTCCATGTCCCTCGCGAATGATATCGATGAATGAGGTAAATGCGAACCGTAACAAAATATTGAAGATGGGACCCCTGTTTGCGAAATGAGCAGGATGGCTCAAGCGATAGGAGCGGAGCAGTCCGTCCGCAGAGCAGCATTCCCCTGCCGCGCACCGCCTTCGTACCTGCTTTTGGATCCGGTCACGACAGGCCGTAAAGTGCCCCGCCCACCTATGCTCGCAGCGCCTGCCGCAGACCCTGGCCCTGATGCGCAAGGATGGCGGGCACGCCGTCAGCGGGGATGGCCGGCGAATAGAGAAACCCTTGTCCCAGGTCGCATCCTGCATTCATCAGATAGGCTTCCTGGGCAGCGGTTTCGATGCCTTCGGCAACGATTTCGAGGCCGAGCGAGCGGCCCATGCCGATGATCGCCGAGGCAATGACCTCCGCATCCCTCCCGCGACCGACCTGCCGGACGAACGAGCGATCGACCTTGAGGGCGTCGACAGGAAAGCGATTGAGGCACGACAGCGAGCCATAGCCAGTCCCGAAGTCATCGAGCGCAATCCGTATCCCGCAGTCGCTCAGTCGCTGCAGCGCCTCTTGCACCTGGTCCGAACCACGGCCCAGAAAGACCTGCTCGGTGACCTCAATCTGCAGACATTGCGGCGGGAGGCTTCTAGACACCAAATGAGCGCGTATCGTCTCTGCAAAGGCCGGTCGGCGCAGGTCGATGCCGCTCACGTTGAACGCCACATGGCCAAAGGGCACGCCTGCCCCCGCCCACCGTTCAATATCGTCCAGAATTCGCGCCAGCATGCGATCGCTCAACATGGCGCCCAGGGTCGGATCCTCAAATGCGGCCACAAGCGCCTCGGCGCTTCGTATCGTTCCTGCCTTGTCCCGCCAGCGGAGCAAGGCTTCAAAGCCCACGGTCCTGCCGTCGTACAGCGACACCTTGGGTTGATAATAGGGAAGGACCGCGTCGCGCTGCAGCGCGTCCCGGGCAGATGCGATCATCGCCCTGGGCTTTTCCGCTTCAATCAGCATCGCAGGCGAAAAGATCTTGATCTGGCCGCGGCCGTCCGTCTTGGCCGCGTACAGGGCGACGTCCGCAGCCTTCAATATGTCGGAACGTTTCCGTCCATCGCGCGGGACAAGGCTCGCCCCGATGCTTACACCGCATTCGACCAGCAGTCCTCGATGGCGCATCGGCGCCTCCAGCTGCCCGTAAATCCGCCGGGCAGTCTCCATCACGTCCGCTTCGCAGGCGGCGGCGATGACAAGCGTGAATTCGTCGCCGCCCGTTCTTGCCACCAGATCGTCTGCGCGGAGGGTCGCGCGCAATCTCTGCGCTACCGTGCACAGCAACGCGTCGCCGCAATCATGTCCGAAGCTGTCGTTGATGGTCTTGAAATTATCGACATCGACGATCAGCAACGCTGCGCCGGCCGATGCCTCGCCACGATCGAGAATTTTGTCCAGCCGGTCCTGCAATATGGTGCGGTTTGGCAGTCCCGTCAGCGCGTCATGCCGGGCCATCCAGATCGCCCGTTCCTCCGACACCTTCTGGTCGCTGATATCGCGCGCGACGACGACAAAGCCTTTCAATGCGGCTGCGGTCCGGTTGATGACAATATCAAACCAGGCGCTCGAACCGGAAGGACGGGTCAACTCGACAACCAGATTGGCAGGATCGGACCGGGCCCGCTCAAGCACCGCCTCAGCCCGCGCCCGGTCGCCTGCGGGAAGCATGAACAACCATGGCTCGCCATAGGCCACATCCTCTCCAAACAACTCCCGGCCCGGCGGGTTGGAAAAGATCAGTCGATGCGCCTCATCAAGGAGAAAGGTAGGCTCGGGACTCGATTGCAGAATGGTGCGATTGAGCGACTGGCTGCGCTCGAGTTCGCTCAAGGCGACCATCCGGGACACGAGCATCTTGTGAAGGCCGAACGACGCGATAAAGATGGTCCATGTAAAGACCGGAAGCTGAAGGCTGATGACCGTCAGGACCGGTTCGGACACGAGCAACCCCGCGATCGCGCAGGGGGCTACCGTCGCGCAGACCATCAAGACAGCCAGCCTGGGCGTGCCGAAGTTCCTCAGGCATATCCCGCAGATCATCGCCGCCGCGGACAGGCACGCAATCGTTGCAAGTATCCAGTCGCCATTCAGGAGGCAAAGGAAGGTGCCAACGCCCACGGATGCGGACCAGGCGCAGGAAAGCAGCGCCGCAGCATGACGCGGCGGCTTCCGTTCCGCCTGAATCGCCTTCCGGCCCCGCACCAGACAGGTCAGGCGCATCACGCCCAGAACGGCTTCGAAAAGGACCCAGCCCGTGAAAACCGGGGTGGGATGGCGCCAGGCTGCGATGGCCGCGACCAACAGCGTGTTGAATACCCCGCCCATGAATATGGGCACGGAGGTGAACAGGCCGTTCTTCAGCTCGGCGGCAAGCGGAGGGGGAGGATCGAGTGGCGAGCCAAGCAGCCAGCTGACCAATTGTCCAGAATTCCGACCCATTTTTAGCGCTTTTTTCCACCCCGACCCGTCCGCTCCGCCTCCTCCGCTAAGGGAAAATCATTAACGATTCGCTCGAGCCTTCCCACGAGCCTGACCCGGCCAAGTGTCGGACTCGGGACGCGGTTAATTGCGATTGCTTGAAAAGGGCAGCGTCGTAGCCGCAGAACACATCCTTCTGCTTGTAAGCATCTGGCCGATCTCGACACGCGCCCACCGGACCGCCTCGCCCGTCCGACCGTCATAGTCGGCGGCCGATTACCGCTCTTCGTTCATTACGGCTTCAAGATAGGCCGCAACATCTTTCTGTCTCCAGACAGTCGGCGCTGTCATAGCGGGTGAACGTCTGCCCGGTCATCTGGCAGGCTCCTTGACTTAATCCCCGGTTGCAACGCTGGGCGGCCATTGTCGCCGTGCATGAAGGACACGCAAGATTCGCACGGCTTCTCCGGCCACATCATAAACCAGTATGTAGTTATGATGGGCGATCAGTTCGCGAGTTCCCGGCATCCTCCCCGGCCTTCCTAAGCCGGGGTAATCTACAAGGCGGCGCGCCTTATCGGCAAACTGGTCATCCAGCGCGATTGCAGCGATGGGGTTGTCCTGTGCTATGTATTCGCGAATGTGTTTCCGGTCGAGGCTTGCCGGGACAGTCCAAACCAGTCTCACGCCTCGCCTGCCATCCTGCGCCGGGTTGCTGCACGCCATGCCGCTGCTTCGGCTTCGACTTCATTACCGGGGATCAGATGACCGGCATTTGCCGCGTCCAATCCGATTTGAACCTCTTGCCGGAACCATGCGTCATGTGCCGCCACTTCCTGCTGGCGTTCGACATACTGGCGCATGAAGTCGCGGAGAAGCTGCGCGCCGGTGCGATCCTTGGCCTTGGCGGCTTGGGCAAACTCGCTTTTTAATGCTTCATCAACCCGAAAGGTGAATGTCGCTTCTGTCATGGGCTTCGCTCCATGTGTTACATGATTAGTGCATAATAACACACGGACGCTAGCACAGCAACAAGGTTGGGAGCCTGTTGATTGCCGCTGAGAGGTGATCTAGGCAGGACACAATTTCCACTGAGAAATGACCCATGTTGAGCTCACCCCTGACTTTGGGAGCGAGGGGTCATGGAGTGTTGGACATGGCATTATTGAGAGTGATCCGGCGCCGGCATCTACACCGCGTGCCTGCCGCCGCCCTGTCTCCTTTCCTTCCGCGTTGTCCGGTTCAAGCCCGCCCGGCCTGGCGTCGCGGCCCGCCCACCAGCTCGTTGATGCTGGCGGCGAGCGTCTCGAGCTTGTAGGGCTTGCGCAGGATGGGAAATTCGCGCTGATCTTTCGGAACGAACTGCTCGCTGCTGTAGCCGCTGGCAAGGAGCACGGGGAGCCCGTAAACGGCCTTGATGTCCTGCGCCAGCTCAAGACCCGTCCGGCCCGGCATCAATATGTCTGAAAACACCAGGTCAACCGCGTGCCCCTTGAGCAATTCGAGCGCATCTTCCGCGCTGCTCGCCTCGAGCACCTCGCATCCCAGATCCTCGAGCAGTTGCCGCGCAAAACGGCGGACATGGTCGCTATCCTCGACAAGCAGGACATGCAGTCCCTTCGCCAGCACAATATGATCCTGCTCCTGTTTCGCGGCCGGCGGCATCTTGCCTGTGCCAGGCAGACGAATTTCCAGCATCGCGCCCTCACCGGGCGCTGACCGGAACGTCACAGAGCCGCCCGACTGCTCGGCAAAGCCATGGATCTGCGAGAGGCCAAGGCCCGTTCCCTTGCCCACCGGTTTCGTCGTGAAAAAAGGCTCAAAGACGCGCTCGGCCTGCTCGGGCGGGATGCCAGGCCCCGTATCGGCAATCGAGAGGCTCACCATCCCGGGTTCCACGGCACTGAGGTTATTCGTCGCAATTCTGATTTCGCCTCCATCGGGCATCGCGTCCCGGGCATTCAGGACGGCGTTGAGCACCGCTGTCTCCAGGCCTGTCGGGTCGATCTCGACTGGCCATAGCGCGGGAGCAAGGTCAAGCTCCAGCCTATATTGATTGCCAAGCGTGCGCTGGATCATCTCGGCAAGGGCATCGAGACGAACGCTCAGGTCGATGACCTCAGGCTCGAGCGGCTGACGACGGGCAAAGGCCAGAAGTTGAGACGTCAGACTGGTCGCGCGCTCGGACGTCTCCAGCACAGTTTGGAGATAACGGCTGCGCTTCTCCTCGGGCAGATCGGGCCGCCTCAGGAGGAGATCGGCGGTGCCCCGCACCACTGTCATGAGATTGTTGAAGTCGTGCGCGATGCCCCCCGCAAGCTCCCCAAGCGCCTGCAACTTCTGTGACTGCAACAGCGCCTCCTGGGCCTGCCGCAGCTCCTCCTCCTGCTTGCGCTTTTCGCTCGCGTCACGCGTGACCTTGGCAAACCCCCTATGCTCGCCAAGATCGTCGAAGACCGGGCTGATGACGACGTGCGCCCAGAAGCGAGAACCATCCTTGCGCACACGCCATCCCTCGGCCTCGAATTTCCCCCTTTCCAGAGCCTCCTCCAAAGCTGCGGCGGGCACTCCGCGCGAACGGTCCTCCTGCGTGTAGAAGCATGAAAAATGCCGGCCTAGTATCTCCGGGGCGTCGTAACCCTTGATGGCTTTCGCGCCCGCATTCCAGTTGGTGACGGTTCCGTCCGGACCGATCATGTAGATGGCAAATTCGCGGAGCCCTTCGACCAGCAGCCGGAACTGAAGCTCGCTCTCGACAAGCGCCTGTTCACGCCGTTGCCCGGCTGTCACATCGGCCGTGATCAGCACGAAACCGGTGAGATCGCCATGCCTGTTCCAGACCGGATCCATCACGATGTGCGCAAGAAAACCGGGGCCCGCTTTGCAAAGTTGCCAGCCCTGCGTTTCGAAGCGGCCACTGCGCGCAGCTTCAAGAGCATGCTGGGGAACCCCGGCTTCACGCTCTTGGGGTGTAAACAGGACGCTTAAATGTTTTCCTATGATCTCGCTGGCGGCATATCCTCTCGACCGCTCCGCACCGGAGCTCCAGCTCACGACATATCCCTGCGGATCCAGCATGGCTGTCGCCAGTTCGGCGCAGGAACCAAGCGGGCTATCGAACTGTTCGTTCACCTCGGACTGCTTGAAGGTGGGCTTGACCATCCTTGAACCTCGCAAAACCGACTCACCGAAACCCGCCCCTCCCCGTCAATGGAAGACTAAGGAGGATCGATCAAGCGCGGCGGCGTTGTGCGCGAGCCGTGGCGGCGGGTCTTGGCCAGCGGGATCCGATGTTTTTGCCAAAGCGCCTCGCTTGAAAACCATGCATCATCCGGCCCTGCTGACACCGGATGGAGCGCTCCCGCTCCGCATCTGGGCCTGCCGTCGCGCGCGCGCGATCGCTGCCTGCAGTTCGTGCTGACGGAACGGTTTGGTCATGCGCACGATATCGGCCGGCGTCGCATCAAGCCCGTCATAGCCAGAGACGAGGAGAATGGGCACCTGCGGATAAAGATCCGCCACGCGGTGGACCAGATCAAGCCCCGTCATGCCAGGCATGACATGGTCGGTTATGAGAAGCGCCGGCCGCAGCCCCTCCTTCAGCCTGACAAGGCACGCTTCTGCGCTTTCAACCTCGACGACCTTATACCCCTCTTCCCGCAACATTGCAGCGGTGCCCCTTCGCACCAGATTATGATCGTCCACCACGACCGCAATGCCTTCGACCTCCATCGCCACGTTCGCGATTCTGGGAGCCGGCCGCTGGGCCTCCACATCATGGGTAATCGGCAACCAGAGGCTCACCTGGGTGCCTGCCCCGGGTTCGCTGGCGATGCCGATGACGCCCCCAAGCTCCTGCACGACCCCATGCACCATCGACAGGCCCAACCCCGTGCCCGAGCCGTCGCCCTTGGTCGTGAAGAAGGGCTCGAGCGCCATCGTCCTGGTCGCCTCGTCCATGCCCTCGCCCTGATCGGCTACGACCAGCCGGACAAAGCCGTCATCCTTGGCGAAATGGCCTTCCGGGGCCGATGGATAGCTTGCGGAGATGGCGAGAACGCCACCATCGGGCATGGCGTCGCGCGCGTTGACCACAAGGTTGAGGATCGCGATTTCCAGTTGCTGCCGGTCACCCGCGACATGGGGCAGGCCGGGCGGTGCAGCAATATGGAGCTGGATCCGTCCGCCAACGGTGCTCTCGAGCAGCGACTGCATTCCCTTGAGGAGCGACCTGATGTCCATGACGGCATGCGCGAGCGGGCGCCGCCGCGCGAATGCCAGCAGCCTCTGGACAAGCGCACGGGCGCGTTCGACAGCTTCCATCGCCACCTGGGCCGGCGCGAGGGCAGCCTGTCCGGGAGACCCTGTCTGGAGGATAAGATCCAGGCTCGTCATGATCGGTGAAAGCAGGTTATTGAAATCGTGGGCGACATTCCCGGTCAATTGCCCCATCAGCTCGAGCTTCTGAGTCTGCATGAGGCTTTGATGCGCAGCTTCCAGTTCCTTGGTCCGCTCCTCGATGCGTGCTTCAAGATCGCGATTGAGCTCTGCCATTTCAGCGACCAGGCGCCCATGCGCCAGCGCTGTCGAGGCTGCCTGCGCCAGCGCCTCCAGAACGGCCATTTCATGGGCATCGGGATGGCCGATTGAAGCCCAATAAGCGCCCAGGGCCGCGACAGGCTCGCCATCCCCGATGGGAACCATCGCCATGCTCTTGACGAAGGTCGTCCGGTAGGCATCCTGCGGCACGCGCGGATCAAGGGTGATATCGGCGATGGCGGCGGATGTCCTGTTCTGCATCGCCCAGCCCGAAACGCACGTATCTTGCGGAAAGCGCTGACCTTGCCACAGCGGCTCCATCGCATCTTCCGCAAGATAATGACATGCATCGCCCTCACGCAGCACGATCGCAATGCCATCGGCATTCGCCGCGGCGCGGGCCGATTGCCGCAGGATTGCCACGATATCCCCCAGATCCCGCGCGGCCGCCAGCCTGGCCATTGCGGCGGCGGCCTGTGACCATCGCTCCGCCAGCATTACAGCGTTTAATGAGTCTCCATCATCTCCAAGGTCGCCGCATTGCGTGTTGGTGTTCTGCATGATCTACCTATGTTTCTTATTGGCCCCAATTGCCGTTCGGTCATGCCACCCTCCGTTTTTCTTCTGTCATTTTCTGTTTTTCAAACAAAGCGTTCCTGATGCTTTTCCAAGCAGTCCAGGCTCATCCCGTCGCAAGATCGCCAAGGGGGCCTGCCATAGCCCGGGCCATCGAGGCTCATCCTTTCGTCATGAGCAAGGACCACGAACACGTCCCATGTGGCGGGCGCGTGGCCTGGCTGGCCATTGGGTTTGCGGTCTTCATCCTTCCGATCTTGCGGGGCGCGCGGGCAATCGCTCAGCGCAGCCCAAGGCCCGCCATATCCGCCGCTTCTCCAGGATGACCCGGCGCATCATGCCAGGGCACCGCCGGCCTTCGAGAAGGCGCGAAACCGATCCTGGAAATTTCTCAGCGCCATGATGGCTCGCGCATCGGCCGAAACGCCGAGCGCGCGCGTCGGCGAGGGGCGTCCGAAATGATAGCCCTGGAACCAGTCGATCCCGATTCCGCGCGCCAATTCTGCCTGATCCGCCGTTTCAACGCCCTCCACCACGACCTGCGGCGCCAGCGCCCGCGCCAGTCCGACAAGATGCCGGAAGGTCGCATGGCCCTTCTCGTTTTGGCCCGCCTGCTGGACGAAGCTGCCATCGATCTTGATGATATCAGCGCATAGCGCTCCATATTGGATGATCGATCCCCGACCGGCGCCAAAGTCATCAATGGCCACCTGGCAGCCCAGATGTTGCATGAACGATACAAATTCAGCGGCCTCATCAAGGGAGGCGAAGTCGGCCGTCTCGGTGATCTCGATCACCAGGCGGCGGGCCAGCTCGGGCTCGCGCTCCAGACGTGATCTAAGCTCACGCCAGCCGGCATCCCTGCCATAACGGTGGAGTGAGGCGCTCCTCGCGGAAATGTTCACCCCCATGCGGACGTCGTCGTCCGTCTCGAGCTGGTCAAGAGCGCGAGATACCAGCCGGCGATCAAGCTCAGGGGCGAGACCCACGCGTTCGGCAGCCCTGATATTGGCCTCGCAGGAGAACAGCGCCCCATCCTCGTCCGAGACGCGCAGCAATCCCTCGAAATACAGCAAGGGCGCCCTGTCTGCAGGGGAAACGATCGCCTGCCAGACAAGCATCGCTTCGCCACGGTCGATTTTCTGAAGCAGCTCCGCTGCCCGGCTCATATCTTCGCGATAGCGAAACAGGTGCCAGGGCTGTTGGATCTTGACAGAACTGCTGTCCAGCTGCCGATAGGCACCGGCCTTGGCGGAATCGATGTCGCCATGTTCCCGGTCCAGCGCCGCGCCGCCGATTTCCGGCACGACATAGAAGCATCCGCTCTCCGAGACGATCGGATGCGACAGCATATTGCAGGCAAGGCGATGGATCAGATGGTCGGGGCGCCCCTCCCCTGCCTCCCATTCGATGACAGCCTCGATGACGCCTGCCGACTCGAGTTCCGTGACGAAGGGTCGGCGTGCAATCCGGTGCATCTCCAACCGGAGACGCTCGAAAGCTTCCTTCCGCGCCGCAAGCCCGAAACTCAACTCAATTTCCTGCAGATTGGCTATCGATGCGACCAGGAGGAACGCTGACGGAAGCGGGCCGCTGTCATCAGGGCAGATCGGCGAAATATCCAGTGCTCCCACCTCAGATCCCTCCAGCACCCATCAACATTGATAAGGATTCGCATGTCTCTGATCTACGTTACACCTCGACCATTCCTTGTCTACTATTTGATAGTGTTTTGCATTGCCATGCATCCGATGGCAGGATATGCGACGAAAGGCCCGCTCATGGACCGCGTCGAGTATCCGCAGGCCTGCCACGCAGCACTCCTGAGAGCTCCGCCGTGGATCGGCCGGCTGTCTCATCAGGACAGTGACAGACAAATGAGGACTTCTGTGGAACCCACACATTGGCAGCTGGAACTGGCGCAGGCCGACATGGAGATGGCGGCAGATGAACGGGAACGGGCTTTGAGCGACATTTGCTGCCTGGTTCGCAGACATGAGATCAGGTTGCGGGAATTGATCAGTCATCTCCTGCAGGATGGCGATGGCTCTCAAAGATCCTCGACTGTGGAAAAAAGCGACTCGATCAATACCAAGGCAAGTCCTGTAGAAGACATTCACTGCTCGTTACTGGCGCATGTCGCTTTTGCGTCAAAGATTTTACGGATCCCGGAAAACAGGACGATGGCTGAGGCAATCAATGACCATTGACGCGTCACCTGATGCTGGTGAGGATTGGGACAGTTCCGGGGCAGCTCTCACCATGATGAATGGTCGTTCATGCGTGTCGCCGACCTGCACGCCTCAAGCAGGGGGACCGGTCTCCGCCTGCCCTGGCTCAACATGATGCCGCTCCCATCCACACATACGGCCCAAGCCTTTTGCCAGGAGAACAGGGATCTTGATGCCCGACTACCGCGAACATGGATGGCCAATGCCCCCACATCTTCCTGCGGATGAAGAATGCTCAGGCTCGCACAGGCCCCAAAGCAGGCGCCATCCCGCCCATGCGTTGCTCCGGGCGGACGATTATGCCCCGGACCATTCGCCGGACCTCGCCGAGAGGTGTGAAAGACTGGTGCAGCGGGTTTCGCGCTGGAGTGGACCTGTGCTCCTTGGCCTTGCCTTCCTGGGCCTGGGATGGCTGGTGACGCGGGGCTGAGTTGGCGGCGCACGGCGCGTCAGCCATTCTTCCTGTCCGTTAATCGGAACGCGCCGCCGGACCGCAGGTTCAGGTTTCGGACCAGAGGCGCAGCAGATTGTGATAGACACTGGTAAGCTGCAGCACTGCATCCTCGTCGGCGCCATCGAGGGTCAGCTTCTGGATTGATGTGTCGAGTTCGAACAGCATGCGCCGCTGCCGATCATCGCGTATGAGACTCTGTATCCAGAGGAAGGAGGCGAGCCGTTCACCGCGGGTTACAGGCTCAACGCGATGAAGACTGCTCGAAGGATAGATGATCGCATCGCCCGCGGGAAGCGCCACGCTATGCTCGCCATAAGTGTCGCTGATGATCAGCCGGCCGCCATCATAGTCATCGGGATCGCTCAGAAACAGGGTGCAGGAGATATCCGAGCGCAATTGCTCTTCCTCGCCGAGGCTCATCACGGCGCCGTCGATGTGAAAACCATATTCCCCGCCACCGGCATAGCGGTTGAAGCGCGGCGGCAGGATCTTGCGCGGCAAGGCCGCGGCGAAGAAAAGCGGGGTCCGCCTGAACGCGGCAAGTACCGCCTGGCCAAGTTCAGCCCTCAGCGGCGATGCGTCAGGCAGCTGCTGGTTATGCTTGACCCTGGCCCCCTGCGGGCCAACCGTCTCGAGACCGTCTGTCCAATCGCTCGCATCCAGCCTGCGACGAAATTCCGCCACTTCCTCACCTGTCAGAACATCGGGAATGTGCAGCAACATGGAAGCGTCCGATACATCAAGAAATGGCGGGGGATATCCCCCGCCATTGTCTTTTGCCCTACAGGAATCAGAAACGGAAGTCGGCGCTGAACAGGAAGGTCTGCGCCTGACCAGGCGTGTAGCGGTACCCGCTCTTGTTGATTGCCACGACATACTCCTTGTCGAACAGGTTATAGGCGTTCACGCGCAGCTTGACGTTGTCCGTCAGCGCATAGGACAAGATCGCGTCCACAACCGTATATCCTTCGGTCCGCTCCGGAGTGCCCACCGCGCCATCGGTGCCGCGATGCAGGCCGCTGACATAACGGACGCCGCCGCCGACCTCCAGCCCGAAGGGCATGCGATAGGTGGTCCAGGACGTGAAGCTGTCGTCGGGCGCGTAGGTCAGATTATAGCTGCCGTCGACCGCGATTGCTGAGCCGTTCGTAACCTTGGTCTTCTGATGGCTATAACCGGCCGATATCGTCCAGTCCTCGGTGATATTGCCGACCACCGAGAGTTCCACACCCCTCACCCGCTTCGACCCGCTCTGCACGTCGGAAGGATCGGACCCGTTGATCTCGTTGAGGACCTTGGTCTGGAACACCGCGGCGTTGACAGCCAACATGCCGTTCAGCGCGGACCATTTGACGCCGGCCTCGATGGTCTTGGCCTTTTGCGGATCGAGATTGGGATTGTTGGCGCTATCGCCCGTCGCGAGCGTGAAATTGTCGCCGCCCGGCGGCTGCTGCGAGAGAGCATAGTTCACGTAGAGGCTAAGCGGTTCTGCCGGCTTGAAGACCGCGCCCAGCTTCCAGTTGAAGAGCGTGTCGCTCGCGCTCAGATCGGCCGTCGTGACGATGGAATCGATCGGCTGACCGCCGCAGGGGACGGCTCCGCGGCCCGTGCCGTTGTTGCACAGCGCCGTGCTGGTGTAGCTGGTCTTGTAGTGATCGACGCGCACCCCGCCCGTCACCAACAGCTGGCCATCAAAGAATTTCGCGGTGTCGAACGCATAAAATGCCTGCGTGTTGGTCTTGCCCCGCGAAAGAGCGCCATTGCGCGCATAGCCAAATGCGCTCGTGTCGTTCCAGTTGGGATTGTAGAGATTGGCGACAGGCAGCGCGCCCGTCGTGCTGTTGCCGTAGATCACCTGCTTTTCACCCGTGATCTCCACGCCGACGCTCAGGCTGTGCTCCACAGAACCGGTCGCAAAATCCGCACGCAGATTGAGCTGGTCGGTCAGGATGCGGTTCCTTGCGTCCCTGATCGTGGGATTGCCGCGGGTCATCACATAGGTGGACAGGTCCGCAGGATCGCCAGCCGTGATATTGGCTCCCGTCGACATGAAGGCCGTGAGCAGATAATCCTGCTCCGTTTCGCCCCAGCGGGCGATGTTCGTCAGTTTCACGCTATCGGAAAAATCATGTTCGAGGATCAGTGACGCCATTTTCGCCGTGACATTGTCATGGTCGCGCCGCGTGCCGTAAAAATTCGTCGAATCAACCGGATGTCCGACCAGCGGCTCCAGCCCCGCCTGCGGCTGCCAGCCTTTGACGCCGATCGTGGGGACATTGCCGTCCGGGATATTGTCCTGATCGACATAAAGGAAATTGAGGAAGGCGCGGGTCTCTGTTCCAAGCCCCAGCCCCAGCGACGACGCCAGCCCCAGTCGCTTGTTGTTCACATGATCACGGCCAGCAACATCGCTGTCCTGCCAGACCGCGTTCAGGCGAAAGGCCGCGTTGGGCAGCGCCTCGATCGGCTGGTTGATATCGGCGGTCGCTCGCGTCTGGCCGTCAACGCCAACTGAAACGGCGCCCGCCAGCAACGCCTCCTGGGAAGCCCGCTTGCTGACCATGTTGATGGCGCCGGTTGGCGCGGTACGGCCATTGTCGGTCCCGGCAGGACCTTTCGTCACCTCGACCTGCTCGGTGTTGAAGATATCGCGGGCGATCGAGCCCAGGTCACGCACACCGTCAACAAAGATGCTGTTCGAGGTGTCGAAGCCACGCATGCGGATCGCGTCCCCGGTCGTCGTGTTTCCATTTTCGCCGGCATAGAAAGTGCCCACGCCAGGGCTGTTGCGCAGGGCTTCCGTCAGCGTCGTCGCGCCCTGCTGGTTGAACAGCTCCTTGCTGATCACCTGAATGGTCTGCGGTGTATCCTGC
Source organism: Sphingobium sp. Cam5-1 (assembly GCF_015693305.1). Classification (NCBI taxonomy): domain Bacteria; kingdom Pseudomonadati; phylum Pseudomonadota; class Alphaproteobacteria; order Sphingomonadales; family Sphingobiaceae; genus Sphingobium; species Sphingobium sp. Cam5-1. The sequence goes on along the minus strand of NZ_CP065140.1, from coordinate 203,684 downwards.
AAAGGCTGGGTAAATTTGGGTGACGAAACGCGATCGACCTTGATGCCTTGCTCGTCGAGCGCCGTCTCAGTGACGGTGACGCCGCCAAGCCGGGCGGCGGGCGCTTCCTGGGCGCCGGAATCCTGGGCCATGGCTGGCGATGCTGCAAGGCCAAAACAGCTCAGCGCAAGATAGGTTGGAGCGGCGGACGCCAGCGATGCGCGGAGACGCGACAAGGACATGCAATAACCCCCTTCGGACATGGATTGGAAACAGATGCGCCGCTAATGCGAGCTATTTGCATCTAATGCAACCCCCCTAATCTCCCGTCGCGAATGCTCGTCCGATCCTTGCCGATTGTTATTTCCAAGCGCGCTGAACGAACTTTTCAGGGCGTACTGCTGCGCGAAGCATCGATGCGGCACCGCATGAACCGCCCTTCTCATGGCAAGCCGCTTGCCGATCACTGCAATAAGATGGCAACAAGGCCGTGCCTGAGGCGGGCTCAACCATGCCTTCCCCGCTCAATGTCACGGCCCGCAAAGAAGGGCGCCATAGCGCTCGACAGCGAAGCCGCCCTGCACCTGCGCACAGGACAAATCCCGCCCCTGCACGGCGCATCGTGCGACCGTCCGCCCATAATGGTCGGTGTCAATCTGGCGGCAGGAAACCGCCTGTCCCACCACCAGCGATCGGAGATTGCCTGTGCTTGCATAGGGGTCCCCGGGCGTGCAAGCGCGGCCGGGCCGGCAATGGCCCGGCAGCTCCGGCGCATCGATCGAGGATAGGCGAATGCGCCTCGCGCCGCACCGTAATGTGTCGCCGTCCAGAACCTGTGGGCTGACGCACCCCACCTCTGACGTCGGGTCATGACCGGTCAAAGACCAGTCAGGCAGCCTGCCTTCGAGTTGAGTGACAACCAGGCCTATGGCAAGGCCCGCGATAATCGCTGGTGCGACCAAAGAAAGTACCCCGCGGCTCCTGGCGCCCTGCTTGCTCCGGCGGCGACGAAAGGGCCTGACTTTGGCATGCCGCCGTCTGGGCGGAGCTCCCAGCATCCTGCGGAAATCGAAATCATTCTTCATGAGGGTCTTATCTACACGCTGCCGCCGTCTGTCATCCAGTCCGTGGCAAGACCCGATGATCGCTCATTGGCGCGTCCACATGAGGCTCAACTCGGCCCATCCTCTGACAGTCTGCAGGCAATCTGCCCGGTGTGGCCAACAGGTCGACATCCAGTCGGCGTTTCCGGCTCGTAAGATGACAGCTCGTTCGCTTGCGACAAGCAGACGCCGCGATTTCCAGTCAGGGCGATGGCGCCTGAGCAGGCATCATCCGGGTCAGGCAGCCTCCGCCGACGCCATAGTCTGGCCCGGCAGTTTGCACATCTTTCAGCGGCGGTGATTACGCACATTCGAGGCCGGGCCGACGACCCGCGCCCGCATCTTCCAAGCCTTCATGTCGATAATCTCGCAGCCGGACGCGGAAATCGCCTTTCGAGCCGCCGACCCTTCCTCATCAATCGCTACCAATCCTAACCAGGCTTTGCGCGCCAGCCCTATCACACTCAACACCGCAACGATTGCACTGCAATCGCGGCACCAATCCAACAGATCGCAGGTCCCAGGAACGATCGAAACCGATTGGCCCAACTCCAGAACCGCACGAAACAGGACGAGCCTCTCGCCAACGCGCAATAGTCCCGCGTCCCCATAGGCGACCCATGTGACAAGGGTCAGAAACGAAAATGCGAGAAGCTGCAAAAGCATGATGGACAAGGTCGAAGGCGCCGGTACGTCAAAAAGCCAGATGCCCGCCCCTGCCCCGGCTACGCCGACCCAGCAAAAGGGCCTGGCAAAAGATGCAGCGATATTCCGTCTCACAAGCAATCCACGCCAACGAGGTTATGCCTATCCGAAACCGGCCCTTCGATCCTGCAAAGCATGTCAGCCGCGATCTCCGCCAAGCCATGTCCGCCTTGGCCGTCCCGCCGAGAACTCCTGCAGCATCACGGCGGATCAATGCATGCCAACTCTGATTTCGGCTGCCCCGAACCGCAAATCAACATGTATCCAGGTTCCGCCCCGACGCCGCCAGAATCGCGCCTGTCTCGCATTTGAAGAGCTTTCTGACCTCCGACACACCGGCCATCGATCAATCGATTCTTTACCAGGACTTGCCATTGTCGCTTCCGCTTGTCCACCCGCAGCATAGGCGTTGCGGACAGCGATGGGGATGAAGCGAAAGCTGCAAGATGCAAGAATTCGATTCGAAGGAATTAACGGGCAGCCCCGCGATGCATCGTGCGGCTATCGAGACGGCGCAAACACCCTTTAGTTTACGCCCCTCTTGCAACCCATTAAAAAGTCTTCAAATATCTGTGCGGATCGCGGCGGCGAGCATGTCGTTAGATATATATCTCTGTGCTTAATTATATGTTAATAAATGGTTTGCAAGATGGGGTCAGCATCGTTATCTTGCATTCGTTGATTCTATATTTCGACTGCGAAGAAGTTGGGGCGCAAAATGGTAAGTATCGATGACGAAAAAGGCTCTCTCGTATCACTGACTGCTAATATCGTGTCGGCAAATGTTTCCAACAACCCCATGGCCGTTGGAGACCTGTGCGAAATGATCAAAAGTGTTCATTCGGCCTTGTCCAAGCTGGAATCTCCGGAAGAAGAGAAAACCGCGAAGCGTGATCCTGCCGTTCCTATCCGTTCCTCCATCAAGGAGGACTATATTGTTTGCCTCGAAGACGGCAAGAAGCTGAAGACGCTCAAGCGTTACCTCAGGGCCCGATATCAGATGACCCCGGAGGAATATCGCGCCAAATGGGGACTGCCCGCCGACTATCCCATGGCTGCGCCGAGCTACACGAATCAGCGACGGGAACTCGCCCACAAGATCGGCCTGGGCCTTCGGGCCGAGCCAAAGGGGAAGCGGACCGCAACCAAGCTGCCCTCGCCGGTGGAAAAGGATGCTCCCAAGCCCCCTGCTACGTCTTCCCGCCGTAAATCAGGGCGTGCGGCGAAAGTCTAGGCGCAAGGATTTTCGTTCCGATCCCAAGGGCCTCCCAGAGCCAGCGTTCTGAGAGGCCCACAGCCACCGCAAGAACCAGGAAATTCGACGGCCCTTGCTGGGCGCCCGAGCCTGTGGCGCTTTAGCCCAAAATCCTGTTCTTTTCCTTTTGGTGCCGCTCATCGGATCCGATCCAATGAGCCACGCTGCCAGCCTTGATTCAGGCCGCCAGCGAGTCAAACAGGCTCGCCTGATTGTCCCTTTCGACGATCTCCAATTTACCCGGGACATAACAGCCCGCCGCTCTCAAGCCGCCGACCGTGCTGGCGTCGATATGAACCTGGAACGCACCCAGCAATGTGTCCCCCACCGGGCGCCCCAATCCCAGCGGCTCACAATCCCAGCCCATGGACATGAGCTGCCGGGACCAAACCAATTCCATCACCGTCGTATAGGCCGTGATACCCGTTAACAGCCCATATTCCACAAGCGCGCTCGCCAATTGACGGCTGACCATCCGCCGCTCGCGCAGGCGCAGGCCTGGCGAGATACACAGCTGCGTTACCTCCCGAATGGAAAGTCCGCTGGGCGCAGGCGTGTCACACAGGTCTGGAAATACAGAACCCAATATGTGAGGCCGATCCGTCCGCAGCAACCGCAAAGATCCCATGCGTCTATTCGTCAGGGGATCGCGTACCACCAGATATTCGGCGAATTTGTCGTCATACTCATCTGGGTCGAAGGGAAGCTCGGTTATCGCATCGACCGGAACGAGATCGCACGAAGCGCTATCTCTTTGCCAGCAGTTGGCGCAGGCGGCAGGCAGAGCCTTTCTGTCGCAGACGATGTTGACCAATCGTGGCGCAGCAATTTCTGCACTGCTGCCACCGGAAGATAGCCCAATAGGGCGATTAGCACTTCCCATCCGCCTCACTCGCTAAAATTCATGAGAAAATCAGCGCTCCGCGGTCGGTCACGCCCATCTGTCGTTCGTCTTGAAGGCAAAAGAACCAGCGCACCGTCCGCTCGAATAGCCCGCCTTCCAATTGCTTCTTCATCCTTCAAACCGGCCTCGTCGCGTCCAACCCGCACGTGTCCGGCACATGGTTAAGAGGTCGTCCTGGTCCCGATACAATTCCGACAGCCTTGATCTTCAACAGAAATTCTTTGCTCGAGATAGCCTCCCGCCCCCTATCGCCAACCGGCTCGAGAGGACAAGGCGAAAACGGTCCCAAGAGGAAATTAACCCAGGATAGCCATGGTCAACCTTAACCTTGCATAAACGAGCCGCAGCTGATGGCCGGTCAGCACACCCGATTCACCCCAGCTCGCCCATTATTGCCAGCACTATGCCCGTTCCTTGCCGATCTTATGCACATCGTGCCAGCCGCAGCTCCGGATCCGACTTCTCGCTCAGCATATCGAGAATCCCATAACTTTTAGAGCATGGTTCGTCTGCCAGGCTTTCCCTTCCCGGGCGCGGCAATCTGCGCGCGCGACCGCCCTCTTCCATTGCGTCGAGACGCTACGGCAACCCGCAATGACGGGGAGATGTGATTGTAAACGCGCGTCACTTTGCCCTAGACGATGGCACGGATGGTTCGGCCTTCGCAAAGGATCGGAATATGAATGAGACCCTGCCGCACGAAGCATTGGTGCTCATCATCGATGACGTGCCGGAGATCGTCGATGAGCTTGTCACCATGCTTTCGCTTCTTGATATCCCTGCCATTGGGGCCGGATCCTTGCCGGCCGCCATGGCGGCGCTCGAAAGCGCGCCCTTACTCAGGGCGATTGCTTGCGATGTCAGGCTTGCAAGAGAATCGGGATTGGAAATCCTCGAGCTTATTGCCCGACATCCGCACCTATCCACCCGTGCCTACGGTTTCGTGTTCATGACCGGAGATTCCATGCGGCCGGAGGTCACCCTCGCGCACAAAGAATATCATCTGCTCTCAAAGCCGGTGCAACCACGCGCGTTCATCGAGATTTTGCAGCGAATGCTGGCTGCCCCGGACGCTTCGAATGCTTGAGCGGTTTCAGCATTTAACTGGTGGCAACCTCGCGGCTCTTCCTGGACGCCGCGCGTCCATATGTCTGGCAGTCATTCTCATTGCAACGCTGAGCCTGACACCCATATTCGGCCGGGCGCCCGCCGCTACGCTGGTGTTTTTCCTGGCCTGGCTCCTCAAACGCCACTGGGCGCTGCCGCGGATGCTGCTGATCTTCGCGGCCTTTGCGCTCGCGCACATGCAATGGGCAGGCGGCCTCCAGGCCCTGGCCGCGGCCTGCGTTTTTCTGGTGGCCCACGGATTGCGTAAATGGGTTCGCCAATCCGCCGATGCGACCCTCCTGGCGTGCTGCCTGATTTTTCCAGTCATCCTCGTCGCAGGCTGGGCGCCACTCGAAGAGGCGCTGCGTTGGGCGGCTGGTTTCGCACTGGGAGCGGCCGTGGCGGATCTGGCTGTCGCTGCGGCCTTGCAAGACAAGCGCATTTCGCCTGACGGGGAGACGGCCTATCTCGCGCCGATCGCTGCTCTTGCCGCCATCATCAACATCCTCACCATTGTCATCCTCGACATAATGGTCGGCGCCCTGGCGAGATCGGTCGATGACAAGCTTGCCCTCACCTTCGCCTTCATCGGCGAGCGTCTGACCCTCCCGGCATTTTTGATCCTGGCCCTCTTGCTCCAGCTGTACAGCCGCCAGCTCGCGCGCGCGCTGGAGGCAAGAGCAGAGGTTACGCCCGCCTCGCTCCTGCCCGGAGAGAATGCCGCAGGGAACGCGGTCGCACAGGATAGCGGATCGGTGGCTTATGAGGAAAATCGCGGCGCCTTGGTGGACGCCTCCGGGACGCCCGCCTTCCGATCAATTTCGGGCATTTGCTTCGATGCGCACGCGGGAAGGCTCGTTTTTTGCGAAGACGCTGCCTCACACCCAGGCAGCCTGCAGATTCATCCCGCCGACGCGAGCCGAGTGATCGAAAGCGTGGGCCGCGGCGACACGATCCTCACATTCCGCGCCAGGACAGGCCCGGATTTTGAGCCAATGCTACTCGCCATGAGCTGCCGGACGGGAAAATGGCGATGGGAATCCGGCATCCTCCTCCACCGCGGCGATCAGCGCCACTATTCCATGGCGCTGGCGCAGCGGGCGCGCCATGCCGACCTTGGCGCGCGCATCATGGCCATCGCCCACGAACTGCGCCAACCGCTGTTTACAATCTCGGTGGCGGCAGAGAGCCAGCGCCTCATGCTCGCCAGAGCGGACAGGTCCGACAGAAGCACAGGCCAGATCGCGGAGCGGGCGGAGCGCATCGCCGAGCAGGTGATCCGCGCCACGGCGATCATCGAGCAGATCCTCAGTTATGGCCGCACCAGCGCAAACTCGGAAGCCGAACTGGACGTGGCAGAAACATTGCGCCGATCCTGCGCGTTTCTGGCTCCCCTGCTGGAAGAGCGCGCGATCGAACTCGATTTCTCGATAGAAGATGGAAGGCACTGCACCATCATGTCGCCGGTCGAGCTGGAGCAGGTTTTCGTCAACGCTCTCCAAAACGCCGCTGACAGCATCGTCAGCAGGCGGCGCGAAGGATGGACCGGAACAGGACGCATCACATGTTCCGTAGCGACTTGCGACGGCCTTGTTTCCTGTATCATAGCGGACAATGGCGCGGGCGTAAGCCCCCGCCATGCCGAGGCCGCCTTCAACGCCTTCTTCTCCACCAAAGCGGATGAAGGGACAGGGCTCGGGCTCTTCATCACGCGCGAGATCATTCTTCGCGCGGGCGGCAATGTGAGCCTTCGCCCCTCCTTGCACGAAGGCGCGCTGCTCGCGATCGAGCTACCCGCAACGGGCCATGCCGATCAGATGTCGTCGCGCGCCAGCCGGATCGTGAACTGAGCGAGGCCATGCTTTTCCGGCGCGCGGCGGAAATCGCCGTCGCCCGCGCGCGCAATCTGCTCGAGCAGCCATAAGGTTGTCTGGTCGATCGGACCGGCAGGGCAAGGCCTTGCGGTCTCATCCTCGCACCAGATAGCAATCACGATGAATGACGGGCTAAGTTCGGCATGGACATGGACGAGACCCTTGATCTTGCTTCCATCGGCCAGCACGAATGTTCCAAATGAACTCAACAGCGCCGCGACCGTCATCATCTCCAGCAGGCCATGCCGCCCGGCAAGGGGATAATCGAGCGCATCGCCGCCCAGGCGCACTCCGACACCGCCATGGCGAACATTCGAGCGCGTGGCGGCCACCGCCTGTTGCAGCGCGCTCTTGACGTTCAGCATCGCCCCTTCCCGGTCGCGGCCAAACCAGCGGAACAGATTGAGAATGGAGGCCGCATGCTCCGTTTGCGCGGCGATCCGGTTCAATCTTTCGTCAAGTTGCGCTCGCTGCGCAGGCGGCATCTCCAGACTTTCCATGATATAGCCCAGATTGCCGTTAGCCATGGAGATGACGTTGAGCGGTTGCGCCAGGTCATGAAGCATGCCGCTGGTCACCCGCCCCAGAAGGAGATCTCGCGAGACGTCAAGAACGCTCATGTCCCTGGCTACGGGGAAGCCGCCATTGGACAATGCAAGCTGTCTCACCAATGCAGCGCCCAAGGCCCCAGCAAGGACGTTGCCCAGAGCGATCAGGGCTGCGGCATGGTCCGGCCCCACGCTGACCGACAGGCAAATGGATGCCATGGCGCCCCCAAGGCAGATCGCCCACACGGGCCGCGGCAGGAACACGGCCGCAGGCATCCTCCTGTAGGGCAGGAGTGCCCCCATCAGGAGCATGGCCACAAGGAACCAGTGATGGCCTGGCGCGCGAGCGACCAGGCCCATGATCATGAGTAAACCAAGGCACGCAATACCGATCAGCGGCCAAAGCCGGCGGCGAAGCGCCATCAAGGCTCCCGCGCATGCCGCCCCGAGCGGCGTCAGGGCAGGGAGGAACTGCGCCGTGCCCGCAATGCCAACAACGGAAAAGGTCAGGACGGGCAGATAGACGCCGCGCGGTGCGCCCCATGTTCGCAGCTCATCCCTCACAAGATCACATCGCGCAGCGGCGCGCCCCAATAGGCTCCCAATCCCTGATCGGCGCCCGTGTCGCGAGCATCCCGCAGGTCCGCCTCCGAATCGATCCGTCCGATTGTCGTCCTGATGCCCCGCTGCCGGCACAACGCCACGATTTCACGCTGTAGCGCGCGTTCCTCCCCAGGCGGCAGGGCGGCGCCGCAGCCATCCAGCCTGATCTCGCTCAGCGAAAGCATGGTCCACGGCTCCCAACTCTCAGCGGCTTCACCGCGCCTGCCCAGCGCGACATGGAATCCAGCTGCCGCGCAGCGCTCCGCCGCCTCGCTCAGGTCCAAGGCACGAAGCGTGCTTGTGGCGAGCGCGACGTCCACAAGAAGGCCACCGGGATCCACCCGCGCATATCTCGTGAGCAGCTGCATTTCGCGAACAAATTGCGCGTCGGCGAAAATGGCCGCCGAGCAGGAAAAGGCAACCGGCACCTTCGCTCGCGCCCTGGCAAGGCGACCGGCAAGGCCAAGGGCCGCCTCTGCCGCCCAGATGGTCCCTGCAAAGCTGTCATGATCCGGCGAGGCGCCTGCGCCCTCCTGCCATGCCACTGCTTCATAGCCGACAACAGCATCCCCCCTCAGCGCATGCTTCGTCCGGAATATGAACCGTCCGGGCATTCGAACCGGGCCGTCCCCGGCCCGCTGGCCCACAGAACCATCGCTCCCATTCCCGTAATTCCGGAGAAAGGCAGCGACGCGAACCGGCGTCAACGGCTTCATCAGCGTTCCGATGACGCGAAGGCCGCCAACGTTCCTCACGGCAGGGATATCGGTTCCGTCATCCACCAGAAGGATGGCCCATGACACGCCTCTTGCAGCGGCGATCGCAAGATGCGTCTCCCAATCTCCCTGGTCAGCGGTATCCACCATGACCAGATCAAAGCAACGGTCTTCGGTCCACGCTTCCCACGCCGTTGCGCTATGGCCCAGAAGGCGCAGGAATTCCGCGAGTTCGACAGCCGCCGCCCCGTCATCGATCATCAGGAGGATATCAAGCCCGCTTTTCAGAAAAATGGCCTTCAATGCTCAGGTTTAGAGGGATGTCCAAGCCGTGACCTTGAAAAGCCCCAGCTTGCAACAGGAACGGCATGAATGCTCCCCAATACCCATTTTCATGTCCCGAACGTCAAGGATTGGGAAACGGTCATATAGCATCCGGACGCAATCATGCTTTCTATATACGCAACTCCCATGGAATGACCGTCATTTTTGCGCAATTCCGGCGTTACAATCAAAATGGTTCCATCTCCATTCCCTGATTCTGCGCTGAACGGTTACTTAACCGTGCTGAACGGCGACCGTTCTATTGATTCGTAATATTCATGCCCGTCGGGCGGATTTTTGCGTATGCGCAAAGGGGGGCCGAATGCGCCTGGGAATGCGGGCTAGAGTGACGGTTTTCGTCGGGCTGATGGTTGCGGCCTGTTTTCTGGTCCTCGGCATCAGGGAGCTGACGCGCACACCGCCGTCTCCGGCACAGGCTGCCAGTCCGTCCCGCCAAGCTGCGGCAACGGCGCCGTCGCCTGTATTTCTCTCGGCCGTGCGGCCCATCAGGACCGGAGAGACAATCACCGCGGACATGGTCCGCAACAGGCCAGGCGATCCGCAGCGCTATCCCTATGCCGCGACAGCCCCCGAAGTGATCGGCAAGGTCGCCACGCGTGACATCGCAGCCAACATGCTTGTGGCGCGCGACGCAGTGGGCGCTGAGACGAAGCTGGCTATCCGGGTGCCCATCGGCATGCGCGCGGTCAGCATCGACACCACCGCCGAAATCGCGGTGGCCGGGCTGGTAAGGCCAGGAGACCGCGTCGATGTCCAGGTGATCTATCCGGGCGCCGACGCCATCAGCGGCGCACGCGGGATGGGCCGAAGCCGCGCCGAAACGCTCCTCCAGATGGTTCAGGTCCTCGCTGTCGGCGAGCTTGTGGTCGGGACAAACCAGAAGACCGGCCCCGACGGCCAGCAGAGCACGCCGCAGCCTCCCGCCCGCACCGTCACCCTTGCCCTCACGCCCGAACAGGTCTCGACCCTGTCGCTCGCCAAGAGCACGGGAGGCCTCTATCTTTCGCTTCGCAATCCCATCGATGATCAGAAGGTCGCCGTGGCCGCGATGACCTCCAGGCCCTCGCTCGCCGCACCGGGCGAGCGCGACGCGACAGCACCGCCACCGCGCGCTGCCGCGCAGCCCAAACGCGCTGCGCGGCAGCCGTCGCACGCCATCGAACTGCTCGTGGGAGACCGCCGCGAGGTCATCTATTCCGGGAGCACTGCGCGATGAACAACTGGCGTATCGCCGGGCTGATGGCCCTTACCGCTCCCCTGCTGGCCAGCAATTCCGCTTGGGCGCAAGACGGGGAAACGATCTCTGTCCGGCAACAGCGGACCTTCTCCTATCCATCGCCGATCGGCCGCATCGCGATCGAGAAGGAAGGCGTCGTGTCGGTCGCCGCCCCGTCCGCAAAGTCGCTCCGCATCACGGGCATTGGTCCTGGCGAGGTGACGGTCAATGTCTATGGAATCAACGGCCGCCTGATCGCCCAAACGCCTGTAAGCGTGGTCGCAGCTGCCGGTTCGACTGGCGGAGATCTCAAGGCTCTTCCTGCCAGTTTCTCGACCCGCGGCGAGCAGGTGGTCGCGGTCGACGTCCAGTTTGCGGCCATTTCCGCGTCGACCCTCAAGGCCCTTGGTTTCAACTTCTCCAAGCTGAGCGGCGATCTGCAGGGCGCGATCGTCTCGCCCAGCACGTTGAGCAGCTACTCCATGTCGCCCAATCTGTCGCTCGAATCCACAGCGCCCATCCAGAACGCGTTCAATCTTTTCCTTTCCGCGCCCAATCGGGGCATTGGCGCCGTATTGAGCGCGCTCTCCTCCAATGGCCTTTCCCAGCTTCTGGCGCAGCCCACGCTGCTCGTGCGCTCGGGCGAACAGGCAAGCTTCCTTGCGGGCGGCGAATTCCCGGTTCCCGTTCCGCAATCGTCGGGCGGAGCCGGCAGCACCATTTCCATCCAGTACAAGGAATTTGGCGTTCGTCTATCGGTGGCCCCCTTTGTGCTTTCCAAGGATCGCATCGTCCTGAAGATCGCACCAGAGGTGAGCGAGCTCGACTATAATAACGGGGTCCAGCTTCAGGGCTATGTCGTTCCCGGCATCCGACGGCGATCGGCCGAGACCACGGTGGAACTGGGCAGCGGCCAGAGCTTCGTCATTGCAGGCCTGAGCTACAGCAGCAGCAACGTCTCCAAGGAGAAAACACCGCTGCTCGGCGACCTGCCGATACTCGGCGCCTTCTTCAAGCGCCAGCAGACCCAGAAGGAACGGCAGGAACTCATCATCGTCGCCACGCCGCGCCTGGTTGGGCCTGTCGATGCCAAGGATGCGCCGCCGCTGCCGGGAAGCGCCACGGCGTCGGTCGATCCGGGCCTCGCCGACATGGTCACTGGAGCAGATGGCGTTGAACAACATGCCGCCCCCTTCGGCGTGGTGAGGCGCTGACATGGCCGAAATCCTGCTGCTCTCCATCGATCGGATGCTGGCCCAGCGCATTGGCGATGCCATGGGGCAACGCGTTGATGTCAGGATGGTCCAGTCGCTCGACGCCGAGCCTCTCACCCGCCCCGGCGTCATCGTGATGGACCGCTCGGCGCTCCCGTCCGACCGGTCCCTCGCCGCATCGATCAGCGCCGTTGCGGATCAGGCGGCGGGCCGCTCGATCGTGCTTGCGACCGACGAACAGGACAGCGAACAGATACTGCACGCCGTCAGGGCGGGCGCCAAGGATGTGATCGCGCGCGACGCTGAAGGGGCGGAGATCGCCAATGTTCTGTCCCGCCTGCTCAACGCGACGATCGCCCAGCAAAGCACCGGGGGACGGCTCACGCTGGTCCTGGGGGTCGATCAGGAAGCAACCGCCATGGTGGCGAGCGACATGGCGCTCATCCGGAGCGCGGACCGCCAGCCCAGCCTGCTGATCGACTGCTCGCTCCCGACCAGCGCCGCTGCGGCCTATCTCGACCTCGACGTGACCTATGGCCTGGCTTCTGCCATCGCGGACATCGAGCGTCTCGATGCAAGCTTGCTTTCCAGCGCGCTCGCCCGCCACGCGGCCAGCGGTCTTGGACTGCTTACCTTCGATGGCGGCACCGGAGCGGAACCCGCGGGCATCGCCCCTACCGATATCGCGGCGCTCGTCCGGCTGCTGCGGGCCTGCTCGAGCGAAGTCGTCTTTTGCGCGGGGAGCCTTCGTCACGGCGGCCTGCTGCGCGAACTGGCGCTTCTTGCCGACCAGGTCGACATCGTCTGCGCCCAGTCGATCCGCGAACTCGAGGCCGCGCGTCGTCTCCTCGACCGCATCAGCCCCGATCACGCCACGCTCGAGCGGATGCGGCTGCTTGTCTGGGATCATCAGCCAACAGTGCTGCTCGACGGGCGCCGCATGGCCGATGCGCTGGGCACGGGATCCATGATGCCCCTGCCGGTCGATCGCGCGCAAAGCCGCAATGCCCTCAACGCGGGACAGCCGCTCGGGATCGCCCCGGACGGGGGCGCCTATCAGCAGGCCCTTCGCCGGGCCTGTGGCGCTCGGCCTCATCAGGCAAAGGGTGCGCTCGGCGCCATCCAGCAGTTGCGCCGCGGCGTCCTGCGGAAGCTGGAGCGCCGGCCATGAGCCTTCTCACCGAAGAAACCGCTCCCGTCGCGGGAACCCCGGGAACCGCGCGTCCCACGACCATCGCGCCCTCGGCCGCCCAGCGCATGAGCGACAGCTACCAGGCCGCCAAGGCCCAGACCTGCCAACAGGTCATCGAGCAGCTCGAAGCGCGCGGCAATACGGCCGAATCGCTCGAACGCCGCGCCCTGCGCGAAGAAATCGAACTCGTCATCACCAGCAGAAGCCGGCGCGGGCAGCTCGCGCTCAATTCAGCCGAGCGCCTGCTGCTGATCGAGGATGTCGAAGACGAGGTCGTGGGCCTTGGCCCGCTTGCGCCACTGCTGCGCGATCCGACCATCGATGACATTATCGTCAACGGACCCAACGCCATTTACGCCGAACGCGCAGGCCTTCTTGAAAAGGTGGAAACCCGCTTTCGCGATGACGCCCATGTCATGAACATCATCCAGCGAATCGTCGGGCCTATTGGCCGACGCGTCGATGAGGCATCGCCCTATGTCGATGCCCGGCTGCCCGATGGCTCGCGTGTCAACATCGTCATCCCCCCCATTGCGCTTGACGGCCCGCTCCTGTCGATCCGCAAGTTCCGCCTGCAGGCGCGCACGATCGAGGATTTCGTCGAACGGCAGGCCATGAGCGCCGACATGGCGGCCTATCTTGCAGCAGCGGTGCGGTCCCGGCTGAACATTCTCATCTGCGGCGGCACCGGCGCGGGCAAGTCGACGCTTCTCAACATGCTCTCGACCTTCATCGACGATCATGAGCGGCTGATCACGATCGAGGACGCAGCCGAGCTGCAGCTGCGGCAGGAGCATGTCGTCCGCCTGGAAACGCGGGCGCCCAATCATGACGGCAGCCGCGAGGTGAGCGCGCGCGAACTGGTCCGCAACGCGCTGCGCATGCGTCCTGATCGCATCATCCTGGGAGAGGTCCGGGGCGTCGAAGCGGTCGAGATGCTGCAGGCTATGTCGACGGGTCATGACGGCTCGATGGCGACCCTGCACGGCAATACGCCGCGCGATGCCTTCGCCCGGCTGGAGATGCTTCTGGGCTTTGCGGGCCTCCAGAACGACGTTCGCGCGATCCGCCGTTTCATCGCCAACAGCGTTCACATCATCGTCCAGATCCAGCGCCTCGCCAATGGGAGCCGGCGCATCGTCTCGATCGTGGAGGTAACCGGCCTGGAAGGCGAAGCCTATTCGCTCAACGAACTGTTCTGCTTCGACGAGCAGCCTCCCATGTCGGGCAAGGGGGAGTTCCGCACGCTCTCGCCCCGTCCCTTCTTCGCCCATCGCCTCAAGGACTATGTTCCTGGTTCCGTTGGGGAAAGCCTGTGCTGAGCGGCGTCGCCTTCCTGATCCTGGGGCTCCTGGTCCTGGCGGGCATAGGCTATCTCGTCCTGACCGAGCAGCGCCGGAACCAGGCGAGACTGGACCGGCGCCTCAACGGCATTGCCGCGCGGGCGCCGACGGCTTCGCCACTTTTGGCGCCCGTCACGGTGCCCGAGATGCTGGCGCCGTTGCTCGCCCAGGCGCAGGTCGAATTCACGATGCGCGCGCTCGGCATCGCCGCTGGCGTCCTCCTCCTCGTGGCCCTGTTCGCGCTTCTGCTCGCCGGTCCTGTCGTCGCGCTCCTGCTCCTCCTGGCCCCTCCCGCCGTCCTGCTCTTCTGGATCCGGCACAGAGCCTATCAGCGGACATCCGCGCTGATCGAGGCGCTCCCGCATTATATCGATGCCGTTCGCCAGATGCAGACGGTCGGAAGCTCCCTTAGCCAGGCGATCGAGCGCGCGCTTCACGAAGCGCCGGAGATTGTCCGTTCCTTCCTGGGCCCCGTTGCGCGCAAGCTTGAACTGGGCGCTCCGGTTGCCGAAGCGATGCAGCAACAGGCCGACCGGTTGCATATCGCCGAGATTTCCATGCTTGCCGCCGCGATCCGGACCAACAGCCGCTTTGGCGGTTCGATCACGACGATCCTGCAGAACCTGTCGAACATCCTGCGCGAACGCATCCGCATCAAACGCGATCTATTGGCAGCGACCTCCGAAGCCCGGGTCAGCGGACGTGTGCTGATCGCCATACCCTTTGTTGCTGTCGCCGTATTATTCTCCCTCAATCCAACCTATCCGGCTTTCTTCATTCATGATCCGCGAGGACATACGCTCGCACTTGCCGCTGTAGTTCTTCAAGGCTCGGGCGTCATGGTCATGCGTCGCATGATGAGGCTCTCCTTTTGAGCGCGCTCGCCCTCCTCTGCATGGCCCTGGCGCTCGCCGGCCTCGTGGCGGCATTCCACGGCGGTAAAGCACTTCTGGCGGAACAGCGTCTGGAAGCGCGCCTGTCCGCCCGTGTCGGTGAGACCCGCGAGCCGCGGCGGGCCATCCGGCTGCCGGCTTTCATCTCCGCAAAGGGCCGCGATCGAACGGAGATCGAGGACAAGCTGCGGCTGGCAGGCTTCCAGGGCCCCCGCGCGGTCGAACATTTCGTATGGATTCGCCTCGGCGCGACGCTTGGCACGGCCTTTTGCCTTCTGCTCCTGAGCCATGTCCTTTGGGGAAGCCTGTTCGCGCGGCCCATCCTGCCACTGATCGGTGCCGGGTTAGCCTTCATCGCCTCCAAGCAGGTGCTGCAGATCTTTGCCGCCGCCCGCGCCCACAAAATCACCGCCGAGTTCCCCTTCCTCCTCGACCTCATGCTGATGATGCTCGAAAGCGGCGTGTCGCTTGATCAATGCTTCCGTTCGATCGCGCGCGATGAAATCGTAGCGGTTCCCAACCATGCCGTTCTCATCGCGAACCTTGTTGCCGATATCGATCGCGGGATGACCTATGAGGCAGCGCTCGACCGCTGGGCCTCACGCGTCGCGGTCAAGGGAGCGCGTGAGCTTGCCGCGCTCTTCCGCCAGGCCCTGTTCCAGGGCATCGAACTGGCCCCCGCCCTTCGGGAGTTCATTCGGGAATTTACCCAGCAGCGCGTCGCGCGGGCACGCGAGGCAATGGGCAAGATCACCGTCAAGATGGTGGTCCTCATGATCGTCTTTTTCATGCCCGGGCTTTTCATCGTCCTCGCCGGGCCACCAGTCGTGACAATCTTCGATACGTTGCGGGGCATGAACCAATGAAAGGCGCTATTCTTCCTATCCTTGCGCTCGCCCTAAGCGCGCCGCTCCAGGCAGCGCGGGCGCCAGACGATGTGCCTTCGACCCGCCCGCTCTACCTTCAGCTCATCCAACAGGCACGGATCGATGGTCGACCCCGGGCAGCCCTCGCCTATCTCGATGACTTCGAACGGCGCTATCCCCACGACCTTGAAGCACGCATCCTTCGCGTGAACAGCCTTCTTGACCTCGGCAGAGTCGAGGAAGCCGGCACCTTGGCGCAGGCCCTTCCGGACGACCGGAATGGTACAGTTAGCGCCGTCCGTGGCCATGTCGCGGCCGCCGGGAATGATTGGACCGGCGCAACCGCTTACTATCAGACCGCACGCACAGCCCGCCCGGCAGATCCCTTCATTCGCAATGCCCTTGGCTATGCGTTTCTACGCGTCGGACGATACAGCGAGGCGGTCGATGCCCTGAAGGGTGCTGCCGATCTGGCCCCTGGCGACGAAGTCATCCGCAACAATCTCATTCTCGCCCTTCTCGCCGCCGGTCAGCGCGCGGAGGCCAACCGGGCCCTCCAGGGCATCCGCGATACCGACGTCCGTGCCAATCTGCGCAAGACGCTCCTGGCCGAGGTCGAACGCATTCACCTGTCTCTCCCGCGAGCACAAGGCAAAGGAAGCTGATCCATGCTGGCACTTTTCATTCTCGCCGCTGCTCCGGCCGCAACCCCTGCCCCGCCAGCCCCCTTGCCCATCGAGAGCGAGGCGCGGTCGGTCGTCGAATGGCAATTGCGCGCGCAGCCGCGGTCCGAGGAGGATATCCGCCTCGAGGCTTCAGCAGCGGAGGCCATCTACAGGCGATATCTTGGGTCGATCGGCAAGATGCTCGAGAAGCCGGATTCCAGTGGTGGATCGAACGCCCGATGATGGGGCGGCGGCTCCTCGCATTCTGGCGCGACGAGCGAGCTGCTGTCACCCCGATGGTGGCAGCGCTTGCAGTTCCCTTGATTGGGGCTGCCGGTTTCGCACTCGATGTCGGGCTCTATTATGTTCAGAACCAACAGCTCCGCACCGCCACGGAGGCCGCTGCGCTCGCCGCGGCAGTCAACCCGAACGATGCCTATAATCGCGCCAACAACTATCTCGGCAAAAATGGCTTTCCCGGACTTATCAACCCGAATGATGTCAAACTCGGGCGCTATTGTGCTGACCAGAATATCGCAGATCCCAAAGCGCGATTCATCGGGCCCACGGCCAATTGTCCCGGTTCCATTTCAACGGATCCCCAGGCCAATGCTGTCCGCGTCACAGCCACGAAAGACAGTACGCGCTTCCTGACCAACGTGCTTGGCAGCTTCAATCCCATTCCTAAGCTCGCCGCAACTGCCACGGCCGCCCGTCTCGATGAAGCCGGTATTGCCACGACGGGAAATATCCTTGGAACAGACGGCACCAAGCTCGTGGGGGGCCTCCTGCAGAGCGTCAACAAACTGCTCGGCCAACTTCTTGGCATAACGCTTGCCCTCACAGATGAGCAAGTCATCGCGATGATGCAGCATAATGTCGATGCTGGCAATTTCTTCGATCGCCTGGCGGTCAATCTGGGCCTTGTGAATGGGGTTGGCAGAACCAAGGCCGACATCACCTATGGGAGAGTGCTGGAGGAAAAGGCCAGCATGAAGGATCTTCTCCTGTCTGCGGCGCAAGCGTCTTCCGACGGCGTAACATCCCAGGCTCTCGCGAGCCTGGCAGGATCAGTGTCAGCCGATAGGGTTATCGATCTGCATGGCCTGTTTGGCCTTGGTGTCTGGAAGAACATGCCTGTTGGCGAGGCTAACGCCCAACCCGGGCTGCGCGCAGGTCTGAACGCCTATCAACTCCTGACCTATGCAGCGCAGGTTAAGGGCGCTTCTTCCCTCGACTTATCCAGTTTAACGGGCGCGGCCTTTCCCGACAGCACCGTCAAACTGACCATCATAGGAAGCACCCCGACGAACAGACCCCGCTTCTCCTTTGGGCCTGCCGGTGAAACCAGTGTCAGCTCCTCCGTCTCGCGCCTTCAGTTGAAGGTTCGTCTTGTCGATACCGGCATTTCTTCCGGCCTCCTCGGTATTCTCAGGTTGTTGGGCGTCAGCATCGACCTTGCAAACGACATCCCGGTGCTCATCAGCATCGGAGATAGCAATGCGACCATCAAGGAGATACGCTGCGCGCAAACAGGCGAACAGGCCCGCGACGCCCAGGTTGACGTCACCGTTTCTCCGGCGCTGATCTCAGCCTATGTCGGCGAGGTGCGAGCAGATGCCGTGAACAACACCATGCCCTATATCGATCCCGCTGCCGTCACGCCCGTAACGATCCTCAATGCCAAGCTGCTGGGGATTCCCCTCACCAGCATAACGGCCAAAGCCGTTGCTCTTCCAGTTACCGGCGGCGACACTACGGTGACCTTTGGCCCTCGCGGCAGCGGCAATCCACAAATTGGAACGCCTGGCTCAGCGCAAAGCGCAGAAATCACCGGCACTCCCTATGCAAAAAGCAATAAGGTTCTACTCGGCCAAACAATTAGCACGCTCGTCACCAACCTCGACATCCAACCGAGCGTCGCTGGCATTTCGCTCAATATATTGACGCCACTTCTCCAGCTCGCCGGAAACCTATTGAGGCCGCTTTTAACCGGCCTGCTCGACGGGCTTGTAGGCCCCGTCCTGGACAATCTGCTCGCCGCACTCGGCCTCGAGCTAGGGAATGCGCGAGTTTGGGTGACAGGTGCCCGCTGCGGGGTTCCGGTCCTCGTCTAAATTTCGCTATTGGCGATCGGGATTAACGCCCCATCCGATCGACCATCCAATGAGGGGGCTTATTGGAAGGATAACCATCATGATGCAGTCAGCGCGTCAGTTCATCGCACGGTTCAAAAAGGATGAGCGCGGCCTCGCGGCCATCGAATATGCCGTTATGGGCGCCATTCTCGTCGCCGCCATATTGGCGCTGACGCCAACCCTCCGGACCGGCCTGCAAGACACGATGAGCGGTCTCTTCGACAAGATTCAGGCAGGTCCGGCAGCCGGATAAGTAGGAGCCTTCTCGTGAGCAGAAAATCTCATCTTCCGGGACGACTTCTTCGTTGCGAGAAGGGCATGGCAGCGCTGGAGTTCATTCTCATAGCTCCAGCGTTGTTCGCACTCATTTTCATCATTGTCCTCTACTCCTTCTATTTTGCGGCCGTAATGGGCGTGAGACAGGCTGCAGCAGAAGGCGCCCGTGCCGCCGTTGCTGGCATTTCCATCTCCCAACGGGAAGAATTGGCGAAAAATCGCGCCGATGCGGTGATCAATGCCTATGGTCCTTTGCTGGCTGCAGGCGAAGGCGCAAAAGTTGAGGCTACGACCGGAGATTCTGTCGAAACTTTCAAAGTGAAAGTTACCTATAACATCAGCGAAAGCGCCCTCTACGACTATAGCTTCCTACCCATGCCACCAAGTCCCATCAGTGCGACGACTACCGTTACTAACGGGAGCTACTGAATGACGGGCGTGCAGCTTATCGCGATCTCCACACTCATTCTCATCCTGCTTCCCATCATCGTCCTGGCGTGGGAACAGCGTAATGTTCCGAACTGGCTCTACCTCCTGCTCGGCGCGGCGGGCATCGCCTTCACCTTGACCTCTCGGGGCTTGGGTGGTGCGATCGTCTCGCTTGCCGCAGGCATCGCCATTCTGCTCCTTCTTGCCGGCGCGATCGCCTATATGCGCAGGACCTGCAAGCTGCGCCTCCTTTCTGGCGGCCAAATCAAGCTTATGGCAGCCGGCGCTGCATGGCTTGGCCCTGTTGGAGCAGTGCTCATGCTTTCGTTGGCCATTCTACTATTCGTGATCTCGGTCATTTTTTTGCGTATACGCAAAAAAGCAGTATTGCGCCCCGATTCTGAAGCAATCGCAGCTATTGCAATTCTGATTGTTCAGGTTCATCAAGGTTTGGCGACTTGATAACCTTTCTGTATGGGGCTTACAGAAATGAACATCCGGATGAATGGATGGGAGGCTAAAGAAAGGCCTGTGCCACGTGCGCGGCTGGAGGATCTGGGCCTGCCTGATAGCGCCAAGGCGCAGCTTCCGCATATCGGCACCGTGATGATCGTCGATGACGATCGTGAGTGGGCCTCCGAGTGCGCCTTCATGCTCGATATGCTTGGTTATCCATCGGTCAGCGCCTGCTCGGCCGAAGAGGCCCTCGTCCATATGCACGACGAACACATCTCACTTGTCATCGTCGACTACAGCATGCCTGACTGCGACGGCCTTGCCCTGGTTCAGGAACTGACTTCCCGGGCCGAGGAAGAGGATCGGAGCCTGCGCTTCATCATGGTCACCGGCCATGCGACAGTCGATGTCGCCGTCGGCGCGATGCGCGCCTCTATCGCGGATTTCCTGCAGAAACCGGTCAGCAGGGACGACCTCAGGCGATCCATCCTGCGCGTCAGCGGCCTTCACGACACCCCTGCCAGCCGCTCCACGCTCCTCAACAAGATCTCCTCACTGAGTTCCGAACTGCAACGCCTCGCGCAACAAATGGACGATCCCGTCCAGGCCCACGGCCGTGCGGTGCCCATTGACGCAGACTATATCCGCGCGCAATTGCGCGCGGAACTCAAAAGGCGGGAACTGATCGGCGGCGAGATTTTCGGCGACCCGGCCTGGCACATGCTGCTCGACCTTCTGCTCGCGAAGTTCGAAGGACGCACCGTCTCTGTTTCAAGCGCCTGCATCGCATCGGGCATGCCAACGACGACTGCCCTTCGGTTGATCAACCGAATGGTCAAGAATGAGGTCCTCTGCCGCATACCCGACGACAAGGATGGCCGGCGCGATTTTCTGCTCATCAGTCCCGATGTCGAGCAGGTCATCCTGGATCATCTCAGCGGGCAGACGAAATGATAGGGCCGCCATCGAGCGGAGGTAGAGCATCGTCCGATCAGACTGACTCGGACCATGCTCCATTTGCCTGCTGTTTCCCGCATTTTGCGAGCCAGCAGATGATGCCATCTGCCTGGAAAATGCTCTAGGCTGCCGCCTCTTCAGAGGCCACCTGCTCTCCCTCTCCTCCTCCACCAGCCCGTGCGGCAACGATCGTGGCCCGAAGGCGGGAAAGCAGTTCGTCCAGATCCGTCTCCTCGGTCACATTGAGATCGATCTGGACGCCCCCGCCCCTTGCCGGCTTGGCGCGTCCAACCCGTTCGCCTCCAGCAATGATCTCGATGTCGCGCGGCTCATCCTGCCCAGGGCTGGCGACCGATTCCCGCAGGCGCGCCAGAACCGTTGCCGGTGCAAGCAGCCGATCCCCCTGGACCGACCTTTCCTGCTGCTCCGCGGAGATCCGCCGGGCCTCCGCCAGCATGCGCATGCGCTGCTCCACCCTTTTGAGGAGCGGTGTCAGGACTTCCGAATGCCTGACCCGAAGTTCCGCGCGCGTACCGAACGCATCCACGATTTCCTCGGGCAACAGGGCAAGCGCGAGCAGACGGCTCAACTGACTGTTCGAAAGGTTAAGCGCATTGGCCATGCGGGACTGAACGCCCCCGTAGAAGCGATCCACCGCAGCCTGATAGCTGCGCGCGCGGTCGAGCTCGGTGATGTCTGCCCGCTCTCGATTCTCGATATCGGCGAGCCGGAACGCCTCCTCGTCGGACAGATCAACAACCAGCGCCGTCAGGCGCAGTTCGGGGCGGCCATTATGGTTGAGCCAGTCAATCGCGAAGCGGCGCCGGCTGCCTACGATCAGCTCATAAGGCCGATCCACGTCCGCCCCGTTCATGCGGACGAGCACGGGGATCCGGTTTCCCCCTTCCTGCGCTATGGACTCGATCAGCGACTGGCAGCTTTCCGCCGTCAGACCCGGCTGGTCCCGCGGATTTCCATCCCAGACGACACATTCGCCCGGCTGGATACGGATGGTAGTACGCCCATCGGATCCAGCCCCTGCGACATTGGCAAGCCGCTGGTCAAGACGGCTCAGCGCGTCCTCCCGTGCTGCCACCTGGCGCATGGGGGCCGGATCATAGGAGAGCGTTTCCAATATGTCCTTCATGAATCCAGCCATGGAACGCTCCCGCTATCGCCTTTCCCCGCCTCATAGCGCCACATTGCGCATACATCGCGCGCAATTGCGTTCGCTTCGGTTGTTTTTGCCCCGCTCACCCCATCAGAAGCGTCGGCTTACCGAAAGAACTGCCGCATGAACATTGCGATCCGAGCTCAATTCTCCCGTATAGCCCAGCCGGAAGGTCGTGCGGCTGTTATAGGTCGCCGACGCTCCTGCGCTCAGCAACGCCGCATTGCGCGCCAGCCGTGTCGGATTGAGCGTGAAGATGTCGAGGTCGCGGGCCACGAAGCGGGCTTCGATGCGGCTGTCGGGCTGGCTGCGAAGTTCCCGCTGATACTGAGCCTCTACTGACGGCCGGATCGCCCAGCGGCCCGTGTCGATCGTGGCCGACGCGCGCGCACCGACGCTCGCCCGCAGGGACTTGGTGCGATAGCTGGCAACTTCGAGCGATGCGGCCCCGCCACCTTCCATGAAGCCGCCAATGTCGGCATAGCGATATTGCAGGCCGACAAAGGGCTGCAGCTTGATATTGGCGGCGCGGAGCATGGCGCCCACTTCCGTTGTCGCATGCCAGCCATCGCCATCGACATTGGCGCGCATCCTGTCGGAAAAGCCCGTCCAGCCGACCTGGCGCCGCAGCTTGAACTCGGAGAAATTATAGCCCGCCGTCGCGTCGATGTAGAATTTGCCGTTATTGAAGCTCGCATAGGGTCCGATGTTCGTATTGAACGCCGTGATCCGGGGCTTCTGTCCTGAGTCCAGCTTCGCATCGATTCCGTCGATCCCCAGGGTCGCACCGACGATGAGATTCTCAATCGGGCTCACATCGATGGCGAAGCGGACCGAACGTGAATCACTCTTCGCTTCCGGCCGGTCGACCCGGCCCTTGTAGGTCGCCTGCTTCAGCCCCCCCACCAGCATCATGTTGATGGTGCGATCGCCGCGGACCGGCACATCCGCGCTCGCGCTCGAAGCGATATTGCGCCGCTCGACAAGATAGCTGCGGATTTCGCGATCAGCCGAGTCCATGGACTGGATCGAAAGGCGGGGTAAGAGGGAATAGCTACGCGCCGACAACTGCCCCAGCGCATCTGCACGCTCTGCAGCGGTGGGAAGAGCGTCGAGAGATTGCAGCATCGCCGCGCGATCGCCTACCGGAGCGGTAGTTGCTGAATCAAGCGAAGAGCCCAGCGAGGCCTCCCCTGGCGTGCTTGCATAAGGACCATAGGGCGCGGCATGGGCTGCCGTCATGCCCGCCGCACCCAGCAACGCGGCGGCCATCAGGCCCTTCTGCATGAACCGCCTGAATGTCGTCTCTGCCTTGAACATTGGGTCTGATCCCCTTTTCTTCTATTCTTTATGCTGATCGCCTTGCACATCGCGGGCGATCCTGCCGGTCGGAGGGGCATTTTTGCGTAAACGCAAAAATGCCCCTAAAAAACTAGTGTGTCGTGTGATGCCCGTTTCGCGGCCCGCTGCCATAATCGCCGAAGGCATGATTGAAGCTGCTCAGGCCTGCGACTGCATCCCCATAATCGGCCTTGACCCAGTCGCGGCCAATACTGGTTCCGCCGACATAGGATCCGGCCACCCATTCAGCAGCTTCATCGAGCGCCAACAACAGGTGCCAGGACGAGGCAACGCCATCAAGCACGACAATGCGCGCCACAGTCCGAGCGAGGTCAAGCAACGGGCCAACACGCGCACGGCTTCTGTCAGACTGATGGGCGGTATGGAGGAAGCCGCTGTCGATCTTGATGATGTCCGGCGCAATGCCGATAAGCTGCTCGATCGACGATGCAAGACCGCCGAAACGGCCGACGGCCAGGCGAACGCCCAAGGCTCGAATCCGATCGAGAAAAGGCTCCAGCTCGATATCGGAAGGCAAGTCACTCGTGTCGGCGACCTCCAGGATCAGTCGTGGACCGAGCGCTGCATCGCGATGCAACCGCGTGAAGATTTCATTCCATCCCGCTTCCCGGCCAAAGAGACTGGCGCTCAGACTCTTCGCGGACACCGGAATAGACAACCGCGCCAGAGGGTCGGCCTGTAGCTCGTCCAGCACGTCGGAAACAAGCTGGAGATCGATGATATGAGAGAGGCCAAGACGTTCAAATGCTGTGACCGCAGTGTCGCATTCCACCTGCTGACCGCTTCCGTTGGCCTGCCGCAATCTGCCGTCATAATAGAGAATGCGGCCACGGTCGTTGGGATCGGCGATCGGCCGCCATACTAAAAATGCTGTCCGGCGCCTGATGGCTTTCAGCAAAGCGACAGAGCGAGCCATGTCCGCACGGTAACGCGCCTCTTCCTTGGCCGACATACTACGCCAGGTAGCAATGGAACGCGGATGGGCAAATTCCAGTTCGGCAGTAGCCTCGGCCAGGAGGCGCTCGAAGTCCTCAGGGGTCGTCGAGGCATCGACAGGTCTGTAGGCCGCGCATATGTCAAGCAGGACGTCCACATCGGCGCAGCGAAAGGGCTCGGCGCTTGTGATGGAACAGAGTATTTCAACCAATTCGTCGGGGGAATAGCTCTCAAGGAGCCTGTTTTCCGCCAGAACTGTCAGCGCCTCACTCTCAACCGCTGCGATCAGAACCTTGCCGAGATGGCGCTCAAGACTTCTTCGAACATGCTTGAGAGCGTTGTTGGCCAACTCGTCGCCATAGGCTGCACAGAGTGCTGAATAATTATTCAGACGAACCGTGAGGAGATAATGCCTGCTCTCCTTTTCGACCGCTTTCATACTACGCACCTCATGCAAGACTGCGACATCATCATCGCCTTTCCAATTCAAGGCCGAGGGGACAGTGCGACCCGCCTGTCCCCTCGCCCCCCGGCCATCACCGCTGTGTCTGCGTGAAGCAGCGATGGCTCATGAGCATCGTCCGGCCCAAAATTGGGGCAGGGCCGGACGGCGCTCAATGTCAGTTTCCTCCCTTGAGGAGACCTCCGAGAAGGCCCGTGACCGGCGCAGCCGTGCCGCTGCCGCCCGTGACCGGTGCAAGCACCGAACTCACGACGCCCGTTACGGGAGCGAGAACCGAGCCTGAGCCCGTGCCTCCTCCCAGCACAGAGCCGACAACGCCGGTCACCGGAGCCAGAACGCCTCCGGCCGAACCATCAGTGGCGCCACCGACGACTGAATTGACGAGACCAGTGACCGGGGCGAGAATGGTGCCCGCTCCACCTGTCGCGCCACCGCCCAGCACCGAGTTCACAACTCCGGTGACCGGGGCGAGGACCGAGCCCGCACCGCCGGTGGCATCTCCACCAAGGACGGAGTTCACGACCCCCGTTACAGGTGCCAGGACCGAGCCCGCCCCGCCAGTGGCGTCACCGCCCAGGACCGAGTTTACAACTCCAGTGACCGGAGCAAGCACCGAACCGGCGCCCGTTCCGCCCCCCAGGACAGAGTCAACAACGCCAGTCACGGGCGCAAGCACACCGCCAGTCGCGCCGCCGGACGTAACTCCTCCGAGGACTGAACTGACGACACCCGTCACAGGTGCAAGCACCGATCCCGTTCCAGCACCCTCGCCGCCAAGGACGGAGCCCACGATACCCGTCACGGGTGCAAGCGGCGATCCGCCGGTAGCGCCGTTCAGGACAGGAGCCAGGGTGTTGACGGCGTCAAGGACCGGCGAGACCACGCCGTCCACAGTCGATGTGACAGCGGCGGCGACCGGCGCGAGACCGGTTGTGACCTGACCGACCGTTGCTCCGACCTGGGAGCCGAGCAATGTTCCGGTCAGGTTGGCGACGGGCGCAAGGCCCGCCTCAACGCCTGCCGCGGTGGTTGGCAGCGCAACATCGACGATGGTTCCCTGCGAGAGCACGCCGACCGTGACGAGCTGACCCGTGGCCGCATTTTCGCCCGTCGGGTTCAGCAGGTTGACTCCTGCCAGCGTATCGGCGGTGCTTGCCCCGGTCAGCGAATTGCCGCCGGCATTGGCACCAATCAAGGGACCATTGAGCGTGCCCGCCGGATCGGTTGGGCTCCCCGGCAATGTGCCAGTCAGTCCGCCGACCAGGTTCTCGACGAGCCCCGTCACCGGTGCGAGAGCGCCGTTGTCGCCAATCAATTGCCCGGTCACCGGCGCCAGGACACCGTTCACGGTATCGAGGAGCGGCCCAGTCACCTGGTCGACGGTCGATGTGACGGCCGCCACGGTAGGTGAAAGACCATTGGTGAGCTGTGTTACAGCACCTCCCACCTGATCCCCCAGCAGTGCGCCCGTCAAGGAGCCAACCGGCGCGAGACCCTGCTGGACCTGCTCAGTGGTGGTAGGCAGTGTGACCTGCGCAACGGTGCCTTCGTCGGTCAGGACATCGACGGTCGCCAGAACGCCTGTCGATGAAGACGAACCCGGCAACACATTCACGCCGACCAGCGTGCTGGAGCCGCTGGGACCACCAACCGTGACATTTCCGACATTGCCACCAACGATCGGCCCGTTAAGCGCGGATGGACCAGTAGGTCCTCCCGGGCCGGTTGGACCACCAGGGCCAGTCGGGCCACCGGGGCCAGTCGGACCACCAGGGCCAGTCGGACCACCGGGGCCAGTCGGGCCACCAGGGCCAGTCGGGCCACCAGGACCGGTCGGGCCGCCAGGACCAGTCGGACCACCAGGACCGGTCGGGCCACCAGGACCGGTCGGGCCGCCAGGACCGGTCGGGCCACCAGGGCCGGTCGGGCCACCAGGGCCGGTCGGGCCACCAGGGCCGGTCGGGCCGCCAGGACCGGTCGGGCCACCAGGGCCGGTCGGGCCACCAGGGCCGGTCGGGCCACCAGGGCCGGTCGGGCCACCAGGGCCGGTCGGGCCACCAGGACCGGTCGGGCCCCCAGGGCCAGTCGGACCACCAGGACCAGTCGGACCACCAGGACCAGTCGGGCCCCCAGGGCCGCTCGGATCAGTGGGGCCGGACGGACCACCGGGACCAGTCGGACCGCCAGGACCACTCGGGTCAGTGGGGCCGGTTGGACCACCCGGGCCGGAGGGGCCGGAGGGATTTTGTCCGCCGCCCGCGCCTATGTCGAAACCGACGCCATCGGCACATGCCCCCAGGAGAAGAAGCGGAATGGCCGTGGCGCACAGGAGATAGCGCCGTCCTGAACGGAGCGATCCATGAAATGCCATTGGGGTACTCCCTGTTATTGCGAGACTCTCGCGACGAGGGACGAATAGCCCGAACCGGCGCACGGTCAGCGAGCAGAAGAAACCGAAGCGGTCATAACCCTTACAGGACGCCATTATCTCGTATCTGGACGGACAATATCATGCCTTGAATATCCGCAACAGACTAACCGATATTCCGAAATTCACCCATTCCTCAGCAAATCCAATCGCCTTCTCGCTCAATGCTACGCAAATGCAGCTTTCCGCTCAAGTCGCGATCTCAATTCTCCAAACAACCGGATCGGTTGTTTCTGTCCAAATACCGCCGCCGACGCCACGCCGCCGTGCTGAGGATCCTGAGCTCTGCGCATTGGGGGTGTGCGACAGGAACGAAGATCTGTCCGGGTATAGGCTGCATCGTCTGCTGACGAATCTGCGCCTTCATGACCAACCCGATATATGGTCATTGCCCAACGCCATGGCTCGTCTGGATGAATGCCACTCATGCCGCCCCTTCCCCATCGACTGCCGAGCGACACGCGCATCTGCCAAGACAGCGGCATAAGGCTTCGGTACTGGAGCCATCCTGAACGCTGGACATGGCCCCACCCGCACCGTCGGCGGCCAGGCATTTCCTGTCCCCGCGCCCACCACCGTCTCATTGCCGTTGCCTGACGAGCGGTTTGGAGGCGATCTGAGGAGCCCCTTTAGCGCATCTTCAGCTCGGCAAGCGGCACCGTCCACACCAGAATGCATGGTTGCTCCGGGCCGCCCCATTGAGGTCGCTGAAACGAGGTCCCCCACCCCTTCATATCATCCGCGCGCAGGCCAGACCGTGGCGCCCATATGAGTATATGACCGGGTCAATGTTCAGCCGAACGTCGCCAGGTGCGAGGAAGCATTTGGGTCCGGTGTGCACCGGACTCTTGGAACCCGACCTGCAGAATGATCGCGGGGACCGGTCCAAGGGGGCGCTCCCGCGGCGAACCACCGCCAAGTCGCTGTTTCAGCCCAGAACCCCCGCGGCCTTTAACGTGAAGACGAGGTCATCGGCCAGAACCGGCATGGCGCCCGCGGCAATCGCAACGCCGAAGGGCACCGTCGCTTCGCGCCATTGCCTTCGCCTCCACAGCGCATGCGCCACTGCCCCTGCGGCAACCGCCCCTCCTGCAAGAATGATGACTGCGATCATTCCAACAACGTCTCCGGCACGGATCCACAATAGCAGCGCGCCGAGCAGTTTGATGTCTCCGCCCCCCACGGCGCCCACAGCAAAGAGCAGCAGCAACGGCCCTGTGGCGACCAGCAGAACGAGAAATTGTTGTCCGATCGAGGCTGGCATAGCGTCCCCCGACACCCCAATCCAATAGGGCACCGCGGCAATGGCGGCCAGCAGGGACAAACCATTGGGTATCCGCCGGAAACAGACGTCGAAATAGACTGCGGCGCCCAGCAGAATGAACAGGCACAATAAGCTGCCCCCGCTCAGCAAGGGGATCGACGGAAGAGCCGATGGTGACATTGGCTGCACTGCCTGCAAATTGGGGAAAGATAGGAGAATCCCGTCAGCCGATCAGAAGCGCGGGATCGCGGCGATCGGGCGCGAATTGTCCCTTACAGATCGGGCAACGATCCGCCAGGCAACCGCCATCCAAAATCGTTTTGGACCGCGTGATCACTCATCTCCATCGCGGCCCCTCGACCCAGCTTACAAGGCTACGCCGAATACCCTTCGTCACCGGGAGAACACGATGCTGCAGGAATGATGGAAAGATCAACATGCTGCCGCGCGGAGCGAAGGTAGCGCCGGGCTGCTGAAGGCCGAAAAACTCAAAAGCCCCACCCTCATAATCCTCCGGTTCGGAGAGCTGGACGACGAAGGACAGCTTACGTGCATAGGGCCGAGGGGATTCCAGCCAGACGTCATGATGCCAATCATATTTGCCGTGCGCCGTGCCGTGATATTCCGTGTATTGCAGGTCGAACGGCGCCACGATGTCCACGCCGAAATTGGTCCTGTTCGACGCATGAACATAGCGCATCAATGTCTTGACGAGTTCGGCCTCAATGTCGGGATCCAGCCAGCGGATCGTAGAGCTGCGGTAAGCATGGTCATCACGTTGCGCTTCGTCAAAGCCAACGGTCGCGGACTGCACAGGATATTGCTCCGCCTTCTCGATAACAGCGTCACAGTCCGCAGGTGACAATATCGCCGGCCACACTTCCCAGACATTCTTCATAGCCAAACTTCTTTCGTTGGAAGAGACCGCCCGCCGTTCCGGACCTTTGGATCTGGTGAATGGCCAATTTTGCGTATACGCAAAATCGCTAAAACGCTCGACCAAGCCCGAAGAAGAAGCGCGCCTTCCTGCTATAGGCGTCGTTAGGGCGCTTGACCGGGAGTGCAATTTCGGCGCTCGCGCGCCAGCCCTTCCCTACGCCCACGCGCACGCCGCCGCCGGCCGATGCAAGTGAATAATCCTGCGCAGCAATCCCATAATATGGTCGCGCAACAGCGTGGGCTACTGCACCATCCACATAAGCGAACAAGGATGTCGCCTTCAAAACCGGAGACTTCGCCGGAAGCGACCAGCTCAATTCCAGGTTGGATGCAAGTGCCTGATCGGATGTTATGGTACCGATCCGATAAGCCATGCCGGCACCCCTTCCCCCCAAGGAAAATCTCTCGGTTACCGGAAGCTTATCCTTGGAATATTGCCCTTTAACAGTCACTTTTGCTGTCAAGTTATTCAATAGCGTTTTAACCGCTATTGCCTGTATATTCACCTTGGAAAATTTAATCTCCGAAAATCCGGTAAAGGCTTTGGCGCCAATGGCGTTGATCCCCTGGCTCACCACGGCAGATGCAGCATAGCCATTCTTGGGCCCCACATCGGACCATGACAGCCCCGCTCGGACCGCTCGGGACCGATAATCACCAAACTCGGTATCGAGATAATAATTGGTGCTGTTGATTCCATCGAGCGACAGGCTTGCGGACAGATTTTTCTTGTACGATCGGATGATCGGATATGTAAGGGAAACCCCCGCGAGCGTCGCCTCACCTTTTATGTGCGTTCCCCGAGACTTGGTATTAACCTGCGCGAAGTTCGCGGACAAAGTCAGACCATTGCTTCCCAATGGCGTGCTGTGGCTCAGCGAATAATATGTATATCGATCCGGATAGAAGGGAAGATAAGCGGAAACCCTTGTACTATCGCCTTCGCGAACAAGTCCATGCGCCGCTACCGAAAGTTGCGCCTGGACGCCCTCCACGACATTGCTTACCCCGCTATTGTCTATCGTAAGTCCAATATCGAGTTGCTTACGCTTGACGATCACATCGAGGATCAGATCACCGGCCGTTGGCATCTGGCGAACAGCTACATTGACCGTCTGCCCCGGGATATCGCGCAGCAGTGACAAAGTGCGTTCCAGCGTGGATTTACGCAGTGGATCCTCGCGCATCAGACGCTGCATATGGGCCCCGATCAACTTCACCGGGGCGCTAGGCGAGATGCCGCTCAACGTATAATTTTTTATTCGCCCTTCAACGACCCTGACTTTGATCTCGCCGCCCACGGGCGCCTGGGCGGGGATCGAGACAGCATAAAAAGCAATATCGCTTCGACCGTAGGCGGCGGTCACTGCGTTGGCGACCCCCTGCAAGGTGGCGTTAGTCAGGGGGTGACCGATAAACGGCGCGACTGCTTCATCCAGGACGGACTGGCGGAGCGAGGAGCCTTCATAACGCACACGGGCGAGCTGGACGCTGGCAGCAGAAGGCGACGCAGGCGCCACTTGAGGCGATGGCGCGGATGCCGCGGGAGTGGCGGGCCCCTGCTCCAGACGCGGCGCGACCCGGTCGGTTCGGTCGCGGTCGATAACGGGCGCGCTGCCCAAATCATTGACGCCGGCCTGTGCACCCTGGGCGCGGGCGATGGTGGGCAACAGCAAGACGATCGCAAGGATCATCACCAAGACGAGTTTTACTACGCCTTCCGGCCTCTGTTGCCCGGATAAGCGGCCAGTTGCCCGTGAGATGCCGGGGAGCACCGAAATTGCCCTGTTTCTTTCCATTGGAAAAGACGGTTACTTGATTTACCAAAGCTTTCATCAGTAACAAGAACCGAATCGGTTGCTTTGGCATGATTCAATGACGCTGGTTGCTTGAATGGCGATCTTGATCCCATGGGTGCGGCCAGAGCATGGTCCGATCAGATTGAATGGGATCATGCTCTCCTTATCTCTTGTCTTCCGCATGGTCCACGCCGGCAGGCGACAACCCCATGTTTCGAAAATGCTCCCGTGCGACAGCTATGGCGCATGCCGTTCGCTTGCGTCGGAGGCACCCTCCCCTTCCTGGTTGATATTGCATCGGGTCCGCATGCGCAGCTTACCCCCGCGTCTGGCTGGTGACCGTCACGCGGATGTCCTGCCGCGCGGGACGCCATGTTCGCGCCGGCATTCCATCGTCCCTGCCAATATGTGCAGTAGACCCCAAAATTGGGCCAATGGCGATTCGTGTCAGGCCGATGAGATTGGAACGACCTTGTGAGTCAATCTTGTCGGCTGGCAATTGGGCAAAAATGCGGTGAGGGGCGGAAAAATTCGAGGCGCTCAGAAGCTCTCTCAGAAGGACTTTTGGTGGTTGTCGATACTTTCCCTATCTAACCCCTTCATTGCGCTCCACGGGCTTCTGAGGGGATTTTAGAGATAATTCATGATTTGTTCCCTTCTCCCCCTCGCGCGTGAACTGGGCCAACCAATCCGAGGAAAGGTAGCATGCGGATCGGCGTTACCTCGACAGGATGTAAAAATGGGGGACACCGTCCCTGGCTGCGTGGGCATCTGGCAGGAAGGCGTCGGTCAAGGCTGGCGGTCATGAAACGCTGCTGAGCTGGCGACATGACTGAAGCTCACCGCCGTCTCCGACCAGCATGGTACATTGCTCGACTACGCGGCACGCCGGGGAGCTCGACAGTTCGGCTTTGACGCCCGGGGGATTGTGTAGCCAGTGAAGTCAGCCGCCGATCAACCACGAACATCCGTGCTGCTGGACCCGCGTGAGATTGCCAATGTTCGAGCGAGATGGGGAGGCATGTTGCTTCGGCAACATTGGCCTTGAACCAGGGATCATAGAAAGCCAATTGTTCTGCGCTGGTGCGTCCCTCACCGCGGGGACACGATATAGAAAGATGGAACGGAGAATAACGCGGAGGGAAAGGGCAGGTCGTGGCCGCGATCCGGGCGGGAACGTGAACTGCAGACATCAGGCCGCGCGATTGGGAAAACTCCTGTGTTCCAGCGCCCCACCAGCGTGGATCTTGCATGGGCGACGTTCCCAAGTCCGGGGAAAGGCGGGACGGATGCTCGCGATGGAAGATGTCCGTTCAGTCCGGAAACGTCCCTTGAGGTAAGTGACATCGATCCAGAGATAGGGTCAGCCGCCTTCGATCGGGCGATCAAGGAAGACCTTCACAATCTCCTGGCGCCACCGGCGCCCGCTCATGCCGAGCGCTTTGACCAGATCATCGACTGCCCGCGTTTAGATGCTCCATATGGATCGCCGCGGCCAGCGCCTTCTCCGCCAGATGGTGCAGGTCCCGCAAGCAAGGAAAATAGCTGCCGGTGCGCAGTTTGGGGATGCGCAGCCCGACGCTCCCGTTGTGCCGGGCCTGTCGCGCCGCGCTCTTCTCGCGTAACCAGCGCGCGTCCGGCCAGCTTCGCTACAGTGACGCCGCACCACGTCCAGGGGGCACATCCCTGCCTCCTCCGCTGCGCCTACCCGCGCCGACTATGGACGGCCGAGCGCCCTTAGTACCACGAAGCCGACAGACCCCAGCTCGTTGGCACCACGGAAATAATCGCGACGGCGGTCGTCGATCGTCCGAGCAAAGCGCCAGCGGGACTGACTCCAGCCGCATCGTGACGGACTTTCTAAAGGCCGCTTTCAGTTGAATTTCAGCCTTCCGCGGTTCAAAAATGCTCATCTTCTTGCTGCCCTGAAAAATGATCACATTGGCGCCGACCGAACGCCTGTTAGCGAGGTTCATGACGATCCCCCCTCCCCTCCCCAGCCCATCGCTCATGGTCTGCTATGCGGAAGCACAGGCCGCATTGGCGCGGCTCGAGGAGCGTCTTCGCCTCAGTCCTGTCCGCCAGCCCCTGAGAGCGCGCATCGCGCTATCCGAACGACAGGCTCTCGCCGCCATCGACATGGCCGACTTGCCCGAGGAAGCCGTGGTCATAGACGGCCGAGGCCGACTGACGACCAGCGTGTATGACCTGACGCACTGGAAACATGCGATCGGGATGCCGATCACCCTCAATGCCCTCGTCACCGATGCTTCTGCCCTTCTGCAGTGGTTCGGCATGGACATGACGCAGCCGCGCCAGAACGCCCTGGGTCACCGTGAGGCATGGGAGCTGACGTCGGCGGTCGAAGCCTGGAGCAAGGCCTGCAAGGCCTTACCCCCCTCCCCTGCCCTCGTCCATTCCGGTCGGATCGCCGCTTTGTGGCGGCAACACTCTCCGCTCGGCCGAGGCGATGTGGTGGCCAGCCTTCTGGTAGGCGATCGATGGGGTCCCGGGCGATGGAAAGGCTCGCAGGGAGGGTTGACCGCACTGGGTCTCAAACTGGCTGGAGGACGGTGGAAAGTCGCCAGAGACACCGAACTGGATCGGCTTTGGCTCGACGCGATCGCGGCGGGCGCCAACGCCCATCTTCAGATCGAGGTTCAGCTGCGGGGCTTTGCCCGCCGCGCGAGAATGCATCTCGCCGTTCGCCGGCGTCCAGGACGGCTGAAGGACCTGCTCTCCTTTGCCATGGCACGGCCCGCCATTACGAGCGGTGAGGTTGCCCGGCATCTGGGCCTGACGTCAGCTGGCGCCATCAAGCTTCTGCTGACTGCGGAGCTGGAAGGCTTGCTCGTCGAAAGGACGGGTCAGGCGAGTTACCGCAGTTACATGGTGCCTTTGTCCGGACCGAAGGCTGTGCCTAGAACGCATCGTCCGGCATCTGCTGACATCTTTGAGCTCACAATTTGGGACGATGAGAGCGATGATACGGGCGCACCAGCCCCTGTGAGCGGCAAAAGAGGTGAGGAGTGAGGCGAGTTACCCCCGGGACCTCACGCCTTCTCAGCAGGGCTTGAACGGCGATTTAGGGGCATTGCGCCGTTAGTTCTCGCTCCATCGCGAAGAATCGCTCCCCTTCCCAGCCCTGCCCTTCTTCCGCGCCGATCAGCTGCAAATAGTTCGAAGGCCGATGGCCGCTCGGTTGCGGCCATGATCGTCAGGCCATCTGCCTGAATCCCTTTTCTGACACCTGGCGAGAACTGCGTTTGCGGCGTGCAGAGCTTGCTGCTTTCCCGATTCTCATGCAGGTGGGGCGGGTTGTGGCGCCACATAGTGCGTTCCGTCGGGTGCCGGGTCCTTCCTCCCTCTCATTCTCTCACGTTCCGTTCAATCACTCAAAAAAGAGGATGCGCCAGAGGCGCGGTTTAGATCCGTTAAAAGAATCCATAAAGAGTTACGCCTGCCCACTCCTAGCGCGAATCGTTGACTCTCCACGAGTCGCGGATTTGGCCCGTTCCCAAAATCCCGTCGCTTCGTTCCCAATGTCCCGAAGTCCGCGTTCCCAATGCACCGTGATTCGGTTCCTGAAGTCCCGTGGCCTGTTCCCGAAATCCCGTGCGGGACCGAGGCGTCCACAATGAGTAAAACATGTTTTACTCTGCCGGAAAGGCCCGGAAAACCGGGGTTTAGAGCATATGCGATCATGGCATGTCGCGGTATATCCGTGTCTTGCGCCGGACACAAAAGGGGTTCGTCCAAGAATCGCACTAGTGTCGCTTTGCTCTTTCCACGGGATATCGGGAACACGTCGGTGCCAAGCATATTCGGTGGTCATTCGATAGGCAGCGCGCGGCAGCCCCCCTGCGAAGCTCACGCTTGAGCACGGGATTTCAGGAACGCGGGCCAGGGTAACCGTATCCCGCGTTGATCGGCCAGGTTGCAGAGCTCAGGAGGATGCTGTGCGGCAATGCGCCTTAAGCCGGAGCACTCGTGCAGGCGCTCCCATGGTCTGGCGGTAGCTAGCCCTGGACTGCGTCGGGCGATGGGCAGTATTCTCGCCTTGCCTGCGGCCATCGACGGTACTTCAGGAACGTCCCGCTCTGTCAGGAGCATTTCCGATCATAGCCTGTCGGGTCGGCTTGTGAGTTGGGCGGACTGCATTCCCGCTGATCGAGTGATCGCAGACAGGAGCAAGCACGCTAATGTGCGCATTTCTGAGGGTCGCCTTGGCTGTTCCTGAAATACCGGGCCTGGCAGCCAACGGCCCCGCCTCCAGGCGTGGGGGGACGCCGTGAAGCCGGTCGCAGGCCCATGTGGGTGACTGGCCTTCGGATTCTGAACCGCGTGAGCACCGGGGATCGACCCATGATCGCCTTTTCCATGAATCAACTGTCGCAGCCTTAGCCGCAGCGTGCCGTTCGAATAGGGAAGGGAGGAGAGCGTGCGGCCGTAGGCGGGGACGCGGGTCCGCGAGAGACCATGCCACGCTGAACAGATGTTCCAGCATAGCGGGACTTGGTTTCATGAGATCGGTGGACAGATCGCGGTATTTCAGGAACGCACCGTGCGCCGCCATCCTGGGAGCTTGCCCGGGAATAGGATGGCCAAGCGGCTATCGAATGAAGGAGAGTCGGAAGGGCAGGGCAGGGGGCCTGCCCGGAACGGACAGGTCAGATCGCGGAACGTTGTTTGGTGCAGAAGGTCGCGAAAATCTGGGTGATGTTACTGGCGTCGAAAGCGATGTCGCGCGATCTCAGGAAGTTCCTGAAATCATTTGCAACAGCCTCGTGATCGCGCTGCGGCGAGGGAAGATTAGCCCGGGCAATCGCTCCAAAAGCACCAAAGGCGATCGATCCCTGCAAGGGGAAACTCACGGGCTCTTCCTCGGCAGCGGCGGTCCCGGGCTTCGAGGCGTCAACGGCGGGCGCGAAGCCGCTTGAAGGGGAGGGGGAGGGGACTTCATCCAGAGCACGTTTGGCCATCCGAAGGAACGGCTCGCCGCCATCGCGCTGAAGAAGTTCCAGCGAATATCCAGGAAGACTGTTCTCTCGTGCGATTTTCGTCATCTCGAATTTGAAGCGACGATAATCCCCCTCCGCGCCCGATTTCTCGTACAATGTCGGCATGGAAATCGAGAATCCGTCAGGGCCGGCTCCGCCCGCATGTTTGCGCGCTACGCGATAAAGCCAGCGCTCTCGCCCACCCGTCAGCGAGAAATAGGCCGGATCGATGGCAAGTACGCCGCCTTCCATGAGAACGCCATCATAGAACCATTTGGCCAGCGTAATCCGCATCCCGCGCACTTGCCCATTGCGGTCCTTGAGCTGGCTGTGGCTGTCGATCCAGGAAAAGGTGGTTTCCACCGCATCGCCCGAGCGGATGTTGGTTTTGACGGTCGTCGACTGCAGGCGGTCCAGTGCATTGCCGAGCAATTCATAGGCCCTGCCGCCCACATCACGCTTGAGCGTTGAAAGCATGTCATAGGGGACGACGTGAAGGGTTTGGGGGATGTCGTTCACACCCCGCCTCTTGTGTTCGATCAGGACCGAGGCGCAATAAATCAGGACGTCCAGATCATAGATGGTCGCAAGGCCATATTCCGAGTTGGCGCTGACGTGAACCGTCACCTTTCCGTCGGGACTTACATAATCGATCGGCTTGAGGCGCTTGCGTTTTGAAAGCGAGAAAAAGGGACGCTCCATCGTCTCGCGCTGATCGCGCAAGGGCAGGGCGGTGAGCTGCGGGAGGAACAGGTCTACCTGACTGTCGTCTCGACCGACCTTCTTGGAAACCATTGCCATTCCCCGGATAGCGTCTGGTAAAACATGTTTTACCGATTAGTAAGGTATTGTTTTAGCGCGAAAAAACTATTTTTTGCTGAACTTCGCGGCCTCGATGACCGGGCGCAGGGCCGAGAGAATTTCGTCTACGTTGATCGGCCTTCGCGGATTGATGTTGATCGTAATTCCGCGCGCCCGTGTGTCAGAGACAATCATGCCGATCTGA
Organism: Sphingobium sp. Cam5-1; assembly: GCF_015693305.1. Classification (NCBI taxonomy): domain Bacteria; kingdom Pseudomonadati; phylum Pseudomonadota; class Alphaproteobacteria; order Sphingomonadales; family Sphingobiaceae; genus Sphingobium; species Sphingobium sp. Cam5-1. Next base: position 166,532 of record NZ_CP065140.1, on the reverse strand, counting down.
TCGCCGTCCAGGGCATTGACCGCGGCTTTCACGCGGCGCGCGGGCTCCCGCCTTACCGGACTGGCCGAAGCAAGGCGCTGGAAGACTTGCGGGCCTTCGATTGGAGTCTCTCCCGCCGTTCGCCGTTCACCTTGCTCGCGCGTAATCTCTCTTGCGACCTCCAGGATCGCTTCACGCAAACCTGGTTGCTTGAGGAGGGGAGACAGCTTCATGCCGTGACGAACCTTGATATCGGCCGGATCTGCGAATGCCCGCACCACATCGTCGGGCAATTCGGCGAGCTGCAGCAGATTGTGCAGGTTCTGCTTCCCGATCGCGAGGCGATCGGCCATATGGCTGCGGATGCCGTTATAATAGGCGTCGACCGCGTGAAGATAATTGCGCGCTCGCTCAAGGTCGGTGACGTCCTCGCGCTCTCTGTTCTCTATATCGGCGAGCCGGAAGGCGCCTTCATCGTCAAGCGTTTCAATGCGCGCGATGAGATCAATCTCGGCGTGGTTATTCTCGCGCAGCCATGACACCGAAAAATGGCGCCTGGTCCCGACGATCAGTTCATAGGGCTTTTCACCGTCCGGCGTCCGGCGGACGACCACGGGTTCCCGGTTGCCATTCTCCTCCTTGATGGAGTCGATAAGGGAAGCGCAACGCTCATAGCTAAGCCCGGCATAATCACGCGCATTGCCCGGCCACACGCTGCATTCGTCCGGCCGTACACGGATGGTCAGCCGCTTTACGGTGCGCGCGATCTCGTCAAAGGCCACCCCGCGCCTCTCCAGGAAGGAGGGGGCGGCAGGCTCGCGACGAGATGGTTCAGCCGGTGCCGCATGCGGCGCCTCTGGTTCGGAAACCGCCGGCGGCGAGCCGAGGCTGTCGATGGCAGTTGTCAAAAGACTGCGGCGTCGTCCCGCTCCGCTGCTCATGCTGCCTCCGTCAGGCGATCAGTGCCGAGCTGCACGATACGCGACGGCCACTGCTTGCAGATATCCTTTTCCAGTTCGCGGAAGACTGAATTGAGATTGTTGCGGCACCGCGTATAAGTCTGATGCGAACCATAGGGCTTGTTGATTTCGTAGACCGACGACATTGCAATGCCGGCGTTCTTTATTTCCTCCGAGAGCAGGATCGGAGTGGATAGCATCTGGCCCGCATAGGTCTTTTCCATGACCTGGAGCATCTGCGCTTCGTTCGTGCGGTTCGGCTGAAACATGGTGCAAACCACGCGGATGAATCCATAGTCGATCGACGCATCGAACTTGGATACCAGACTCATCGCTTCCCGGCAGGTCTGCATGAAATGAATGGTGGAGAGATAATCAAGCTGGCGGGCAGGAACGGGGATCAGGAGGCCGTCCGCCGCGCTCAGGGTATTGACGCCTAGAAAGCCCATCGCGGGCGGCGGATCGAGAATGATCACGTCATAATCGCGGCGGACTTCCTCCAATCCGATACGCAGCATCCGGAAGGCCCCGGCGATCGCTTGAGGGCCTTCCTCGATCGTCGCCGTCAGTTCCCATTCCGTGTCCTGCAATCCCAGATTCGCCGGGCAAATATCGATATTGGGCCAGGCCGTGGGCCTGATGGTCTTGCGGAACGACTCCGCCTCATCGATACGGGGAGACAGGAAATTGGAGAGTGTATGCGTCTCGTCCACCAGTCCCTCCAGATCGACGTCGAACATGACGCTCATGGAGGCTTGGGGATCGCAGTCGACGACGAGGACGCGATAACCGCGTAACGCCAGATAATCGGCGAGATGTTTCGAAGTGGTGGACTTGCTCACGCCGCCCTTGAAGTTCTGAACCGCGATAACCACCGCCCGTTCGTCGGGCAGCTTGCCCATCTTGATGCCGAGCGTCTCGCGAATGGCGATCAGATCTTCTACGGTGTAGAAGCGGCGGCCATTATTGGAAACCTTTGGAGCGGGAAGGCGCCCGCGAGCTTCAGCCTTGGCGAGAGCCTCCGGAGTTCGCCCGAGAAACTCCGCAGCGACCGTGGCGCCCATGGTGATGTTGAGGGTCTTGCGGTCTGATGGGTCGATGGCGGCGCGGCGCAGAACGGTTTTCGCGTTCTCGCAGGAGCTGATCATCGTATCCAGTATCTGGCCTGACAACATGGCCCGCCCCCCAAGCTCTCGTTTACCATAGTCGGTTCGTCAAAAAAGGCCGAATTTCGCCTGCAAGCCCGGACATATAAGGCGATTCAGGAGGGTTAGTCAAATTCTCCCGCAATGCGCCAAGAAATCAGGACAGCGCACGATTCTCGACATCTGTCGCAGACAAACAGCGGCATGGTCCTCGCCCATCGTCTGGTACCGATCGCAGCGTTTCCGTCCTGCCGCTTACCAGGCGAAAGAGGTGAGCGGCAAGCGAGCGACGCGCTTGCTGCCGGTTGGTCTCGAAGCCGCACACGCACCCATCAACAGCGGTGTGCGAGGGACGGCACGAGATTATGGTGAGCGCAAGCCGTATCCTGGCTGGGTCTGGTCTTCCTTCCGTCTGTCAAGCTCTCCGCTCACTCAGCAATTTTTGAGCTGTTCAACGGTCTTATCGACGTCCACCCGCGAGTTTGGCAGCATCCGCCGCTGCGCGACCTGCGTTCGTCGCCCCGCTCAGACCCTTGCGCCGATTGAGCTCGGCCGTCTCCGTGTTGTGGCGAATGGAGGCAGCGAGGGCATGCCGTTCCGCAATCGACAGCCGCGACGCCTCATCCTTGCGCACGGCTGCTTCCTGTGCATTTGCAGCGCGGACCTGGGCCTGCATCGCCTGTCCTTCGAGGACGGCGTTCCTGGCCTCCTGCGCTGCGGCTGCAGCGCGCGAATGAGCGATCGCGACAGCCCCGGCTCGCTCAACGCACGCCAGATATTCGTCGTGCAGGTCGGCATCGCGTGCCAGGCGCGCTTTTGCCGAGCGGATGATTTCGAGCTTGGCTTTCAGAAAATGGTGATGCCAGAAGATGCTGATCCAGCAGAAGAGAAAGAATAGCGCGACGACCAGCCCCATGACCTGGTCCCTGCCGAGTTCGTCGGACATCGAGTGGATCGGCGTGGAAAAGATCATGAAAAATCCTATGAGAATGAACCCCGCGCATGCGGCGGTTGCGCCGTAGAAGGCACCCTGTCCGGCGATCCAATGCCGTTCGGAATTTTGCCGTGGCCACAGGTCGGTGATTTCATAGATGTTCATTAACGCCGAACGCTTGTGGGCGATGTTCGCGATATAATTCTGCAAGAACGTCATGATTGCCAGCCCTTCCGTGTTGTCATTCCTCCTATGAACGGATGAGGTTGTGAACGTCTTAAGGCGCCGCGGCAGCGTCATCGAGCCTTCTTTACGGACAGGACGCTGCGAAGGTGTCCGGCGCCGGTTCGAGGATCTCGGCGTTCTGCGCCGTGTGGCCAAAGAGCAGCTGTGCTCTTGTCGGGCAGATGGATGTCAGCGCCCATATTATCTGGAAGGCGAAATGGTCCGAATTGGACATTGGAACTATCGTTCCTGGAGTTTTGGCATGCTTTTCGGCGCGCTGCTGCGCACCGATCCGTCGGCGGGCGTGAGGACGCGTAGATCGCCCGGGAAGTTGCGCTTGCATGCGACCTCCTGTTGGCGGGCATCAGCCGTTATGATCCTGTCGCCGCACGCGGGTGGATGCGACCATTGATCCTTTGTCGAACCATGGCCATCGCAACGCCCTTATGCGCCGCTGGCATTTTCATGGGCAGGCTGACATTCTCATCGGACAGGTGCGAGGCTTGTTGAGCCCGTTGGGATGGAAAGCCCTGGAAGATGACTGAGGGCGGCGAATTGATGGCCATCCAGCCAGGTGGCCCCATCATGAGTTCGCGCAGCCAGCCCTGAACGGCAGCCGGGATCCGCCTGACTTTGCCGCAAATCCGCCCCACAAAGCCCCTTTGCTCACCGGTCGGTGTCAGCCGGATCGACGCGGGAGAAGCTCAGGCTTTCCTGTCCCACGCTGCCATCCCGTCGTTCGTAATAAACGCCATCCGATAAGGGAGACAGGTGAAACAATGGCTGCCGGGCGCCATCGATCAGAACGATCTGGCCATCTGGCGCGACGAACCACGCAAAGACGTCCTCCGTCGGCCTGGGTGCGCAATTTTTATCCATGTCGGTCGCGTCGCCATGGCCACAATACCAGGGCAGGGCGAACTTGGCGACGCAGGCTTGATTGGCCTGGGCCGCATAGCCTCCGATGGTGCGCTCATCGGTCAGAATGATCCTGCAGGCGCGGCCGCCCTCACGATCTTCGGCCAGTTGGTAGATGCCTTTTATCCGGCGCGCGTTGGCGTCTGGCGCTTCGGGCAAGCCATCGCCGTTCCGCGCAGCAGACGATGGATGGTTCCCTGCGTTCATGTCGTCGGCCGAGTATGCAGGGACGGTGGCTGACGCCATGGTCAGGAACAGGGCTCCGAGGGAGGCGACAGGGCAGGGACGATAGCCCCTCATTGCGCCGTCACCGTCGCGGAGTAGCGACGTGCCGGTTCATCTCTGAAACGGGTTGTCCCATTTCCCAGCAACGTCTTGCCAACAGGCACGAGACCGAATTCGAGCGTCGCCGTGCCGGGCTTGTCGGCTTTGTAGGTGAACACCGCCAGATCCGTGCCCTGAGGGCCGGCACGGGGTTGAATGTCCAGATCCTGGAACATGAAGGGAGCTGCTTCCATGACGCCCGTGGCTGACGCCCAGAGCAGATTGTCGGCGGCGCGATAGGGCAAGCGGACGGTAACGATCCGGCCTTCCAACCTATGCGTGCCGCGCGGAAGGGGAGCGATTGCACCCGAAATATCCTGGGGCTGGGCTGCCCGGTTCTCGCCGGCGATTGGCGAGGAGCCGCAACCAGGCGACAGAATTATCAAACCGCCTGCAATCGCCAGGAACGCGCTTCTCATCCAACAGCCCCCTGCTATCGGGAAAGAGAATGATGCCCCCTCCCGGAAGGGCACGCCATACCGCTCATCATCGCTCCGGTATTGAACGAACCGGACATCAACTGAGCAGCGACAGGGGCCGCACGGCGCCAGCTCGGCTTCGCCCTTCCAGCGTGGCATAGGCGATGTTCCGCCGGTCGCGCGCGAAGGCGGTCGGCGTCCAGCCGACAAACCGCCGAAAATCGCGGATCAGATGCGACTGATCCGCAAATGGCTCCAAGGCCCGTTCCAGTCCCGCCTCGCCATGGGCGGTCATGATCGCGGCGGCGCGCAAGGCGCGATATTTCATCGCCAGCGTTTTTGGCGAGACCCCATAAAGATCAAGCGTCAACCGGCCGGCTTGACGGTTGCTGACGCCCAGTTCCGCACGCAGCAGATCGAGCGAGAGTGCGGCGCTTCGCTCCAGCCATTGATCGATCGTCGCGGTTCTGGCCAGAGTGACGTCGGACAGATCGCGTGTTTCCTGGAGCAGGAATGATTCGAGTACCGCGACCCTGGCCGTGTCGCTGGCCGCACACATCAAACGGTCACACAGCTGATCGATCTTGCAGTCACCCCAGATCGAGGTGGCATCGATGATGCGATCGCTGAATTGCGCAGCGGGCGCTCCGACGAAAGTGAGCCAGCCCTGGGGTAGCAGACCCGTTGTCACGATCTCGGTCCCTGGCGCCAGGTGCATCCCATAAGCCGCGCTCGTTGGCCCAAGCAGGGTCACTCTGGGCGCAGGCATGACCGGGCCGCCAAAGGCATAGCTGCTGGCTCCAGCCAGCCGGATATGGAGATTTGGGAGCATCGCCGGCAGAATTTCGAGGGTCGGCGCGATCACCTCGGCCACAATGGCATGGGCGGTCAATCGATGCTGCAGCTTGAGAGAAGGAATATAATAGTCCAGTCGCATGCCCCGCTCCTCGGGCCGCACGATATGCGGTGCCCCCTCTTGCATCATTCTCTGGCTGGAACAGTAACCAGATGCCCGTCCGGGACAATCGGGCCTTAGACAAATTTCGCAAAGTGACCGGAATGCAGCAGTCGATTTCGAGGCCGGGCGGTTCATGATCCTGAGGTGGCGCGTTGACGTTCATGACACCGGCCTTGTTGGCCACCCCGCCAATCGCAAGCCGCCTGGATCGCGCGCAATATGGAAGCGACCAGCTGGTTGCCCGTCTCTGCCGGCAAGCGGAAATAGATTGACCGATCCGATTACAATGACGCGCTATTTGATGGGGACACAAGGATTGCGCTGCCGTAATAATCGGCCTCAACCTGCAAAAGGAGGACGAGCAGAGTGGCCAAAACACATCCGAGCGCCGGCCAATGCCCCGTGACGCAACTGACCACGGCATTTGGCGCACCTGTGCCTGACAATCAGGACAGCCTGACCGCTGGTCCGCGCGGCCCTCTGCTGGCGCAGGACGTGTGGCTGAACGAGAAGCTTGCCAATTTCGTGCGCGAAGTCATCCCTGAACGGCGCATGCATGCCAAGGGATCGGGCGCTTTCGGCACCTTCACTGTGACCAAGGACATCACCCGCTACACGCGCGCGAAAATCTTCAGCGAAATCGGCAAGAAGACCGAGATGTTCGCCCGCTTCACCACTGTTGCCGGTGAACGTGGCGCAGCCGATGCCGAGCGCGACATTCGTGGCTTTGCCCTGAAATTTTACACCGAGGAGGGCAATTGGGACATGGTGGGCAACAATACGCCCGTCTTCTTCCTGCGCGATCCCCGCAAGTTTTCCGATCTCAACAAGGCGGTGAAGCGCGATCCCCGCACCAATCTGCGCAGCGCCACCAACAATTGGGATTTCTGGACTCTCTTGCCCGAAGCGTTTCATCAGGTGACGATCGTGATGTCAGAGCGCGGCATCCCGAGAAGCTATCGGCACATGCATGGCTTTGGCAGCCACACCTACAGCTTCTGGAACGAAGCGGGCGAGCGCTTCTGGGTGAAGTTCCACTTCAAGAGCCAGCAGGGCATAGAAAATCTCACTGACGCCGAGGCGGCGGTTCTGGTGGGCGGTGATCGCGAATCACATCAGCGTGATCTTTATGAAGCGATCGAGCGTCGCGAGTTCCCCAGATGGAAGATGTTCGTCCAGATCATGACCGAGGCGGAGGCCGAGACCTACCGCTTCCACCCGTTTGACCTGACGAAGGTATGGTACAAGGCGGATTATCCCCTGATCGAGGTCGGAGAGTTCGAACTGAACCGGAACCCGGAGAATTTCTTCGCCGATGTCGAGCAGTCGGCTTTCGCGCCGTCAAATCTGGTGCCCGGGATCGGTGTTTCGCCCGACAGGATGCTTCAGGCGCGCCTGTTCAACTATGCCGATGCGCAGCGCTACCGGCTGGGGGTTAATTATCATCAGATCCCGGTCAATGCCGCGCGCTGTCCGGTGTTCAGCAACCATCGCGATGGCGCAGGGCGGATGGACGGCAATTATGGCGGCCGGCCGCACTATGAGCCGAACAGCTTCGGCCAGTGGCAGCAGCAGCCCGATTACGCCGAGCCGCCGCTCCGTATCTCCGGCGATGCCGCTCACTGGAATTATCGCGAGGATGACGATGATTATTTCACCCAACCTCGCAAGCTGTTCCGGCAGATGACGCCAGCGCAGCAACAGCACCTGTTCGACAATACCGCGCGAGCGCTGGGCGATGCGCCCGGGTTCATCAAACAGCGCCATGTCGACAACTGCATGCGTTGCGATCCCGCTTATGGCGCGGGTGTGGCCGCAGCGCTGGGATGAACCGACCTCCATGCCGGCAGCGGCATGGAGGCTAAGCAGCAGGGCCACGGTGCGAAAGGCGCCATCCTGTCCAAAAGCCGTGCGCGGCATCTGCCGTGCACGGCCTTCCTGCCGCCGCCCGCATGACCGCGTTCAGACGATGCCGCCGTTCGCCCGCAACACCTGACCATTGATCCAGCCGCCATCGGGTCCGGCAAGGAACGCCACCGAGGCCGCAATATCCTCAGGCTGGCCCAGCCGTTCAAGCGGGGAGAGACTGGCCAGGGCGTCGATCGCATCCTGGGGCTTCCCATCGAGAAACAGGTCGGTTGCCGTAGGGCCGGGGGCGACCGCATTGACCGTGATGTTCCGACCGCGAAGCTCCTTCGCCATCACATGGGTCATCGCCTCGACCCCGGCCTTGGTGGCGGCGTAGACCGCATAGCGCGCTTGATAGAGACCTACCACGCTCGAGGAGAGATTGATGATCCGTCCCCCCTGGCGCAGGCGCCTTGCCGCTTCGCGCATCATGTTGAAGCTGCCTTTGAGGTTGATCGCGACCTGCGCGTCGAACAGCGCGTCATCACTCTGCGCGACGCTCGCGAGGCGCATGATGCCGGCATTGTTGACCACTATATCGACGCCGCCGAATGCGGCCTGCGTCGAATCGAACATGCGCGCCACTGCGGCTGCGTCGCTTATGTCCGCCTGAGCGGGCGTGGCCTTGCCGCCAGCCGCCTCGATTGCCCCCACCAGCTGCTCTGCGTCCTGGGCGCCGCTTGCATAATTGACGATCACCCTGAGGCCGTCGGCCGCCAATCTGCGCGCGATCGCAGCTCCTATGCCGCGCGAGGCGCCGGTCACGATGGCGATCCTCGTTTGATCTTCACTCATCTGTTTTCTCCGGAAATTGTCAGGTCTGCCAGGGGCGAATCTGCATATAGGCGCTGGAGCAGAGGGGATAATGTCGCTAGAAATGGCATCACTGTACGAAAAATCGGAACAATGGACGCGCCATGGACCGGATTGATGCGATGCGCCTTTTCGTGCGGATTGTGGATCGGCGCAGCTTCACCCGGGCGGCCCAGGATCTCGACTTGCCGCGATCGACAGCCAGCCAAATCGTTCGGCAGCTGGAATCGCGGCTCGGCGTGCGCCTGCTCCAGCGCACCACGCGAACAGTTCGCCCAACGCTCGATGGTGAGGCCTATTATCGCCGTTGCCTTGCCATCCTGGACGATATCGAGGATGCTGAGGGGGCCTTTCTCGGCGCGTCTCCTCAGGGCATGCTGCGCGTGGAGGTGCAAGGCACGATTGCACGGCATTTCCTGATGCCAGGCCTGCCGGACTTTTTAGACAGGCATCCGCAGATCGAACTCTCCTTGAGCGAGGGCGACCGCTGGGTTGATATGGTGCGTGAAGGCGTCGATTGCGTGCTGCGCTATGGCGTGTCGCCCGACAGTGAGCTTGTCGCCCGAACGGTGACGACATTGGAACGCGTCACATGCGCAGCGCCAGCCTATCTTGACCGCCACGGTCGGCCGCACGTCCTTCGGGACCTCGTGCATCATCAGGGCGTGGGCATTCGGGCGATGAGCAGCGGTCGCCAAACGCCATTCGAATTTGTGCAGTCCGGCGCACGAACCCAGATCGACGTTCCAACCCGCCTTGTCGTAACAGGCACGGAAACCTTCCGCAGCGCGGTCCTGCTCGGATTGGGACTGGGCCAGCTTCCCCTGTTCCACATTCAGCGCGATCTTGATGCAGGACGCCTTGTGCGGCTGCTCGCCGATTACACCGTTCCACCGGCGCCCGTGTCCTTGCTCTATCCGCCCAACAGGCAGCTTTCGCCGCGCGTGCGGCTGTTCCTCGACTGGGCTGCGGCACGCTTCAGGACCGATCCTGGTTCCCTGTGAGGCAGCCGGGAGGGCCCGCTGGACCGAACAAGGACATGGATGTCCTTTGTTGCTGGATCGTCCGCTTATGAAAATCTATCCCGGCGGCAATTATCCGGCCGAGGAGCAAACCGTGGGAAGAAAGAGTGAGGCGGCCGCCTATGGCGCACTGATGATCGTGATGTTGCTTTGGGCCGGCAATTCCATTGTCGGCCGGGCTGTTCACGAGCAGATCCCGCCCTTCACGCTGGCTTTTGTCCGCTGGAGCGGCGCCGCGCTCATCCTGTTTCCTTTCGCTGGCCGGCCCATGGTCGCCGATCGGGCGCGGCTCAGGCAGAGTCTCCCCGTCATCCTGCTGCTGGGCGTCGTGGGCATAGGCGCCTTTAACGCCTTCCTGTACGCCGGACTCCGTTACACGAGCGCAACCAATGGCCTGCTGATCCAGGCCGCTATACCCGCGATGGTGTTGCTCGGCGACCGGCTGATCTTCATGCAACGGGCGCGGGCATGGCAGGTGGCGGGGGTAGGCCTGTCGACCCTTGGGGTCGCGCTTGTCATCCTCAAGGCCGATGTGCGGACGCTCATCGAGATGCGTTTTGGCCTGGGGGACGCCCTGGTGCTGGGAGGCGTGATCGCCTGGGCGCTCTATACCAGTCTCTTGCGCCTGCGACCGCCAATTCATCCGCTGAGTTTTCTCCAGGCCACCTTCCTCATCGGCGTCATCTGCATGCTCCCGCTGGCCGCGGCGGAATGGCTTGGCCAGGGCTTTCCCGAGCTGGCGTGGCCGGTGATCGGCGCCTTCGTCTATGTCGCGACGCTGCCCTCGCTCCTTGCCTATATGCTGTTCAATGCGGCCGTGGCGTCGATAGGGGCTGCAAAAGCGGGCCAGACCATTGCCTTGATGCCCTTGTTCGGGGCTGGCCTGGCCAGCATTCTCCTTGCTGAACCCCTGCATGGCTATCATCTGGCGGGAATGGCCTTGATCCTTGGAGGCATCATTCTGGGTGCTCGATCGGGCCAGGGGAGGGGCGTTCGTCCCGGAGACATGCCGGCAGACCCGCCCTCAATCGAGGGGCAGCGAAAATGACCCGACCGTTCAGGCCGGGTCAGGTAAAAGAAAGCTGAAATAGCTTCCTTCGGGTCGCGTTTCATCCTGTGGCCGACAAATATGTCCGCGCCTATCCGGGTTTTTCCCGGAGCCTTCAGGTCCGCTCATCATCGGAGGGCCAGCGCTTGCCGATCAACGGTCCGAGAAGGTTCGGCAGGGCAAGTCTGCGCCTTACCGGGCCAATGCAATCAGTTGCGCCAGACCATTGGCGCCCGTCTTGGCCATGATTGACGCCCGGTGATCCTCGACTGTCTTGGGGCTGAGACCGAGCAACGCTGCGATCGCCTTGTTGCTGTGTCCCTGGACGAGCAGTTCGAAAATCTGTCGTTCGCGGGGCGTAAGCGCGCCGGTGCGCGCGAGAGTCCGCCGCCTTTCCCTCGCCCAGCCAGCCCCCTCGTGGACGGCGGCGAGCAGCCGTTCCTCGTCGAGTGGCTTTTCGAGATAGTCGAGCCCTCCGTATCGCCGCACCGAATCCACTGCATTGGCTGTCGTTGGCCAGGCGGTCATGAAAATGATCGAAACCGCTGCATCACGCTCCCTGACCCGGTCGGCGAAGGTGAAGCCGTCAAGATCGCCCATCATGACGTCTGTCACGATGCAATGGGCCGGGGCGCGGGCATGAACGTCAAGCAACGGCGCCGGATCGAGAAAAGAGGTGGCATCAAAGCCGTGGCGCCGCAGCAGCCGGGCGACGCTGGCCCCCAGATCGAGGTCGTCGTCGACCACATAGACCCTGGCTGCGTCGTCGGGCCTCATGCCGTTTCTCCGATTGCGGGGAGAGAAATGGTGGCGATCACATCGCCATAGGGGGTCAGGCTCCGCGACACGGCGCCACCATGCGCCTCGACAATGGCGCGGGCAACCAGCGTGCCCACGCCCATGCCGCCATGGGGCGCTATGTCCGCGCCATGGCGGTTGGTCACGATAATCTGTATGCGGGGGCCTTCCCGGGCCGCCGCGAGATGCACCGTTCCATCGCTCGCCGCCTGGATGGCGTTGTGAAGCAGATTAACCACAGCTTGCGCCAGTTCGACTTCCTGAGCGAGCACGACAAGGTCGGGATCTACAGGGGCGACCTTGAGCGTAATGCCTCGGCTCTTCGCTTCCGGCGCGACGAGCGCAGCGACGCTCTCGATCAAGGCCGACACGGGAAGCGGCGTGGGTTCGTCGACCACACGGCCGCCATATCCACGCAGCCGGCGCACGAGATGCGACAGGGTTGCGGCCTTGCGGTCTATCAGCGCGGCGCTTTGCGCGATTTCAGGGTCGGAAACGCCCGTGATGGCATGCAGATGCTTCGCCTCGATCGCCAGCGTCGACAAGGGCTGGCTGACTTCATGGATCACAGCGACCGACATGGCGCGCAATGTCTTGAGCCGTTCGGCCTGAAAGAGCAGGCGATCCCGTCGTTCGACATCGACGCGCGCCTGTCGCTGGGCGTCGGCAAAGCTACCGGCGAGATAGCCGACGACGACAACCGTCGCGAGGCTGAGATGCAGTTCCAGACGCGCTGCGGTCGTCATGCCCTGTGCCGTGTGCGGCAGCATCAACAGGGTGACAACCAGCAACGCAAGCCATACAGGCGCCCGGCCGAAGCGCAGGCCGATCCATGCGACGGCCAGGATGACGGGCATGGGCTGCATGCCCAGGCCTACGCGCCGGAGGATTTCGGTAAGGCCAATAGCGCCCAGCAGCAGCGCAGTGCTCTCGGCCAGCGCCGGCCACCAGCCAGTGTCGATCCGCAGCCGGGGACGGCGCCGACGGGCGAACATCTGCGTGATCCACAGCAAAGGCGGGGCGAGCATCAACACGCCCAACAGATCGCCGACGGCAAAGGCTGCCAGCGACGTGATCATGTCCCGCACGCCCTGCACACCGGTCAGGTCGGGACGCCACAGCGCCTCGGGCAAGGCAGAGAGCGCGGCCACGTTGGGCGCTGCCACCGCTGCAAGGCCGAGCGGCATGGGTGGGACGAGCACATTTGCCCGCGACCCGCTCGCCAGCCAGCGGATCGCCGCGACGGTCGCGCCATAAGCGAAAACCGGCCGAACGATACCCCATAAGGTTAGCGGCCAGTCGGGCACGCCAAGTGAAAAAAGGCCCTTTGCCGTGCCGACGAGGATCTCAACGATCGCAATGAAAGGCGTAAGGCGAGCTCCGGCATGCCACAAAAAGGCGAGGCGCAGTCCGGCGGCAGGGTACCAGAGTGAATAAAAGCCCGTCCCGCCCCATGCTGCCGCGATCCAGTGCGTAAACGCGAATCCCGCCGCGTAGGGACCAAGAAGCAACAGGACCTGCCGGTCGGGCAGCCATGACCACGCGCGTTGCTGTGCGGCAGGAGCAGGAAAAGATCGATGCATCATCCCGCTTGTCTGACAGCGGAGATTTCTCGATAAAAGCCGGAAAATACCCGGGACCGCAGCGTTCGACGATCTTCTCAAGTATCTTGCCAAGACCATTTCCAGTTTCCCCTGACCTGCGCACAATGGGCAAGCCTTTTGTACCTTCACCGCCCCCAGGCTGGACGATGCGGCATATTCATTTGCGTCCTTGATGATTGTGCGGTCAAGCAATCGCAATATCAGGGTGATACTCGATATTCACCTTTCTATTCGGTTTCTTTCGACTCCCGGACGAAACAAGGATAGAGCGGCCGGATCCGGCATGGTTCAGGCCCTTTTCCTTGCCGGAATTCCCGAGGCCATTCGGGTCGCAAGCCGGCGTCGGGGTCCCGGCGTCATCGCGTTTGCGTGGCGCCGGGACGATTTGCCGTCCGGCCTGTCGCCGGCAGGCTGTTTCGGCCATTTCTGTCCATGATTGGGACGAGCGCAAGCGCGGCGTTGACCATGTCCGCGACTTGATATTACGGCACCGGCTTTATCCGGGAGAGGCAGGGAGCACCAGAAATGGGGGAAAGGATCAAGTCGAGCCTTGGACAGGCAAGCGGGTCGCAGACGTCAAGTATGGACTGGGGGCTCACAGCTGGTATGGCGTTGCTGACGGTACTGGAGCGCCGCGCGCCGGGTATCAAGGACGAGGTCCGCGACGAGCTTGCAAGCTGGGCGAGGAAACTTGAAATGCAGTCCGACCCTGCCAAGCTAGCTCAGGCGCGCAGCATCAGGCAACTTCTTACAAGCTCCATATTCAATCGCTGATGATTGATCGCTGCAATGACGTGGTCCTGTCCTAAGCTTGAGGCGAACGGCGCGGGCCATCTGGCGCGGCTTGGCGGCTCGCTCTTCCCGGGGACGGACGGCGTCGGCGATTCGGGACCACGGCGTCGAAGATGAGCATTGAAGCATCTGACGAGCATTCGAGAAAGGAACGGCGGTCAGATCAAAAAGATCATCTCCATTGCGCCTTTACTCCGATTTCGAGGAAAGGCGGATCATTCCTGCTATATGATCCGGGTTGGAGCTCGGCTATTTGCCGAGCATTTCCTTGCTCATCGCCTCTGGCGCGGATTGTTCCAGAGCGATCACGAGCATCGCTGCAAATGTTTCTTCCGCCCGCTGTCTAATCGCTGGGTCCTTGCGCGCGAAATCATCGCGGACCCATTGGGGGATGCGCTCCAGGATCGAGCAGAAGGCGGTGGCGGTCCCAGTCATGAGACCGCTATGGAGCCTGACGGCCTTTCATGCAATGCCGGGAGGATCGGCAAGGATTCACGTCCAGCCATTTTTTTGCGAATACGCAAAGTCGTTGCACGGATGCTTTGCGAATATTTATGGATCCCTTTGCGGAGAAAAGGAGGGCAAAGGGGGCCGATGGGCGGAGGCAAATCGGCTTTTGCGTAAAAATCCGGCTCGCGGGGCGGTGGATCGGGGCGGGCATTGACGGCGCGAGCGCCTCTATATCCTCGCCGCAGGTGAGAAGCAGCTGTGTCCTTCCGGCGTTTTGCCCAGGCGCATAGGAAAGCCATAGTAACTCACGTCCGGCAGTCGCGATATCGCTTCCATGCAATCAAGCCCCATGCGACCTGTTGTAGAGCTCCGGACCAAGGCTATCATGCACCCTTCTGGTCTTCTCGCCCGCCATGCCCCACCGCCCCTGCGAATGGCCAGGACATGAAGTGGAGCGCGCCGCCTGTGGCGCGGAAATTTTCGCTTGGAGCGCGTTTCGACCGTCAGGGCCGCAGGTCAGGACTGGCAGATGCCAGCGCGTGGATGAAGGCGACCGCACTGTTCTGTCTGGCGCTCTGCGCGTGCCGGCCAAGTGAAGCCGAGCTCCTGGAACAGAAATACCGGCGGTCGGTGGACATTTATGGCCAGCGCAGGAGTTGCGCCGATGAGCATCTGATTACCAAAGCCTGGGCGCGCGAGGGCAATCAACGAAAATATATGCAGGCCAAGGTTCGTGAGAAGCGGCAATGCATGCGCGAACAGGCGCGGATGTACGAGCTCTATCCGGACTCCAGGTCCGTTACTTGAGGCGCAGCTGGGCATTTATGGCCCGACACGACGCGACGTTTCAATCCGTGGACAAGCTGGCCTCGCGCCGGGCACTCAATTGCGCCCGTAAGCTGGCGAGGGTCCGCTCATCCACCTGTGGGCGTTCGGGCGCTCGTTTTCCCTTACGCAGCGCCCTGCGATCCCTCTCGGGCGGATCGACCAGGCGAACGCGCACAGCCGCGTAGCCCTGCCTTCTGATCCCCAGCTGTTCGGCCGCGCCACGCGACAGGTCAATGATGCGTCCCCGCCCTGCGAACGGCCCCCGATCATTCACCCGCACGAGGATGGTCCGGCCCGTGTCGAGCGCGGTTACCTCGACATAGCTTGGCAGCGGCAACGTCGTGTGGGCTGCCGTTACTGCCTTGGGAATGAAGCGTTCACCATTGGCTGTCTGGTTCCCGCTCTCGCTGCCATACCAGCTGGCATAGCCCAGATAATCATATGTGGGGTCAGCAGCCGGCACATAGGTCGCCCCGCGCACGACATAGGGTTTGCCGATACGCACCGGCACGTCGCTCACGGGACGATATCGGGTTCCACCGCCGCAGCCCGCAAGCATTCCCATCGCCGCCAGAACACAGCCGCACCTGATCGAAAGTCCGCGATTCATGCGTCGGCTTTAGCCTGACCCCCGCGGCAGGAAAACCCGCCTTCCATGTCTTTGCGGGCATTCGTCGTGCGATGTGACCCGCCACGGCCAGGCCCATTGATGGAATATTTGTCTGGTTGAACGGCAATCGGTCCTCGAGCGACGCGGATCCTTCCGCGCGCATAGGAAAGCTATAGTAACGCTATGCGGATGGCGAGGATATCGTACCTGTCACCTGCCCCATTCCTCAGACAACCTGCCCTCGAAGATCCCGTCATGGCTGTCACGCTCCCCTTTTTGCTCCTGGCCCTTACCGCCAGCGCGGACCGCGAAATGGCGGCACTTGCTGCCAAGACGCCCGCCGCATCGTCCCAGCAACCGAGCCCCTGGCGCCAGGCGCAGGGGCGCATCGGCGTGGCGCGAGATGCCGCAATCGTCGCCACGATCGATCAGTGGCGCGCGCTTCAACGCAACAACGACCTGGGGTTTGCCGCCTATGCGCGTTTCATCATGGCCAATCCGGGTTGGCCCGACGAAAGCCGGATGCGCCGGTTGGCGGAAGCCGGCATCGATCCTGACAGAGACGATCCAGAGCAGGTCATCGCATTCTTCTCCCGATATCCTGCGCGCACGGCGACCGGCCATGCCCGCCATGCCATGGCGCTCATGCGCGCGGGGCGAAGGAATGACGCCAGGATCGCGGCGCGGAGCGCCTGGGTGGGAGGCGCGCTTGCTCCTCATGACGAAGCGCGGCTTTTGTCGCTGTTCGGATCCGGCTGGACAAAGGCCGATCACGACCAGCGCGCTGACATGCTGCTGTGGGGCAATGACCTGGCGGGAGCAGAGCGCATGCTGGCCTATGTCACGGCGACCCGGCGGTCGGTCTACGAAGCGCGGATCGCTTTTCGCAGGAAGGGAAAAGATGCGGCCGCGCGCATGCAGCGAGCCGAAAGGCTGGGGGTCGCGGACGCCGGTTACATCGCCGACAAGGTGAACTGGTTGCTTGGCAGCGGCAACGCGATCGCCGCGCGGCAATATCTCGCCAATCGGCCAGTGCTGATCAGTCGGCCTGGGAACGCCGAGAAATGGTACGAGACATTGCTGGCGCACGCGCGAGGCGCTGCCAGGGACGCCCAGTGGAGTTTCGCCTATGCGATCGCCAGCAAGCTCGACGACGCCTATATGACCGGCACAGATGTCAGCGGCCGGCCGATTGGCGAGCGTGACGATTATACCAGCCTTGCCTGGCTCGCGGGCATGACCGCCTTTTACAATCTCGGCAAGCCGAAGGACGCGATGAGGATGTTTCATCGCTATGCGGCGGCGGCCAAGTCTCCCCAGACCAGATCCAAGGGCTTTTATTGGGCCGGCCGCGCTGCGCTCCAGGCCGGCAAGAGCGCGCGCGCGAACGGCTTTTTCGAGCAAGCCTCTGCCTTTCCGAGGCAGTTTTACGGTCAGCTCGCCCTCGAACGGCGGGGACGAGCGATCCCGGCTCCTTCTGCGGCCGGCCATGCCATCAAGATCTCCACCGCCCAGCGCACCGCATTTGCGAACCGATCAGTGGTACGCGCCGTCAAGGCGCTGGGAGAGATGGGCTATTGGGCGGATCAGAGCAAATTCGCCCGCGCCATCGCCAATGATGCAGATAGTGCGGCGGACTATTATCTTGCCGTTGAACTGGCGAAAACAATCGGCCGGCCCGACATGGGCGTGATGGCCAGCCGTCGTGCGGCCTCGAATGGTCTTTCGGGCTATGCGGGCAGCGCTTTCCCGCGCATCACGGTGCCCCCTCGGGCAAAGCAGAGCTGGACCATGATACATGCCATCGCTCGCCAGGAGAGCCAGTTCGACCGGAAGATCGTCAGTCGCGCAGGGGCGCGGGGGCTCATGCAGTTGATGCCTGGTACGGCCCGTGAACAGGCTGGGAAGCTGGGCATGCGCTACGCGGCCAGTTCACTCGATGAGCCTGATTACAATATCGTTCTGGGTTCGTCCTATTTCCAGCGGATGCTGAGCTATTTCAAAGGCAGCTACCCGCTTGCCGTGGCGGCGTATAATGCGGGCCCGGGCAATGTTAACCGCTGGATCAGGGCCAATGGCGATCCCCGCAAGCCCGGATCCGACATCTTGCGATGGATCGAACAGATCCCGCTCTTCGAGACGAGAAATTATGTACAGCGCGTGCTGGAAAATGCAGTGGTCTATGAGGCGATGAACCCGGCCCATGCACGGTTTGACGGCTCAAAGGCGCCGCTGTCGGAATATCTGGGTAAGTCATCATCGGGATGAGGCGGCCGCGCGGCCCCGTCTGCGGCCCGGCTTCTCGTCAGTCCCCGGAATAGGTGACGATCACCCGATTCATCGTACCGCTCGTCGTTATCGCGATCGCGGCCTTTCTGTCCTTGGCGGCCGCCGACAGGACGCCAGTGCCGCCGGACTGGAAATCCGAGGTCTTCTTGAGGCCGCCGGCCATAAATTTGTCCCGATAGAACGCCATGATGCTCGAGGCGTCATCCCGGGTTTCTAATGTCACTTCATGCACGTTTCGTCCCGAAGCGGAGCTGTTCACCGCTGTTATAACCGACGCTGGATATTGCGGCGCGAACGCAGGCATGGTGATGGTGGGAGGCGCCGTTGCCGCGGGCAAAGCGGGAACCGCCCGCTCGCGCGCAGCCTGGGCTGAAGGCTCTTCGTTCCCCGCGGCATTGTTCGCCACGGACGGCTTGACGTCATCAGGATTGCAGGCCGCCAGCATGGCCAGTCCAGACAACATGAAAAAGCGCATTTGCAGCTCCTCCTCTTGTTGATTGTGCGTGAATGCCGTTTCTCTCCAGAAATTGCAGGTGACGAGCGCTTGCGCTCAGGACTGTTCGGCAAGGGCAGGGGAGGCCTGACAGGACAACCGGTCGGCGATCGCCGCGCGTACAGCGGCTGCGGCCGATAAGGCCCGCAATGCTTCATCGTCCGACAGCCTGTGCAGGACCAGTTCCGCCGCGGCCTGATTGGTGATCTCGCCCCGGCAAAGCGATTGTCGGCCACCTTCCCCATCGGCAAAGAAAATGCCGTCGATGACGCCGGCCACATACATGGAGCATTGGCCGTAATTGGGGTTCGAACATATCTCGAACAACTGGTTGCCCGAGAAAAATGCCGGTATGTCTCTCGTGCCCTGCGCGGCATTGCCGGGCGTAGCCCGAAACGCCAGCGCCAGAACCAGGAGAAGGACTGCGCGGTTCATGACTTTCTCCTTGGATAAAAGGCAACGGCTCGCCCTCTGACGGCCTTCCAGCGGGTGACGAGTAGCCGGTCGCGGGAAATCGCTGGAAAAGGGCCTGTGTTTCGCCGGCAGCGATCGAAACCTTCCGATTGCTTGGCGGCAAGACGCCGGACGCACATATCAGGTGGACAGAAGTTGTTCCATCATGAGCTGCCTCACCTCATGCCGGAGGCGCCGTTGGCGTTCGACCTCTGTCGTGATCGCATTGAAGCCGGGCAGATCCAGTCCATGCCGCTCCACAATGGCGATCATTTCGGACTGCGCCTTGTTCTTGAGGATCGCCGCCTGCTCAGGTGCAAGCTTTGCGGCCTGGGCGGACAGGCTTTGCCTCATCTTTTGAATGTCCAGGAGGGCTGCGGCATAGGCATGAATTTGCCGAGCTGAGAATTGTGTGGGCCCGACGGCTGGATCTTCTTGCGCGCTATGCCCGCGGTTCGAGGCAGAGACCGGGGCAGCTACCAGAAAAGCCAGGGGTGCGGCTGCGAAGAATATGGCGTGCATAAGCTATCCTTGAACAAAGAATGGAATTTCGGCGGATATGACCGGACGCAGGCCTCGTCGCAAATATCCTACCCCAAGGCATTGAAAAACGCCAGCGTCCCGGTTTATCAGGTCTCCCGCGTCGCTGCGGCCAGATGAAGCATCATCGGCGGCGATCCGTTCGAACCGTTCGGCTTTCCTGGCCTTGCTCCTTCCACTGTACCGCAAAGGGGTTCACATTGCCGGTCGCCCGTTCACGCCGCTTTCTAGCGGCTTCCTTGCTATGGTCGTTGTCCATCGGCTGCGCGCCGGCGGGCCTGCTTGCAGCTCCCGCCCATGCCGCTTCTGTGAAACATGCCACGAAGGCGGCTCGCTCCCAGCCTCCCGCCGATCTTCTCAACGCGGTTGAAGGCCTGGGGCAATCGTTCAAGGGAGAGGTCGGCATTTCGGTGCGCGACCTGGATGAGGGCTGGACCGTTTCCTTCAACGCCGAGCGGATGCTGCCCCAGCAGAGCGTCAGCAAATTATGGGTTGCCATCGCCGTCATGGATGCGGTCGATCGTGGCACATTGTCCTTGTCCGATCCTGTGATGGTGAAGAAGTCCGATTTGACTGTCTTTCACCAGCCCATTCGCTCCCTGGTGACCAAGGCGGGCTATCGGACCACGATCGGCAAGCTGCTGGAGTTGGCGATGACGCGTAGCGCCAACAGTTGCAATGATGTTCTGCTCTGGAAGGTCGGCGGACCTCAGGCGATCCGCGCGATGCTCAAGCGCAAGGGGCTGGACGATGTCGGCTTTGGCCCCGGCGAGCGCAAGCTGCAGGCAAAGACGGCCGGGCTTACGTGGCGGCCCGAATGGGCAGGGGGATGGGGCTTTCTCAAAGCGCGCGCGGCGATGCCCTTTGCCGCGCGCAACCGCGCGCTCAAGCGCTATCTGGCGGATCCCTACGACGGGGCTTCGGCCAATGGCGTGACATTTGGTCTCATGCGGTTGAAACAGGGGAAGTTGCTCAGCGGGCGCTCTACCCGGCATCTCCTGGGTCTGATGCGCGCCAGCAGAACCGGTCCGCAGCGATTGCGCTCGGGCCTTCGCAAGGGATGGACGCTGGCGCACAAGACAGGGACGGGCCAGGAACTTGGCAATCTGGCGACCGGCTACAATGATGTCGGCATTCTCGTCTCGCCCGACGGAAATCGTTATGCTGTGGCGGTGATGATCGCGAGCACGCGCTTGCCGATCCCGGCGCGCATGCGGCTCATGGGCAATGTCACGCGCGCCATCGTCAGGACGGACTGATGCGACCCTTCGCCTTGATCGGTTGCCTGAGCGCGCGGCGCACTGATAAAGCTCGGACAAGGGCGCGTTCGGTCGAAAGTTCAGCTTTTGCCCAAACGTCCGTCATCGTCGATGAGCGTGATTCTTGAGGGCGGGGTGTCGCCCCACCTCCAAAGCACGAGGTTGATATCGTCATCGGTAGCCCCGCGAGCAAAGCTGCGCACGAGCAAGCCATTGAAACCCTCGTCGATGAGGGTTTCGGCGAAGATTTGGCTTTGGGCTTTTCCGGCCTTCTTCATTTGATCGCGCCAGGTCGGATCGCATAGACCGGCCGGGCTCATGCCAAATCTGCTGAGTTCGGCGGGATCGCGCCCGTCGAAGATCTTCTCGAGGTCGGCATGATAGGAGACAATCGTCGTCGGTTGAAGATCGCCGACCTGGTTTGCTTCTCTAATGGCCGTCTGTAATGAGGTTGCGCCGTAGAGAGCGGGAGTTCCCTTGGGATTGAAACGGCCGCCATATAGCTCGGCGCCCCGGCCTGACAGTGGCTCGCGCGCATATACCGGGTTCAGCGCCCGGTAGAGCTTGCCCTGGTAGCGCATGGAAACACTCAGGCGAACACGCCAGCATCGACAGCGTCGACATATTCCAGCACCTCGCTTGCCCTGCCATCCTGCACAAGCTGCATGGCAGTCTGCCCCGAAAATCCGGGCAAGGGTTCAGACCTGTACCAGGCGTAAGCGATGAGCGGGGATCCGAAGCGAGGGCTGGTCTTGCTAATCACCTCGATCATCTCCCTCAAGCGGCGCTGAGTCTTATCTGAGCGCAAGCGTTCTTTGCGCTGGACAGCGTCGCGCCCCAAGCCGGCCGAACGAGCGACCTCTTCGCTTGTTGTGCGGAATGCCGCCGCGATCTTGCTCGGCGCAAACATTCCGTGATCGGCATATTCGAGCAGGCCCATTTCACCGTCCTGACGCAACTATAATGACGCTATATAGCGTCAGTTTGTGCGCCAATCAAGAGGCTGCCCAAGCGTCTCATCCATTCTGAACCAGACAGTCCATCCCTTCCCGACAATAAAAATCGCATAAAAACGCTCCCGGGACGTTTGTGCTATCCACTCTTCTGGAATGGCTGACCGACGAGGAAATGAGCACAGATGTGGAAAAACTCCGGTCCGCTACACCCTGGCAAGGGCGAAAAATCATTTCATGAATAGCTGGCGTGAAACACGCGCTGTACGCGCTGCCCAAACACTGGTTGAAAATCAGTTGCGTGAAGGATTTGCTGAACTCGATTGTCAAACCGCCGACGTCAGGGTCCGGCAACAACTCTATGCGATGCTCGTGGACAAGGCGATCTGCATGGCGCGGCAGCGGCTGCCTGACAATCCGTTTCTCGATGAACTTGTCGAGGCCGGCAAGCCAGAGGTTCTCCCACCGACGCCCGTCCTCATCTGACAGGATCGGACGGCGCACCTGCCATGGGCTCCCCGGCTCAGCTGGCCGCGATCAAGCGATACCCAACGCCCGGTTCGGTCAGCAAAAGGCAGGGGTCTGAAGGATCCTGTTCGATCTTCTGGCGCAGAAGCCCGATATAGACACGCAGATATTGGGTGTCGGTGGTCTCGGCGCCCCAGCCTGCCGCCAGCAACCGCTTGTGGGTGACGACCTGTCCTGCCTTGCGCGCCAAGGTCTGCAGCAGATCATATTCCTTGGGCGACAGCTTGACGGGCTCACCTGACAGCATCACCCGGCGTGTCGGAAAGTCGATCGTCAGGCCGCCCGCGCAATAGGTCGATGCGTCCGCCCTGGATAGCGAATGGCGCCGAACCGCCGCGCGGATGCGGGCCATCAATTCCCCGATCTCGAAAGGCTTGTTCACATAATCGTCGGCGCCCTCATCAAGGGCGGCGATCTTTTCGGTCTCCTGATGGCGGGCCGAGACTACGATGATGGGAACCTCCTGATCAAGGCGGACGCGCTGAAGCAGCGACTTGCCGTCGATGTCGGGCAAGCCCAGGTCGAGCAATATGAGGTCGAACTCGACAGCCTCGATAGCGGCCATGGCGCTGCGTCCGTCCGGCGCGGCGGTGATGCGGTAGCCGGCGGCTTCGAGAACGGGCTGAAGCACGTCGATGAGCGAAGGTTCGTCGTCGACGACGAGGATGTGCAGGGCGGTCATGGGGACGAGGCTTCTGTGACTAGGGGGAGCATGATGGTGATCGTTGTGCCGCGGCCGTCCAGGCCCGGCGAGGCTGCGCCGATCCGGCCGCCGAGCGCTTCTACGAAACCCTTCGCGATGGCAAGGCCAAGGCCGCTCCCGCGCGCCGACGATCGGGGACGGGAAACCCGGTAGAAACGGGTGAATATCTTGCGCAGGTCTTCCTGCGGGATGCCGTGCCCCTCATCGGTCACGGCAATGGCGCAATAGTCGCTGTCGCGGCGGACATGAATGCGGATGCGCGTCCCGTCCTGGCTGTAGGTGATCGCATTGTCGAGCACATTGACGAGCACGAGCTCGAACATGGCCGCATCGACCGTCACGAGCAGATCCTCCTCGCACAAGTGACGTTCGATCCGGCGCTGACCGGCGCGGAGCCGCATTCTCTGGACAATGGCGCTGACCGTATCCGCCACGCTCAATGTCTGCCTGTGCGCGAGCGACTGGCCCGCCTCGAGACGGCTCATTTCCAGAAGATTGGAGGTGTAGCGGTTGAGGCGATCGCATTCGCTGACGATGCCGCGCAGCAGGCGGGCGGCCGCGGCAGGCTCAAGCTGTTCGCGAAACTCGATCAGGCTGGACGCGGACGCGCTGATCGCGGTCAGGGGCGTTCGGAAATCATGACTGACCGACGAGAGCAAGGCCGTCTTGAGTTCCTCGGTTCGGGCCTGCGCCTGGCGTTCGCTGTTGCTCTCCGAGAGCGCGGCGCGTTCAACGGCCAGCGCAATCAGATTGGCAAGGGCGGACATGAAGGCGCTGTCGAGCCGCCGGGCGGACCCATGTTCGAACAGAATGGCTCCTTCAAATCCTGCGGTACTGTCCAGTCGATATAGGGTGTAGGGACCGGTCTCGCGGGGACTCCTCAGCGTCTCCCTCGCCTCGCCGACCAGCCGCAGCCGGCTGTCGGCGTCGCGCGCGTGCTCGGCCTCTTCGAAAGATCCGTCGCGGATGAGGAATAGCGTCGCTGTCGTGCCGGCGCCGCCGGACAGGTGCTCGTCGAGCGCCTTGGCGATGTCGGAGACGCGGAGCGCCGATTGCAGCGATTGGCTGATTTCGAGCAAGCTGCGCAATTGCCGGTTACTGTGGTCTGCGGCGTTCGCCCGGTCCTTGAGCCGGGCTGCCAGGACACCGGCCACGACAGCGCACAGGGTAAACAGCAGCAGTGGGATCACGTCCCTTCCGGTCGAGATCCGGAAGCTGAAAACTGGCTCGACCAGATAGAAATTGTACAGCAGAAATGCGGCGGTCGCCGCCGCGAGGGCTGCGCCCAGTCCACCCAGTGCACCGCAGATCACCACGCCCAGGACAAAGAACAAGGCCGCCGCCACGCGGCCCAGCGCCGGTTGCCCGTAAATGGCGAGGAACCAGGACGGCAGGACAACGAGCGCGGCGAGAAGGATCATTCTCCAGCCTGGCGTGCGGGCTTCTACTCCCATATGCGCCAGGCCGCTACGTGGTTCGCCCGCCATCACGCAATTGCCGCCGTCAACAGACTGCAAAAAGGAGGCATTTCCCAGCTTAGCCGGCAGGGGCTGAATGGTCCATGCATATAAAAGTCATAATAACGCCGTTTCATCATGCCTGTCTAAATATGTCCCGCGAAACGCCCGGCTCAAGGAGGATCGGGCGATCATGAGTGGAAAACATGCACGGCGAATTATCTGCGGAGTTGAGCGTCCGCACCTCATCCATGCGCGATCCGGGTGATATGGCCCGCCCCTGCTGCACAAGGGTGGCATGAACGCGAACATGCCGATCACCGTGGCAGAAAGGACAGGGCGCCCCCGTTTCCCGCGGCCCGTCATCATCCTCGTGGTGGAGGATGAAGCGCTGGTCAGCATGAATGTGTGCGAGTTTCTGGTAGAACAGGAATTCACCGTTTTTGCCGCACAGGACGCTGGAGAGGCGCTCGGCCTTCTTGAGCAGCTGGACGGGAAGGTCGACCTGATGTTTACCGACGTGAACATGCCGGGCGAACTGAACGGCTTTGATCTTGTTCGGCAGGTCTCCATTCGTTGGCCCGCTATGCGGATAGTGATCACGTCGGGCGGCTGCGATCCGGGCGACCTGCCAGCCGATCTGCGCCGATACGGACCCATGCTGATGAAGCCTTATAGTCTGGGCGCCTTGGACGTGCAGATGGTCAACGCCATATTTCCGCCTTCGGAACCGATGACGCTGTTGGCCACCTGAGTTTCAGTTGCAAAGCAACCCTCGCCGCATCCTGGCAATTCCAACCGGGGTCCGGCCTTTATCTGGAGAGAATCAATGTATCGTGCCCTGCCCACCCTGTTTGCGCTTTGCCTGGCTGTTCCCGCCGCGGCGCAGGACAATGCTGCGGCTCCGGCAACCGCGCAGCCGCCTGCTTCTGCGCCGGCTTCTTCTCCCGCGCCGGCGCTCAGCCAGGAGCAGATCATGGCCTTCAACAAGGCGGTCACGGATTTCACCGCTGGCCAGCAGGCGCAGCAAAAAGGCGACAATGCTACCGCCCTTGCCAAATATGATGCTGCTCTCCCGGCGATCCGCGACGCGGTCAAGACCCAGCCGGACAAGATCGACAACGTGAATTTCCTGGCCAACGCGCTCTATGCGACCGCAGCTGCCAACGCTGCTCTGCAAAAGCTGGACGCGGTGGCGCCGCTCTATGAAGAGAGTCTGCCCCACTGGCGCAAGGTCGTGGTCGCCAGGCCCACTGACGCGCAGAGCAGGGGCGTGCTGACGGGCATTCTCATCCAGGTGGGCAATTTCAAGCTTGGCAAGCAGGACAAGGCGGGTGCCGCGCCGCTCTATGCCGAGGCCATTCCGCTCGCCCGCAAGGCTGTCGCCGAACAGGCCAATCCGGTGAACCGGAACCTGCTTCTCGCCGCCTTGATCGGGGCCAGCCAGACAAGTGGGGATACCGCGGTCAAGGCCGAAGCTGCGTCCATGTCGAAGGCGATGATCGCGGACGGCAGCGTGGACGCAGCCAACAAGCCATCCGCGCAGGTCCTTGCCCAGTCCGCGAGCGCGGGTTGACGTCAGCCAGTCAAAGCGTCGTGGCCGGGAGGCTGCGGCGCTTTTGCTCTGGCTAGCGCCACTCGACGATCGGATCGTCCACGCCCGGCTGCACGAACGCCACGCGTTCAAACTCGACCGCGATCAGGCAGCGCGGATCGAACGCAGGGTTCTGCTGAAGACAATGAACCGGCTGCCCATCGGGAAAGCCGGCCAGCCTGCCTTCGAGCTGAAGCTGATAGCCTTGGGGGGAGGGGAGGCGCCCTTCTTCCAGCCTGACAGTGGAGGAATAGGGGCGCCCACCCCGCCGTAATGTCCGGGATCCCTCGGGCGAGTAGAATTGCGCGATCGCCAGTCGTTGCGCGGGGCCATTCGGCACGGCGAGAGGCAGCCCTCCGTCCTCAGCTCTGCACTGGTCCGCGCGGGTCCAGGGGCGCTGTATCCAGAAGCCTTCCACCGCATCGAAGGCTATTCCGGCCGCAAGCGGCTTTACCCACTGCGCGTCGGCAAGATCAGTCGACCGCGCCGTCAACCGCAGCGCGCGGCTCTTCGGATTGAAGGTCCAGCCGGCCCAGGATTGCGGTTCTGTCTCATCCTGCCCTTCTTCCCCGCAGCCAAAGGCGATGCGCAGGACGAAGGAGCGCCCGATGAGCGCAGCGTTGGACGGCGGCAGGGGGGCGCCGCTCGCTACCGCGTCCGCCGCGCGGGCCGCAGCGGCGAGCAGGGCGGCCCGGTCCAGCGGTGGCGGCGGCGTCGGAATGACCGGGATTTTTGGTGCTTGGGCGACCGGCTTGCTTTCCTTGACGTCGGCCTTGTTTTCGACGGGCTCGCGCACCGGTTCCTTCGCGACAAGGAGGAAGGTGAGCGCGGAACCCGCTGCGGCGGCGATCAGCCAGCCCAGGACGGACGACCGGAAATTCTGTTCTGCCATGAGATCAGGCGTAGCAGATCGCGCCGGGCAAATTGACCCCTATGCTTCCGGATTTTCGAGATTTTTTCGCATTTTTCCTGTGTTGACCGCCTCATTATGCTAGCCGATGGGGATGACCCTTGCGCAAATTGTTACCCTGGTCGTGCTCGGCGGCGTGATCGCCGCGTTGATCTGGGACAAGGTACGGGCCGATGTGGTCGCGCTTGCCGGGGCAGCGCTGCTGCTGCTCACCGGCGCGGTGCGCCCGAGCGAAGTCCAGGGCGCATTCGGCAGCCCCGCGATCATAGCGCTCGCCTCGCTCTTCGTCATTGCCCATGCGATGGAACTCTCGGGGTTGCTCGACCTGCTGATCGCCAGGGCGGTTGCGTTATGCAGACGCATCGGCGCGCTGGGCATCTGGCTCCTCATCCTGCTATGTGGCGCCGCGTCGGGATTTCTCAATAACACGCCCATCGTCGTGCTGTCGGCGCCGGTCGTTCGGGACGTGGCGAAATCATTGAGGCTGGATCCCAAGCGATTTTTGATGCCGCTCTCCTATGTCGCGGTGCTGGGCGGCTGCTGCACGCTGATCGGCACCTCGACCAATCTCCTTGTCGACGACATGGCCCGGTCTTCGGGGCAGCCGCCCTTTTCCATCTTCGAGATCACCCCGGTGGGGCTGATCGTCGCCGCA
This sequence comes from Sphingobium sp. Cam5-1, assembly GCF_015693305.1. Taxonomy (NCBI): domain Bacteria; kingdom Pseudomonadati; phylum Pseudomonadota; class Alphaproteobacteria; order Sphingomonadales; family Sphingobiaceae; genus Sphingobium; species Sphingobium sp. Cam5-1. The sequence continues at coordinate 138,964 of NZ_CP065140.1, read as the reverse complement.
ACCGGAGGTCTTTACCTCTTCCTCTTTTCCGGGCGGTTGCTTGCACGGCCTTTACCCGCTCCGCTTGAACGGGTGGAAGCCGTACTCCCGCACCATGTCAGCCATCTGGACATTGCCGGAGATGCGGTCGGCGATATTGAGGATTTTGCCGTGCAAAGGCCGCTGTCACCCACCAGGGCGCTGGTATCGACAGCGATCTTCATCGGTGTCATTGCGCTCGCCGCCTTCAACATCGCGCCCATTGCGGCCTCCGCCTTCGCGGGTGCGGTGCTGCTGATCCTCTTGCGCGTGATCGGCCCGGAGGAAGCCTATGGCGGCCTGCGGCCCGAGATCCTGATGCTGATCGTGGGCATGGTCGTCATCGGCATCGCGCTTGAACAGACCGGACTTGCCGCCTCGGCCACCGATGCGCTCGTCAGCCGGGTAGGCCTGTTCGGTCCGCTGGCCGCTCTCATCCTGCTCTATGGCGCGACGCTCATACTCACCGAACTGCTGTCCAATGCGACGGTCGCAGTCCTGGTGACGCCGATTGCGGTGGCGCTGGCGGAGAGCCTGAGCGTCAGCCCGCGCCCGTTCCTCGTGGCGGTGATGATCGCTGGCAGTGCGGCATTCGCCACCCCTTTTGGCTATCAGACCAATGTGCTGGTCTATCAGATGGCGGGGTACAGCTATCTCGACTTCACCAAGGTCGGCCTGCCGCTCAACCTCATCACCTGGATAGCCGCAGTTGCCGCGATCCACTGGTTCTTCCCCTTTTAGGGCGGGCATTGCGCACTTCATTGTAGTGAGGCGGAAAAGTACAAATGACGGCTTGGGCCTCGACCATATAGGAAGGTACGACTGTTCCTGCATGTTACGAGCTGCTTCCGACTTTTCGCCTCATCGATCATCGCCGCGTGGCCCGCGTCGGAGCAAGGGTCGAAGAGGGCGCCATATCGTCCCGGAGGCAAAGGTCCGTGCTCGTTATGAACGCGGCGCGCCCTTGATCCGAGAGGCTGTCGTTCAAGCCGATTGCGGCATGGTGTTTGACAATCCCGGCCTTAACCAGCCGCCGCGCCATTGCTGACATTCGAGAAAGGGCGATTGGCTTTTGCCCTGACTCGCCTGCCGGCGTGGATCCGGTCCACCGATGAAGCAGACCTAATCGTCCAGGACTCTATGAAGTTCGGCGTCAGCAGACCCCTGTATTGCCGACATGGCATCGATCCGGCCTTTGGAGCCTACTGAAAATTCGCGTATTCGCACTCGGGCATCCGTGCTCTTTACCTGCCCGGCTGGGGGAGAGAATAGGCGATCACCTCATCACCCACTGGCGTCTCCATGAAATGGTGGCCGCCCGCGTAGATGACGACATATTCACGCCCCGCCGCTTCATAGATCATCGGCGTTGCCTGCCCGCCCGCTGGCAGTTTGCGTTGCCACAGCGTCTTGCCGGTCGACAGGTCGATGGCGCGGATCAGATTATCGGTGGCCGCCGCGATGAAGATGAGACCACTCGCGGTGACGACGGCGCCGCCATTGTTAGGCGTGCCGATAGTCATCGGCAGCATCGATGGGATGCCGAACGGGCCGTTGGTGCGGGCCGTGCCGAAAGGACGATCCCAGATGGTGCGGCCGCTCGCCATGTCGATCGCGCGGATGCCGCCATAAGGGGGCTGCTTGCACAGCATGCCGGTGAGTTTCATGCGCCATCCGGCATTCACGTCAATCGCATAGGGGGTATGCGCCTGCGGATCGCCCGCGCCTTCCGCCCCGCCGATATCGCCCCGCGCCTGTTGACGGGGCGCCCATCCCCTGCGGTTGGCTTCTGCACGCGGGACTAGGCGGACATAGTTGGGCATGTCGTTATAATTTGCCACGATCACGCCGCGCCGCGGATCCACCGCGATCCCGCCCCAGTCTGTGCCGCCATTATAGCCAGGATATTCTATCGAACGCCGCCTGCTTTCCGGTGGCGTGAAAAAGCCCTTGTAGCTTGCCTGCCGGAATTGGATCCGGCAGATCAACTGGTCGACAGGCGACATGCCCCACATGTCGCGTTCGGTCAGGTCGGGTTTGCGCAGCGTGTGCCAACGCGAATAGATTTGGAAAGGCGACCTTTGGGCGGGCTCCACGCCGCCGCCCGGCGCGCGCATCACGCCGACCGGCGTCAGCGGCTTGCCCGTGCGCCGGTCGAGAATATAGATGTCTCCCTGCTTGCTCGGCAGTACCAGCGCGGGTGTACCGCGATAGTCGACCAGCGTCGCCTGTGCGCCAAAGTCATAATCCCACACGTCCTTGCGCACCGCCTGGAAGCGCCAGCGCGGCTTGCCCGTGTTCACGTCCAGCGCCACCAGCGAGGTGGCATAGAAATTCTCAGGCGCTCGGCGCAGGCCACTATAATAATCCGCTGCGGCATTGCCCATGGGAAGGTAGACAAGACCAAGCGTCTCATCGGCGCTGGCAATCGTCCACATATTGGGTGTGCCGCGCGCCCAGGTCTGTCCAGGCGGAGGATAGCCGTTCCAGTCGGGATGCATCATGTCCCAGGCCCAGCGCAGCTTGCCCGTAATGGCATCGAAGCCCCGGATGACGCCCGAAGGAGCCCAGCGGTCCTGTCCGTCGAGCACTTGATGTCCAGTCACAACCACGCCCCGCACGATCGTGGGGGGTGAATTGATCGAGACATAGCCGGAAGGCGTTTCGCCCATGCCAATCTTGCTGTCTACCTGTCCGTTCGACCCAAAATCCTGACATGGCTTGCCGGTGAGCGCGTCGATGGCAAACAGGCGCGCATCCAGCGTGCCCCAGATGATCCGCGTGGCGCAATCCTGATCCGGCCGCGCCTGCGGAACAGCATAATAGCTTACGCCCCGGCAGGCGGCGGTATAGGGGATGGCTGTGTCGGGCACGCGCGGATCGAAGCGCCAGCGTTGGCGCCCCGTTCGCGGGTCGAGCGCGATGACGATGCTCTTGGGAGTGCAGACATAAAGCGTATCGCCGATCTTCAGCGGCGTGTTCTCCGCACCATAGGTGTTCTTGGCGGCTTGCGAGGGAAGATCGCCGGTGTGCGTGAGCCAGACCTGCTCGAGCGCTGACACATTGGCGGGTGTGATCTGGACAAGAGGCGAGAAACGCCGCGCACTGTATGATCCGCCATAGGCAGGCCAGTCGGCGCCAGCCTGTAGGAGCGCGGGGTCCGCCATAGCGGTGGAAGGCACGGGAAGAGCAAGCCGCGCCCTGGGCTCGTTGACCTGCGCCAGCGTAAAGCCGGTGAGGGCAGTGAGCAGAATAATCCCGGCGATCGCTCCGCCCGCCAGCTTCCACCGGTCGGGGCGGACCGAGAGCAGCGGCATGATGAGCAGCACGCCGATCAGCAGCACCAGGGGTGCGATAACGCGCGGGATGAGGGCCCAGCCATTCGTGCCCACCTCCCACAATGCCCAGATGATCGTCGCGCCAACGATGGCCATGTAAAGCCATGCACCCGTCATTCGCCGCTGGTACAAGAGCCAGCCCGAGACGAGCATGCCCATGCCGGCGATCAGATAATAAGGCGATCCGCCGATGATGAGGAGCCATGCGCCGCCGATCGTCAGGACCAGGCCAATCATCCCGATCAGGCCTCCCATGAGCGTTGTCGCCCATCGCGACCCGGTTCTGGTCGGCGGAACAGTCTCGGCCATGGCGCACCCCATCGATGTGGAAGGTGAAGGGCTAACGGAAAACGGACCCATACTGTTCCGTTCGAGGCTGATTTCACCCTTGAGCGAACGAGCCGTCCGGCTGTGCGATGCAGGTTCCCGCCAGTGGGCCCGACAGTTACGCGGCTGTCATTGCCGCCAGGTCAGCGCCAGCGGGGCGCTGGAACAGTCGCAGCCCGAATTCCGGGAGGATCGCGAGCAGATGATCGAAGATATCCGCCTGGGCTCCCTCATATTCTGCCCATATCGTGCTGTTTGCAAAGGCGTAGATTTCAAGCGGAAGGCCGTTTTCGCTCGGAGCGAGCTGGCGCACGAGCAAGGTCTTGTCCTGTGCGATGTCGCGGCGCGATTGCAGATAGGCCAGCACATAGGCGCGGAAGGTGCCGATGTTGGTCAGCCGCCTGCCATTGATCGTGCCGTGCGCTCCATGCTCGGCATTCCACTGCTCGATTTCGCGCTGCTTGGACTGCAGATAGGGCCGCAGCACGGAGAAGCGGCCCATGCTGTCCGTGTCGTCCTCGTCCAGAAAACGGACACTGCCCTGGTCGATCATCAGTGAACGCATGATGCGGCGTCCACCCGACTCCGCCATGCCGCGCCAGTTGCGGAAGCTCTCCGAAATCAGCCGGTGCGTGGGAATGGTCGTGATCGTCTTGTCGAAATTCTGGACCTTGACCGTGTGCAGAGCGATGTCGATGACGTCTCCATTGGCGTTGAACTGCGGCATCTCGATCCAGTCGCCCACGCGCATCATGTCGTTCGACCCGATCTGTACCGACGCGACCAGCGACAATATGGTATCCTTGAATACCAGCATCAGCACTGCGGCCATGGCGCCAAGGCCAGACAGCAACAGGAGCGGCGACTGGTCCATGAGCGCTGCGATGATCAGGATCGCGGCCGCAGCGTAGACAAGCAGCTTGCCCAGTTGCACATAGCCCTTGATCGGCCGGTGGGCGGCGTCCGGGCGGCGCTGATAGAGATCGTTGAGCAGCGCGAGGAAGCCATTGAGGGCGACGGCGATGGTCAGGACGATGAATGCCGTGCAAAGGCTGCGCACGAATGTTGCCGCCTCAACGGGCAGGTGCGGCACTGCCCCGATGCCGCCTTGAATAATAAGTGCGGGCACGATGTTCGACAGCCGTGCCACGATCGCGCCGATATGCTTGGCCTCGACATGAAAGGGCAGCTGTCCAAGGAGGCGTAGCAAAAGCCGCAGCACGATCCGCTTGGCGACCCAGTTCGCGCCCCAGGCGAACAGGATCAGCAGCAGGAATGCGAGGCCGCCCTGCATCCATGGTTCGGTGACATAGCCGCGGGTCAGCGTCGAAATGCTGTCGTTGGAAACCGGAAGATTGGTGATCAAGCCTGCTTCTCCTGGAAAGGATCGTCTTGCAGCGAGTGGCCCGCCGTCTCGGGCATGAAGCGCAGCGCGAGCAAGCCGACGATGCAGGCCAGGATCATATAATAGGCCGGCATCAGCTCGTCGCCGGTCAGGCCAATGAGGCCGCTGCCGATCGCCGGCGCGGTCCCGCCGAAGATGCTCGTGGAAACATTGTAGGCGATGGCGAAGCCCGCGAAGCGCACCTGTGTCGGGAACAATGCAGGGAAGGTCGCCGAAATGGTCGCAAGCTGCGGCACATAAAGCAGGCCAAGCAACAGGAATCCTGTGATCGCGCCGATCAGGCCGGTCGCCATCAGCATGTAGAGCGGCACGACCGCGACCAGCAGGCCGACAAGCGACATCCGCCACATCGTTCGCCGCCCAACCCGGTCGGACAGAGCCCCGGCAAAGGGCAGGGCCGCCATCATCAGCAGCATGCCGATGATCGGTACGATCAGCGCCTGATCGCTTGTGAGGCCGATCCGCCTTTGCAGATAGGTCGGCATATAGCTGAGCAGCGTATAGTTGACGACGTTGAGCGCCACGACCAGCCCGCCGACGACCAGCATGGGCCGCCAGTGCCGCCGCACCAGCAACGGCAGGCCGGGTGAGGGGGGCGGGCCGCTATCATGCAGCGCCGCGGCCGCGCGGAAGACCGGCGTGTCTTCCATCTTCGAGCGCAGATACATGCCGACCAGTCCCATGGGGGCCGCCACCAGGAAAGGAATTCGCCAACCCCAGGCGTGCATCGCCGTATCTCCCAGCATCAGAGAGAAACCCAGCATCAGCGCTGCGCCGAGCGAAAAGCCCGCCAGCGTCCCGAACTCCAGAAAGCTGCCGTAGAAGCCGCGCCGGTCGTCGGGCGCATATTCCGCCATGAAGGTCGCGGCGCCGCCATACTCCCCGCCGGTCGAAAAGCCCTGCACCATGCGCAGCGCGATGAGCAGCGCCGGCGCCCATAGGCCGATGCTCGCATGATCCGGGATCAGCCCCACGCACAGCGTTGCCCCGGACATCAGCAATATGGTGAGCGCCAGGACCGACTTGCGTCCGAGGCGGTCGCCCAGCGGCCCCCAGAACAGCCCGCCCAGCGGCCGGACCAGGAAGGAAATCGCGAAGGTCGCCAGTGCAAACAGCACGGCCTCGTCCGTGGGGCCCGGGAAGAGCGCTGCGGAAATATAGGTGACCCCATAGGCATAGATGCCATAGTCGAACCATTCGGTCGCATTGCCCATGGCCGACGCGGCGATGGCGCGGCGCAACGTGACGTCGCCCGCCGTCGTGGGGGAGGCGGCTACCGTCCTGTGACTGGAAATCGCGGTCATGTCGTCTGTCCTTGGGTCAGCGTCTCGTCTGCGCTGTTGGGATCGAGCAGCGAAGCCATGGGCGTGGTGCGGGGCAGGACCTGGAAATCCTGCTGATATCTAACCGGCACCGGCTCGGACGCGCGCTGGCGCCACAAGCCGACGGTCATGGCGAGCCCGGCGCACAGCGCGATGAAGAGAAACAACCCGCCGGTTCCAAAGGCGGTCATGGCGCCGGCTGCCAGCAGCGGCCCGAGCGCTGCGCCGAGGGAATAGAGAAGCACCAGCCGTCCGCTTGCCGCCACGCGCTCGGTCTCCAGCAGCCGGTCGTTGCAATGGGCCACGCACAGCGGATAGAGCGCGAAGCTCAATCCCCCGAACAGCGCGCCGAGGCCCGTCAGCCACAGGCCATCCTGGCCGAGCGACAGCGCCATGCTGACCAGCGCCGCCGCCGCGAAGCTGCCGATGATCACCTGCCTGCGGTCATGTCGATCCGACAGCCGGCCCAAAGGCCATTGCAGCGCCACGCCGCCCAGGATGACGAACATCATGAACCTGGCGGTTTCGGGCAGATCCAGACCCAGCCGTCTCACATGCACGGCCGCCAGCCCATAAAATGCGCCCAGCATCAGGCCCGTCGCGACAGCGCCCCAGGCGCCGAGCGGCGAGGCCGCCAGCAGCGACCGGATCGAAAAGGCGCTGGCCTCCACTGGCGCAGGTGCGGCACTGCGCGTGAGGCACAGCGGGATGATCGCCAGCGAAATGAGGATGGAGGCAAGCTGGAATGGAATGGCCGGCAGGGCGCCGCTTGCCCCCAGCAGCAATTGGCCGATAGCCTGGCCGGAGTAGAGCGCCACCATATAGGCGGCCAGCACGCTGCCGCGCATTTGCGGCTCCGCCCGGTCGTTAAGCCAGCTTTCAAGGCACACGAACACGCCCGCGACGCACATCCCGTCGACCAGCCGCAGCAGCATCCAGAACAGCGGATGCGACAGCAGCACATAGGACAGGGTACTCGCCGACAGCAGCGCGACGAAGGCAGCGAAGGCGCGGATGTGTCCCACCCTCCGGACCACGCCTCCCGCGCGCAGCGACCCGATGATCAGCCCGCCGAAATAAGCGGTGGCGACGATGCCGATCGTCATCGTGCCGCTGCCGGCCCGATTCAGCCGCAGGCTGATCAGCGTCGCCAGAAAGCCGCTGCCCGCCATCAGCATGAAGATGGACAGCAAAATGCTGCGGACGGGTTTGATGGCCAAGAACATTATGTCTTAAGCGGCCTGGCCTGGCATGCCCGTCCTTTCGGTCATAGAGCCTGATACCGGCACGATCGGCTGCAGCTCGCCTCGCGCTGCGATGAATTCCGGACGCGGCTTTTCGACCCCGAAAGGTGCACAGAGCCGGTTGCTGAGGGCATTATAGACCAGAAAGGCGTTGGCCCGGGGGAAGGGAGTGATATTGCCGTTCGATCCGTGCATGATGTTGCAGTCAAAAATCACGACCGACCCTGGCTGGCCCGTCGGCGCGACGATGCCATGCCTGTGCGCCAGTTCGGCCAGGCTGTCCTCGTCCGGCACGCCATATTCCTGCCGTTTGAGCGACATGCGGTAATGATCCTCGGGCGTTTGCCCGACGCAGGTCAGGAAGCTGCGATGCGATCCGGGGATCAGCATCAGCGGCCCGTTATGGGCCATGTTTTCCGCCAGCAATACCGACATGGACAGGGCCCGCATGCGCGGCATCCCATCCTCGACATGCCAGGTCTCGAAATCGCTGTGCCAGTAGAACTCCTTGCCCTGGAAGCCGGGCTTGTAGTTGAGGCGCGACTGGTGGATGTAGACCTCGTCACCCAACAGAAACCGTGCGACGCTCGCCAGCCTGTTGTCGGCGGCCAGTCTCGCGATGACCGGGCTTTGCGCGTGAATGCGGAAGATCGAACGGATTTCGCGGCTGCCCGGTTCGCTGATCACCGTTTCATCCTCCAGCGCGTCCGGGTCCGACAAAAGCTGGCCCGCCTCGCTCTGAAGGAATGCGATCTCCTCGCTGGAAAACAGATTTTCCAGTACCAGATAGCCGTCGCGCTCGAACTGCGCGGCCTCGTCCCTGCCGATTGGCGCGTCCTTGCTCCACGCGCTATGAACGACTGGATCGAGGCGCGGCAGAAACTCCGCCATCTTGGCATGGCGGGATGGGTAGATGTCTTGCAAGGGACTGCCCCCTTTCATCTTCGGTCAATTACTCAGTGCAGACGCGCGGATCATGTCGGCTTCGGCCGGGTAAGTGCCGTTCTCGTCATGTACTTCCCTGCCGGTGACCGGCGGGTTGAATACGCAGGCGCACAGGATGTCGGTCGTGGGGCGCACAATGTGCCTGTCATGCGCGTTGAGCGCATACATGACACCCGACGCAAGCTGGTGCGTGATGCCCGTGCCCAGATCCTCGATGGTGCCATTTCCCTTCAGCACCAGCACCGCTTCCAGATGGTTCTGGTAATGCATGTGGATTTCCTCACCCGCATACATGGTCGTGATGTGGAAGGAAAAGCCCATATTGTCGTCCTTCAGCAGCAAGCGCGCGCTTTCCCACTGTTGCGACTTCACATTTCGGTCCGATTTACGGATGTCCTGCAGTTTGCGAACGATCATGATATCTCCTTTATTCCGCCGCCACGCCGTAGGGAGCGCCCAATGCTTCGGCTATGCACGTTTCCAATATGTCGATGCCGGCCGAAAGCTGGGCGTCGTCTATGACGAGGGGGGCAAGGATCTTGACGATTTCGTCATGCGCTCCGCTGGTTTCGATGATAAGGCCCCGCTCGAAGCAGGCGGTGGTGACGGCGGCGGCGATATCGCCCGACCCAACATCGATGCCGCGCATCATGCCCCGGCCGCGGGTGGACAGGCCATGCTGCGCCGCCATCGCCTCCAGCCGTCGCGCAACGAGTGCGCCGCGACGAGCGATGTCCTGCTCAAATCGCCGGTCGCTCCAGAAATGGCGCAGCGCCGCGCTGGCGGTGACGAAGGCATGGTTATTGCCGCGGAAAGTGCCGTTATGTTCCCCCGGCGCCCATTGATCCAGTTCAGGCCGGAACAGCGTGAGCGCGAAGGGCAGGCCCATGCCCGACAGTGACTTGGCCATGGTGACGATATCGGGGGTGAAGCCCATGCCCTCGAAGCTGAAAAAGCTTCCCGTGCGGCCGCAACCCGCCTGAATGTCGTCCACGATCATCAATGCGCCGTGCCGCTTGGCTATGGCGTTGATCCTGCGCAGCCATTCGGGTGATGCCGCGTTGAGGCCGCCTTCGCCCTGCACGGTCTCCACCAGTATGGCGGCGGGGGCGTCGAGGCCGCTCGAAGGATCGGAAAGTCGCCGCTCCAGCAACTCGGCGGTGTCTACCTCCGGTCCGTGATAGCCGTCATAAGGTTCATGCGCGACATGGGCGAGCGGTACGCCCGCGCCGCCGCGCTTGGCCGCATTGCCGGTGCAGGCAAGCGCGCCCAGCGTCATGCCATGAAAGCCGTTGGTGAAGGCGATCACCAGTTCGCGGCCCGTCACCTTGCGCGCGAGCTTGATTGCGGCCTCCACCGCATTGGTGCCGGTCGGCCCGGTGAACATCGCGCGATAGTCGAGGCGGCGGGGTTTGAGGATCAGGCTTTCCAGCGTTTCCAGAAATTCCGCCTTGGCGTCGGTGTGCAGGTCGAGGCCATGCGCGATCCCGTCGGCCGCGATATAGTCGAGCAGCGCCTGCTTGAGCACTGGATGGTTGTGGCCATAGTTCAGCGTGGAGCATCCGGACAGGAAATCGAGATAACGGCCACCCTGATTATCGTGCATCCACACATTCTCGGCGCGATTGAATTGCCGGGGCATGACGCGCGCATAGCTGCGGACGGCGGATTCGCGCCGCTCATAGATGGCGGTATCGGGTTTGCGGCCCGTGGGCCGGGGAAGGGTGGTGATCATGTCGCCAATTCTCCTTGAGGGATGGCCGCGCGGTCAGCGCGGGAGCGGGCCGATGCGCGCCAGCCATTCGGTGGCATGCGCGCCGGCGAAATGCGTTTGCTGGTGGAAGAGTGGGCTCCTCTCGAGCCTGGTGCGCCATCTGTTCGCGAGCCCCTCGAAAAGAGCCCAAGATGCCTGATTATCATTCGTCACCGTGGTGATGAGATGGGTGACTTCTGCAGATGACGGGCGCGCGAGCAAGGCCTCGATCATGTGTCCGGCCAGTCCCTGCCCCCTCGCTGCGGGCGCGACAGCGACCTGCCAGACGAAAAAACTCTCTGGCTCGGACGGCGGTCGATAGCCCGACACCCAGCCGATCACCTGGCCGGCTTTTTCCGCGATGATGCAGCTCTGCGCAAAATGCGTGCACTGCAAAAGGTTGCAGTAGGCGGAATTGACGTCGAGCGGAGGACAGCTTGCAACAAGTTTCGTGACTAAGGGCCCGTCAACCGCTGTGGGAAGACGCAGCCGGATCTCCGCTATCGCGCCATCGCGATGGCGCGCGCGCTTCCGCTGCGGCGATGAAGCCGCGTCGGACCGTGTCTCAAAGATAATTCATCTCCCGAAGTATAATCTTCGTATTTCAGGCGCCCCTCTCTTGGCTTGAGGCGGAAGATACCGCATTAGACTCGATTTTCAACCCTTTGGCGCACGAAGTGGTCCTTTGGCCGATGAAGGAGTTTATCAATTGCTTTGGTTTGCAAAGGATGGGATTGGCCAGGAAAGGCCATTTTCCCTATGTTTCCATCATGAGTTCAGAAGTTGCCGTCCTCACCCTTCGGGCCCTCCGCCGGGTCCTGCGCGCCACTGAAATCGGCAGCCGCCGGCTGGCCGCGACGACCGGCCTCACGCCTTCGCAATGGCTTGTCCTGCGCGAGATCGGGGCGCGCGATTCGGCGACCCCAAGCGCGATTGCCACCGCCCTTAAATTCAGTCAGGCCACGATCACCGCGATCGTCGACCGGCTTCAGCAACTCGGCTTTGTGCAGCGGCAGCGCAGCGAAAAGGACAAGCGCCAGTTCATTCTGCGGCCCCTGCCGCCGGGCCTCGAGGCTCTGGCGGAGGCGCCTGACCTGCTGCAGACCACGTTCACCGAGCGCTTCGCAAAGCTGCCGCAATGGGAACAGGCCATGATTCTTGCGGCCGTCGAACGGTTGGCGATGCTGATGGATGCGCAGAATATCGATGCCGCCCCGTTGCTAGACAGCGGTCTTATCGACCGGTCCGAACCTTCCTGAGGGCAACCTTCGCAGGAGAAGGGGCCTCGCCCTTCTCCCCGTTCCCACCATGAACTGAAGTGGACATGTCTATGTCAGAACAGGGACGCGCGGCGCACAGAGGCGCTGCCCCCGGGACATCGGGACCAATGCAGGCGGTGGCGTGGAAGGCGATCGTCAAACGCGTCTGGGTGAACAACGGACGGCACAATCTCGGGCTGCTCTCGGCCGGTGTCGCCTTCTACGTCTTCCTGTCGTTCGTGCCGCTTCTGGCGGCGGTCATCATGATCTACGGCCTCGCTGCCGATCCCGCGACGGTCGCCAGGCATATGCGCACCATTCTCGACGTCGTGCCCGCCGACGCCGCCCGGCTCATCCAGGAGCAGCTCACGCAGCTTACGACGAGCGCCCAGGAAAAGAAGGGAATTGGACTGCTGGTCGCGCTGCTGGTCTCGATCTTCGGCGCGTCCCGAGCCTCGGGCGCCATGATCGGATCGCTCAACATAATCTATGAGCGGGAGGACCGGCGGTCGTTCCTGAAAAACACCTTTCTTGCGAGTGCGCTTGCCGGTGCAGCGGTCTTCGTGGGCATCATCGGCCTTGCGGCCGCTTCGATGCTCAGCTTCGCCAAAGGGCTGGTTGCAGGGATAGGGCCAGCTGGCGCGACGGCTGTGCAGGCGCTGACCTGGCTTGTCGCCGCATCCCTGTGCAGCTTCGCCATCGGCGGCATGTACCGGTTCGCGCCCGATAGGCCCGATGCCCGATGGCAATGGTTCAGTCTTGGCTCCTGTCTTGCAACATTGCTCTGGCTCGCAGCGACGCTCGGCTTTGGACTTTATGCAAGCCGGTTCGCCAATTACGATGCTACCTACGGTTCGCTCGGCGCCGTGGTCGTGCTCCTCATGTGGCTCTTCGTTTCCGCCTATGCCGTATTGATTGGCGGCCTGATCAATGCCGAGATGGAGCGGCAGGCTCCATGCGACACGAGCGCGGAACCCACAGAAGGGGGCGGGCAACCGGGCACGGGGATGGACGGCGCCCGCGCGCTGTTCCAGCAACGGGCGCATGCCCGTTAACGCGCATGCGCCCATCATCTGCCTGACCGAAATGCTCGGCGGCGCACCAGCCGAAGGACAACGATGCCAGGAACCAGCCTTTCATTGCGTCATTTGCGGATATTATTGCGGCGGCATGGCCCGGAGGCCCTGATTTGGCGCCGCCGCATCGCCATTTTGGGCGGCGCCGTCCTCACCGGCCTTGCCGCCTTGCTGTTCGCGCGTCTGGCGGACGAGGCGAGCGAAATGTTTGTCGGTCTGGCAAGGCGGTGGCCGGCCGCACATCTGTTGCTGACGCCATTGGGCTTTGCCGCTATCGTCTGGACAACCCGCAAGCTTGCGCCTGCGGCAAGGGGGTCGGGCATTCCACAAGTGATGGCCGCCTCTCGTGATCCCGAACATGGGCTCAACCGGCTGGTTTCGGCACGGACCGCCATCGTGAAGCTGGTCATGACTATTGCGGGGCTGCTGCTGGGAGCCTCGGTCGGGCGCGAGGGTCCGACCGTCCAGATTTCTGCAACGATCATGGCCTATGCGCATCGGCTGATGTCGGTTCCGTTGCGGGCATCGGTCTATATAGCGGGCGGCGCGGCAGGCGTGGCCGCCGCGTTCAATACGCCTCTGGCCGGGGTGGCCTTTGCCATCGAGGAGCTTGCGGCGGCCTATGAGCAGCGCATGGCCCTGCTGGTGATGGCCGCTGTACTCATCGCGGGCATGGTGAGTTTGGGTCTTGCCGGCGACTATGTCTATTTTGGCGTCATGCGGCAGACGCTCAATGTCCATGAGGCGCTTGTGGCCGCTCCGGTCGCCGGCGTGATTGGCGGCCTGGCGGGAGCCTGTTTCTCGCGCTTCATGCTGGGCATGGGACGCTCGACAAGGACGCCGATACGCTGGATGCGGGAAAGACCGGTGCGGTTCGCGGCAGGATGCGGACTGGTAGTGGCGCTCCTGGGCGCCGCCACAGGCCTCACCTGGGGGACCGGCTATCAGACCGCTCATGCTGTCATCGCAGGCTCAGACGTGCCGATATGGTTCGGGGCGGCGAAGTTCGCGGCGACACTCGCCACTGCGGTTTCCGGGATCCCGGGAGGTATTTTCGCGCCGTCCCTGTCCGTAGGAGCGGGGATCGGCGACGTGCTCCGCAGCATGTTCCCGGCCTATCCTGCCGGGGCGATCGTCCTGCTGGGGATGGTCGCCTATTTCACGGGCGTCGTGCGGGCGCCGCTCACGGCTGTCATCATCATTTCGGAAACGACGGCGAGCCGCGGCCTGATGATGCCGCTTCTGGCGACCGCGCTCATCGCCGACTTCGCCGCTCAACTGATCAGCAAGGAGCGCCTCTATCACGGCCTTTCCCGCCGCTTCGAGAGCAGTCCCGAACACAAGGCTCACCCATAGCATCATCGCTCCTTTGACGGTCGCGCTCTGCCCCGCGCCTCCGGTGCCGGTAACGGGTTCCTTCGCCAGGACGCCGGTGGACGGAAGGTTGCCAGAGGATTGATATGTCGGTTACTTGTCGATGGTGGTGTGCAGTCGGCTTGACCGGCTGATCCCGGAAAAATTGCGGCCGCCAGGAGCTTCCAGGTCACACTGGCCATAGGCGCGTACGGCCAACAGCCCAATCGTGGCAGGTGTCGAGGCCGAGGCGGCGGGATAATATAGTCAAGGGGAAACATCCATGGACATACCGGATGACATCTTCACTGAAGCCGACGCGGTTTCGGACACGCTGGCCAACCTTGGGCCGCTGCGCCGCCTGGCAGGCATCTGGGAAGGGCATCGGGGCGTCGACCTCAATCCCAAGGCGGACGGGCCCGAGCAGCGGGCCTATTATGAACGCATCGAAATGCAGCCGATTGATGCGCAGACCAATGGGCCGCAACTCTTCTATGGTTTGCGTTATCATGTTCATATCAACACACCGGAAGACCAGATCGCCTTCCATGATCAGGTTGGATATTGGCTTTGGGAGCCGGCCACCGGCCTTATTCTGCAGACCGTGGCGATCCCGCGCGGCCAGGTCGCCATCGCCGCAGGTCATGCCGCGCCGGACGCGACCCGGCTGAGCTTGACGGCGGAGCGTGGCCAGACGGAATATGGCATCTGCTCGACCACCTTTCTCGAACTCGCATTCCGCACCGACTCCTACAGGATAGAGGTCGATTTCAACGCCGATGGTTCGTGGACCTATGTGTCCGAGACGAGCCTGCTGGTGCGCGGCCGCGACACGCCATTCCTGCATCGTGATACCAATATCCTCACGAAGATTGCCGAGCCCGACCTGAACCCCTGGGCTAAGATCCTGCGCGAAACACGGAAGGCTCCTGTCGACGCATGATTGACCGGCATGATGCAGCCAGGGCCCCCGTCTCCCCACTCGACTGACAGCCGCGCCGGTCGAGACCGGGTTGCCAACAGATTGATATGTCCGTTAATTTGCCGGTGGTGACGCGCGGCCGGCCGGACCGGCCGACCCCGGGAACGACAGGAGAATGCCATATGCCGCTCACTTCGCGAATGCTTGTCGCGGGTCTGTTGGCAGCCTCATGGGTTTCCCAGCCTTCGGCCCTTCACGCACAAACCCTGTTCGAGCGATCCCCGACTTACGCGGATTTGGCGGATCTTTCCTTCTCGGCGGGGATGATTGCGCTGGTGCGGATCGAAACGCAGATCCCGATCGACCCGCAGCGCGCGCAAGCCGCTCTTCCCGGCTATACACGCTTCTACGTCGAGGCGCAGGCAAAGACCCTGCTCGCGGGCCGCAAGCCCCTTGGCCGTTCCGTGCGGTATCTGGTCGATCTTCCGCTGGATTGGCGAGGCAAGGCCGACGATCTGGAGGGGGAGGAGGTCTTTATCTTCGCCCGCGGCGTGGACGGCAGGCCTGGAGAGCTGCAACTCGTCACCCCCACCGCGCAATTGCGCTGGAGCAACGCACGCGAACTCCAGTTGCGCAGCCTGTTGCGAGCGGCCGTTTCGCCCGATGGACCGCCCAGGATTACAGGTGTGCGTTCCTTGCTGCACGTGCCAGGCGCCTTGCTGGGGGAGGGGAGAACGCAGATTTTCCTCAGTACCCAGGACGGATCCTATGCCTCGATCACCGTCCGGCACCACCCTGGCCTCCCACCCGAGTGGAACATTTCCTTTTCCGAACTCATCGCCGATGCCATCGAGCCTCCCGCGCGCGACACGCTGCCATGGTATCGCCTGGCGTGCTCGCTTCCACCGGTTCCACCTCCTGACGCCAATGTGTCACAAAGTGAGGCAGGACGGATGCAGGCTCTTGCGGATTACCGGCTCGTCCTGGATTCAATGGGCTCGTGCGACCGCAAGCTGAAATTCAGACCCAAAGCGGTATCTCCATCCTTTCTGGTCGCCGCGAGAGGACACGAACAGGTCCAGTCGCCGACCCACTGGAAGGCGTGAGAAAAGCGCCTCGCGCGCCTTCGTCCCCAGTCCTGCCCGGCAAGGGCGGTCCTGGCTCCCTGATCTGGTCTCGAACACGCCCGAGGCATACCGCTTCCTTATCCAGGCCCCTATTTCTGCCCGACGATCCTTCATGAGCAGAAAAAAGCGAGATCCGGCCTGAATCGAGGCAATAACTGCTCTTGATTCGCATTAGTGGTGTGATTATCCATTCGCGCTCCCTGGAAGAGCGCGGCCGGGCGGATATAGGATAAGGGACTTGGCGATGCTCGCGATCGCACATGATATCGAACGGACCGGGCCGGTTCGTGTGCCCCGGCCTGGGCACGTCCGACCTGTCGGCAGCATGCCGGCGCCTGACATGGCCGCAGCGCGCTACGGGGCGGATCGCCGCGCGAGCCTGCCCGCCATCGCGCTCATTATCGCCGTCCATGCCGCGCTGATATTCGTGATCATGCAGGCGCGGCATCACGGTCATCCGCGCAAGGCGGAACGACTATCGGTCATCAATCTCACGCCACAGCCTCCCCCGCCGGCAGAGGCGCCGCCACCTGGGCCTTCGCATCCTCAAATCATGGCTCCGCCACCTCTCATCGAGATACCCCGGGCCTTGCCGCAGCTTGTGGCGCCAGCGCCGCCAGACCAGACGCTATCTCCCGCGCCTGCAAGCTTTTCCGTTCCGTCCATCGCCAGCGTAACGACGCCCGCGCCGTCCAGCTTCGTCCAGGATGGTGATCTTGGCGCAAAGATGATTGCGGGAAAGCCGCCCCGCTATCCGCTGGAGAGTCGGCGCAAGAGGGAGCAAGGCACCGTCCTTCTCATGCTCACCCTCGCCCTTGACGGTTCGGTCGAGACCGTCGCCATAAGCCGCTCGAGCGGATTTGCGAGGCTTGATGACGCCGCGCTCGATGCGGTGCGGCGCTGGCGCTGGAATCCCGTGATCCAGGGCGGAGAACCGGTACGCGTGCGCGGCGTCGTTGAAATTCCTTTCCTGCTGAAAGGTTGAAAGCCGCCATGCCGTTCTGCTGCCGCGCGGGCGTTCGGGCGCAACGCAAACGGCCGCTCAGGTGTAGCGGATGGGGTGGACGCGACGACCGATAGCAGGGGTCGCCTCAGGCCAAAGCCGTTCTTCCAGCGGCCATGGCTCAGTCATCGGAATCGAAGCTGCGATTCTCGCGGCAGTGCCACAGGCGCAGAATGAAGATGATGGCGTCCGCAATCTCGTAGCGAAGCTCGTGATGACCGACGATGATCCGCCGCACCTCGCGCGGTTCATAGGCTTCCAGCTTCTCTCCGATCCGCGGGTAGTCGAGCAGCCGGTCCGGCGCCCGGGCAAGCTGCTGAACGACTCGTGCCGCAGCTTCCGGCGCTACCGGGCGCAGATGCTCATGAAGGCGCACCAGGTCCGACGACGCCTTGCCGGTCCACTGTATCTTCATTTTGCCGGCGGCGGCAGCGGCTTGTCTGTGCTGAGGCTGTCCGCCCATGACTGAATGCTTTGATGATCGATAACCCGGCCCGCGTCGACGTCCGCCAGCGCTTCGAGCGTCATCCGATGGCGCTCTTCCTCCTGATCGACCCAGGCGGCGAGCGCCTGCTTCATCACCCAGCCGCGCGAGCGTTCCAGCCGGGAAGCCATTGCCTCGACCTTTTCCGCAAGCGAAAGTGGCACATGCGCCGTCAGAACCTTCGTCTCAGTTGCCATTTCATCCCCTGCTATCAGATCGATTAAAATCTAATCGGAAGTTTGCAGAAAGACAAGCTGCGCCTCGCTTCGTGCTGATGAAGCAACGTCTCGATTGCGTCAGGAATGACGGCGCAGGCGGAATGCCGCGCCGGGGCCGGCGGGAAGCCGAAACCAGGTTCGCGCGTCTCCACGAAGCGATCGGGAACAGTCTGTGGCCAGGGACGCTCTATCGCTCAAGGTGCGATCCGCGATCCGAGCCGATGCCGGGCAGGCATGCGAAGCATATCGGGCCGATCGGGTAGAGCACTGCGCCGGAGAGCCTGTACGCCTTTGCGCAGCTGCACGAAAGCCGCGCGTTCGCTCACCGCCGCGTCCGGCGCCGAGGCAGCGGCTCCAGGGGCTTACGCGTCTGGATCCAAATGGCGTCCCGGCCGGCTGATACAAACCGGGACATAATAGCATCGAACCGGGCAAATCCATGCGACACACAGGCTGCATCTTCCAATCAACGCCGCAGACGGCGTGATACGGAGAAGTTCCTCATGAAGAAGTTCATCATCGCCGCCCTGGCCGCCTCGATCGCCGCCACCCCAGCCATGGCTGCACCTTTCCAGCACAATGGCGGCCATGGCCGCGTCATCCAGAATCACCGCGTGGTCCAGAATCACCGCGCGATCCGTCCGGCCCAGTACCGCGCGCACTGGAAAAAGGGCGAACGGTTCGATTATCGCCAGGCCCGCAATTATCGGGTGGTCACAAACTATCGTCAGTATCATCTGCGCGAAGCGCCCCGCGGCTATCGCTGGGTGCAGTCCGGCAACGACGCGGTCCTGATCGGGATCACCAGTGGGATCATCGCCTCTGTCCTGGCGGGCGCCTTCCACTAAAAGACCCTTGATCCAACGAATTTGCTCCCGGGGTCTTTCGCCCCGGGGGCTTCTTCTGCGATGGAAGGCGCTGACATGAGTAGCAATCCCCACATCCTCGTTGTCGATGACGAGCGTGACATTCGCGATCCGCTGGCATCCTACCTCGGCAAGAACGGCCTCAGAACGACGACCGCGGCGAATGCGGCGCAAGCCCGGGACATTCTGGCGGTCCATGCGATCGACCTGATCCTGCTCGACATCATGATGCCCGGCGAGGACGGCCTTTCCCTCGCCTCCTTCATCCGCTCGACGTCGAACATCCCGCTCATCCTGGTCACGGCCAAGACCGAAGACGTCGATCGTATCGTAGGTCTGGAGATCGGCGCGGACGATTATGTGTCAAAACCCTTCAATCCCCGCGAACTGCTCGCCCGGATCAAGGCTGTGCTGCGTCGGACGAGCGAGCAGGCAGCCCTGGTCCACGCGCCCGATGCTTCCGGCTATGCATTTGGCCAATGGGTTCTCAGGACCGGTGAGCGCGAGCTTGTCGATGCCGAAGGCGTTTCTGTCGCGCTGTCCACAGGCGAGTATAACCTGCTCCTTGCGTTCGTGACGCATCCCCGCCGCGTGCTGACCCGCGATCAACTGCTTGACCTGACGCAGGGCCGCGAACTGGCCGCGTTCGAGCGCAGCATCGACAATCATATCAGCCGTCTTCGCCGCAAGATCGAGGCAGATGCCGCCGATCCCAGGCTGATCAAGACGGTGCGTGGCGGTGGCTATACGCTGGCGGCTGAGGTGCGCCGGATATGAGGCTGCTGCCGCGCAGCCTTGTCGGGCGGATGGCCTTCCTTCTCGGAGCTGCGCTGGCGGTCGCGCAGCTCGCGAATTTCGGTCTCATCCTCAACGAGCGCGAAAAGCTTGCCCTAGCGCAGAATGACGGACCGGCGATCACGCGCTTTGCCGGCGCCTTCGCCGACATGTCCGCAGCCGAGGATATTTTCCGCAAGGCGCTTGCGGCAGACCTGTCTCACCGCGGCGCGCGCTTCGCGCTGCGCGCCGACAGCGGCATCGCCGAAGGCGACCGGAGCAATGCGGTCGAGGCGAGACTTGCCGAGGATTTGCGCAATCTCGGCGCGAACGCGCAAGAGGTCCGCGCAAGCGCCGCGCATCCGCAGCCCTCGCAGCGAAGGCGCGCTGACGGGCCGGCGCGCTATGCCGTGTCGCTGGCGGCGAGGCTCCCCGATGGCCAATGGCTCGCGGGCACACTTCCCGCGCCGCGACGCGATCCTGGCCTCGTCACGCGCCTGGCAGCCGCGACGCTGCTTCTCTACCTCGTGGTACTGGGCGTCACCATTGCCGTTGCGCGCCGTCTGGCGCGGCCCCTGCACAACCTTGCCATGGCCGCGCGCCAGTTTCGGGGCCGGACGGCGCCCCTCAGGGTCGAGCCGAGCGGCCCGGACGATCTGCGCGAAGCCATTGCGGCCTTCAACGACATGAACCAGCGGCTCGTGGCGTTGCTTGACGAGAAGGACGGGATGCTCGGCGCCATCGGCCACGACCTGCGCACACCCCTGGCCTCGCTGCGTATCCGGCTCGAAAACATGGAGCCGGCCGACGAGCGCGAGGCGGCGATCTCCAAGATCGGGGAAATTACGGCGACGCTTGAAGACATATTGTCGCTCGCGACGTCGGGACGGCAGCGCGAGCCCCTGCGGCCTGCTGACGTCACCGCCCTTATCGAGACGGCGGTCGAAGAATATCAGGATCTTGGCGAAAATGTCGCATGGAGCCCGGCCGTGCGTCATGTCCTCCCAGTGCAGCCCAGCCAGTTGAAGCGCGCCGTGCAGAATCTGATCGATAATGCGATCAAATATGGCGGCAGCGCAACGGTGACGGTCGCGGCCGCCGGCGACATGCTGCGCATCGAGGTGACGGACAGGGGGCCAGGCATTCCCGCCGGCCAGATCGAGCGCGTGATGCGCCCATTCTACCGGATGGAGGAGTCGCGCAACCGGGAAACGGGTGGCAGCGGCCTTGGCCTCGCAATCACGAAGGCGATCGCCGAGAGCCATGGCGGAACGCTTGTCCTGGAAGATACCGGTGAGGGACTGAGGGCATGCATAATGCTTCCCGGGCTTGGGAAGAGCCGCACGCCTGGGCCTTATTGAACATATATGCACGCCTCTGGCGAAACGCTGCGAGCCTGTCGTAGACCGACGTGAGAACGGCAAGACCGCTCGACCGCGGACTGGTGGACGCGCGGCCGATCCTGGCGTGGCAACTGGATGAAACCGACATTTCACCAGTGCCGGGCAAGCGGGTTGCGCGAAGCAGCCCAGGACGGCCATGGGGCACCTTGCCGTTTTCGCCGCAAATCCTATGCATGACCAACTACATGCCAGGAGTCGGTCGTGGACGTATCAATCTGCCCGACGCCAAGGCCCTTTGAGCGGGTTGGTCGATCGCGCGGCCGTAGGCGACAGATCTCCATCCTGCGCCGGGACGGCACTCGGCGCGATGACACGCCTCCTGTAATATCAGGGCGAGCTATCCGGCTCTCGCCGAATGGCACAAGCGGGGCGATCCGTAATGGAGCCGCCCATTTGCGCCAGATCTCCCGGTGACGCGCTTTGCGTGGTCGCTGAAAAATTACGGGAATTTGATGACAAGGCCCCGGAACGCGGCGACGCCCATTGGTCAACCCAACCGGGCGACGATCCGCTCGGCGACGCCGTCTCGAACAGGGATATCGCGCCTGATGTCGAGCCCGAACCCGACGTCTAGATCATGCGGCTGTGCTGCAAGGAAAGGCCGTCAGCCCGGCATGGTCACGGTCGGGGTTTCCCAGGCTATGGGACGGATCAGCGGCGCGAAGCTGGCGCTCTGCGCGCGGGCCCAGTTTTCCCGATAGAAGTGGTGCGGGCACGCCCCGCCGAGGAGTTCGCCGGGTTTGAGATAGGTGTGGGCCTGGTCGAAGTGCCGTACCCTGGTCGAACTGATCCGGTGCGCCACATGATGCGGGCGCAGATCGTCCGGATGGCCAAGACCTGCCGCGGCAAGCATGTCGGCAAGGGCATGTACGGTCCTGGCGTGAAAACGGCGGACACGCTCCGCCTTGTCGGGGACGACGAGGCCGCGCTGGCGCGCCGGATCCTGTGTGGCAACGCCGGTGGGGCAACGGTTCGTGTGGCAGTTCATCGACTGGATACATCCAAGCGCAAACATGAAGCCCCGCGCCGAATTGGCCCAGTCAGCGCCAATGGCCAAGACGGCGGCGAGGTCGAAGGCGCTGATCAGTCGGCCCGCAACGCCGATCTTGACCCGCTCGCGAAGACCAGCCCCCTCGAGCACATTGTGCACGAAAAGCAGGCCCTCGCGCATCGGTAGACCGATATGGTCGCTGAACTCGACCGGCGCCGCGCCCGTGCCGCCTTCGCCGCCGTCGACGACGATGAAATCAGGAACCGTCCCGGTCTCCAGCATGGCCTTGACGATCGCCATGAATTCCCAGGGCAGCCCGATGCACAGCTTGAAGCCCACAGGCTTGCCGCCGGACAGCCGCCGCAGCTGGTCGATGAAGGCCATCATCTCGCGCGGCGTCGAAAAGGCGGAATGCCGGGATGGCGATATGCAGTCCTGCTCAGGAGGAATTCCGCGCGTCTGCGCGATTTCCGGGGTGACCTTCCTGGCTGGCAGGATGCCGCCATGGCCCGGCTTGGCGCCCTGGCTGAGCTTGATCTCGATCATCTTGATCTGGGGGTCGGCTGCCTGGGCGGCGAACCGGTCGGGATCAAAGCGCCCGTCGGCGGTCCGGCAACCGAAATAGCCGCTGGCGATCTCCCAGACAATGTCGCCGCCGAACTCGCGGTGATAGGGGCTGATGCTGCCTTCGCCGGTGTCATGATAGAAGCCGCCGAGCGCGGCGCCTTTGTTCAGTGCGCGAATGGCGTTGGCCGACAGCGATCCGAAGCTCATCGCCGAGATGTTGAAGATGCTGGCCGAATAGGGCTGGGCGCACTGGTCGTTTCCGATCGTGATACGCAAGGTCCGGGGATCGGCCGGCACGGCCGGCAGCATCGAATGCTGGATGAACTCATAGTCGCGCGCATAGGGATCAAGGAGGGTGCCGAAGGGATGATCGGACGAGACACCCTTGGCGCGGCGATAGACGAGCGAACGCTGAGCCCGGGAGAAGGGCACCGGCTTGTCTTCTTCCTCCAGCAGATACTGCCGGATTTCCGGACGGACCAGTTCTACGATCCAACGGACATGGCCGATCACGGGATAGTTGCGCAGCACCGCATGGCGGGTCTGGAACACATCCCACAGACCAAGGAGGCTGAGCAGCCCGGGGATGACGAGGAGCATCCACTGACCAGGCGACTGCGGCTCTAGCGCAAGACCCGCCAGGAAGAGGGCGACGACGAGGATCCATGCTGTGAAGCGGCTGAGACGCGGTTTGAGCAAAGAGATTCTCCCGGAAGCTTGTAATGGTCCTTGGCCTGGACGGCGATTTTTCTGGCGGCTGCCTGGGTCAGATCCAATGCCTTACGGGCGGCGCCGGCGCGATATGAAAGCAGCGTCTGCCTCTGCCTGGCATGCGCGGGGCGAATTTGTCGAAACCGCTGGAAACCGCGTTCCCCATGCACTCGCGCCTGCGCACAGCAGGTGAACGAACCGTAGCGCCCAAGCCTGATGACCGGGCCCGGTTCGCGCCTGTCGAGGCTCGTGTCGACGAGGTGCGCGCCCGGCGTTCTGGGTGTCCATGTTGCTCCTGGCAGCATTCCGCGGTTGATAGTGCGGTGCTGCGTGCAGGCAAAGCGCCGTCGTCCGGCCTGCGGGGAAAAAAAGTTCAGCATGGCCGGATGGCGATGGGGCCGCGATCCGTCGCAGGCGTGAGCAATGTGGACGGATAGATCCGGTAGCCGTGCCTCTTAGAGCCGGATGTCATGCGGTTTCGGGCGGATTGCGGGTACGGCTCGCCATACGGTTGAACATGTCCATCAGGCAGATTTCGATAGGCAGTCAACGACCTCCTTCTGTCGAAGACTGCCGGAACGGCCTGGAAGTGGTCTTCGGGCATAGTCATTACGCGACGCGGGACGGAGTTTTCAGCCCAGCGCAACGCGGCCCGCTCGCGATCATCGAACAGCGGCCCCGCTGATGAGAAACGGGCCTTCGCAGCATCTTCGGGCGGTTACCGCCCCGTCGTAGATTTTGCGCATGGCGCGTCGTGCATCCTGATACAAAGCGCGACACTATAGCTGCCTTCAGAGGATATTGGCGCGACAAGACACCTGCAGAACCAACCGCAGGAAGCCGCGGGGTTTCCGGTCTGGAAATTGGACAGGAGTTGTTGTGATGAAAAAGCTGACCCGCAATGTTCTGCTGGGGATGTCGCTCTCGGCCATGGCCTTTGCAGGCTCTGCCTATGCCGAGCAGGGCAAAGGCGACCGGGTGACGAAGCGGACGGAGGTGGAGACGCGCAGCGTCGCTATGTTCACGCGCATGGACGTGAACAAGGACGGCAAGATCGACCAGGCCGACCGGGCGGCGAGACTTGCCGCGCAGTTCGACCGCCTCGATACCGACAAAAG
This sequence comes from Sphingobium sp. Cam5-1, assembly GCF_015693305.1. Taxonomy (NCBI): domain Bacteria; kingdom Pseudomonadati; phylum Pseudomonadota; class Alphaproteobacteria; order Sphingomonadales; family Sphingobiaceae; genus Sphingobium; species Sphingobium sp. Cam5-1. The sequence goes on along the minus strand of NZ_CP065140.1, from coordinate 114,740 downwards.
CGGCCAGATCTCGCGCGAGGAGTTCAGTGCGCGGCGCCAGCGCCAGGATGGCGCGAGCGCGGCGGATGCAGGTGAAGGCGGTAGGCACCATCGCTGGGGCGGCCGGGGCCGAGGCGGCCATGGCGGCATGATGTTGGGCCACATGGCCGATGCCGACAAGGACGGCGCCGTCACCCAGGCCGAGTTCACGGCCGCCGCGCTCGCCCGCTTCGACCGACTGGACGCCAACAAGGACGGGCAGGTCACCAAGGAGGAAAGGCAGGCGGCACGCAAGGCCATGCGCGATCAATGGCGTGCCAAGCGGCAGGGCGCTCCGGCGGAAACGCCGGCGGGCTGATCGCCGGGCGGGGCCGGGGCCAACCGCACGAGGCCCCGGTCGCGCGACGTCAGGCTCCCGGACGCGTTTGCCTCGCGCCGGGAGTCGCTACCCTCCTGCCAGGCCCGCCCAGGCGAGGAGCTGTCGAGCGCATGGCGGATCCGTCTCGGTGCTCTGGCATCCGGACTGGAGATGATTGAAGTGGCGCGGGCGGGCGCGCGATCAGGTCCGGCCGCTGTCATCGGGCGTGCCGGCGTGGGCGGCGCCGAACCCGACGCCGGCGCCAAGGCCGCCCATGCCCATTCCGCCCATTCCTCCTCCTCCTCCTCCTCCTCCTCCTCCTCCTCCTCCGCCCTGCCGTCCGCCGCCTTGCGTATTTCTGCCGTTCTTGCCGCCGCTCGCGGAGGGACGCGCCGGTCCTTGCGCGGGGATGGCCAGATCGGCGGGAACAGGGTCGAGATCAAGCGCTTCACGGATGAAATTGCGCAGCGAGATCACCAGATCATGAGTAGGGACCGGGCGTCCGGCGACCAGTTCGCGCGCTGCGTGTCCAGCAAGGCGGACCTGTTCTTCGGTCCCTAGCAACAGGATGTCAGCGAGCGCAGCCTCGACGATGTCCCGGATGCGTCGCGGACGATCCGGCGGATCGAGGCTTGCTGAACCTGCCTCGTCCTGCCTGCGCGTATCGGCGTCAGCTTCCGATGCGCGAAGGCGCAGGTCGCGCAGATGGGCAGGGTCGACCGTGAGGGTGCCGGTGAACGATCCGCCAAGAGCCTTGTACGCGGCAATCAGCGTACGCAGCCTTTCGTTGATCTGGCGGTTCATGCGCTCGCGCCGCTGCTGGATCGTCATCATGGTCAGCATCCGGATCCCGACGCCAATCAACGTCACGAAAATGAGCCCGAAGAGCGTGAGGACGAGATTCTGCCAGGATGAAAAATCGATACTGCGCATGGCGATGCTCCGCAGGGGCTTGGCGCACCTTATGCCGTGGGACGCCCACGCGTCTATCCGCTGAATGATCGCCGGACGTGAGCACTGCAGTGCCGCAGATGAAGGCGGGCGCACGGTGCCCTTGTGTGGCGCGACGCCTGTTGCGCGGAGCAGATGGACGGACTGGAGCTTGAAGGGTAATCGACCAACTCCTTGCTGCCTATGGGGAAATTGCCTTGCATCCAATGTTGACCGCCGATGCGGCTCGCCGATCTGATGCGATCGCGATAGCGCGCGTCATCTGCATCATCGGTGTCGTCTATGTTCACGCCTGGACGGGCCTTAATGGTCATGATCTGGAAAGCCTGCGCGGGACGCCGCAGGAGGGGCTGCGATGGACGCTCATGGAGATATTCGGCCGTGGCGCAGTGCCACTGCTTGGGCTGATCTCAGGATGGCTGGTCGAGGGGTCTTCCCGCACCCAGGACTGGGTGCGTCATGTCAGGCGCAAGGCGCGGACAATATTGCTGCCAATGGTGATGTGGAATGCGCTGGCGATCCTGTTCGTCTCAGGGGCGGCCTGGGCGCTGGGGCTCTCCGCACCCGTGCCGCAATCGACCGGCTGGATGTTCGAGGAGTTGTTCATCGCCAGCCGCAATCCCGACATCAACGTGCAGATGCCGTTCCTGCGCGACCTGTTCCTCTGCATGGTCGCCGCACCTCTCTTTGTTCGCCTGCCGGCGGGGGTGCTTCTGGCGATCGCTCTATGCGCAGCCTTGTGCCAGCTGCTTGGCTGGGGACCGCCGGTTCTGATGCGGGCGTCGATCCTGTTCTTCTTCGTTATGGGGATCCTGGCGCGGCGCACGGGCCTGGCAGATCGTGTCGCGTCGCTGCCTTTCGGCGTCGCGGCCTTGCCTTTCATCCTGCTGATGCCGGCACAACTCACCTTTGCGCTGCTGCCGGCGCGCGCGCTGCCGGGCGTCGAGGCGGCGATGCTCGACCTGGCAGTGCGCGTGGCGGCAGCCATGTTTTTCTGGCGATTGGCCTGGAGCCTTGCAGGCAGTGCGGCGCGAGGCATGTTGCTGCGCATTGAACCTTTCGCCTTCTTCCTTTTCTGTTCGCATCTCATTCTGATCTGGCTGGGCGGACCGGTGCTGGGCGCGATATTCGGCAAGCTCGGTTCACCCCTCTACCCGGTCTATCTGCTCATGCAGCCCCTGCTGGTGCTTGCCGCGGTCATGATATTGGGCTCACTGTTGAGCCGCACCACACCGGCATTGGCGAGGCTGTTGAGCGGCGGACGGCTGGCTGGAGCATGGGCCCAGGGCAGGCTGCTTGCAGCCTAGGGTATTTTCCAAGCAGGTGGCATTTCTGCTGACTCGGAAAGTGCGGAAAACAAGAGATAAATAGAGCGCCGGCCAATCGGGTCTGCCAGTGCGGCGGAAGTCTGCCGTTCCGGCTGGGATTCTGCAACCGGACCGGCGCTTGAACGACAGCAGGTAAGACCTCCGGAACCTGAAATCCTGAAAGCACATAGCCATCGGGTCGAGGGAACGGGGCTGGCCTCGATCCGGGGCGATTATATGGGCTGGATCGAAGGCATGGTGGGCAGCCAACGTTGGGCGTGGCAAAAGGGCTATGGATATCCGACTATCGGCTGACCCGCCGCTCAGCAGCGGCGCACCTCACATGATCGCAGTCAGCCGCTTGCGCTCGATGATCGAGAGCAGTCTCAATGCTGGCCCCCAGGACGTTTCGTGCCGCGCTTCCAGTAAAGAAATCAGGACTCCCATCATTCCAGAGTTGAGGCGTCGCGGCTCGGGCTTCCAGGCTGCGAAGATGGGGATGTTGAATGTGGAGACTATTGCCAAGATGCGCCGGGGGCACAGCCAGCAGGGCAACATCAGGCATTCACAGTGAGATTCACCCACAGTCGGCAATGCCCGCTTCCATCGTCTGCCGCTCCGCTCAGCGCACGTTCGCGACCCGTTAGCTGCCTGTCGCACAGACCTTCTATTCAGGTTTCAAAGACGCCCGCTTTGGAGACAAATCGGCCCGCGACGGTGTTCGCTGCACACTGTCCGGATAAGCAATCCTTCATCAGATCTGAAAATAGATGATGAGGACTGACAATATACCCGAAAGACGATTGTGATGCTAACAAATCGCCGACCTGAACCGCTCTCCAATCTCCTTGTCGAGGCCGGTTCGGTGTGTCCCCATTTGCTCGCCCTCGAGATCGCTCGCTGTTAGCCCCAATACGCCGATGATGTGGGCGCGCAGGATTGGCACTCGTTTGAGAAAATCGCGCGACCTCGGCTGATCGTGGACGCTCGCGACGATCCGGTCGAGAGCCCAGATCACCGTAGACCAGCACTCCATGAAGTCGACTGGCATCTCTTCATATTCGGTCGATACAATCAACCGGGTGAGCGCGGATTTCTTTCCCCAGAAAAATGCCGAGACGATGCGAATGATAAGGCGCGGCCAACCCTTGTCATCGATAGTCGCCGGCATGCCCTTCGGCGCTGCAGCTGATCTTGCCTCGCGCAGGATCAGGACAATCCAGAGGCGCAACCGCAGGACATCGCGGGGGCCGATAGTGTGATCGCCGTTTGTCAGGCTTTCGACGTAAGTTTTTACGGCCTTGTCATAGGCTGCCATATCCGGTGCCGGTCGTTCTGGCACCTCGACATTCTCAGCGGCGCACTGGCGATCCGGTATCTCGTCCAAGTCGCCGGTCTCGTCGCCGAGATCCATCCAGTCGTCGGCTCCATCATCTTCCGAGCCATCATCCGCCGTATGAACTGCGCCCGACAGTCGGTTGAGGAGTGCTCGAACGCTGTTGAAATGCGTGCCGGCAAGCGTGCTGTCACTGCGTCCACCCTTCCCGCGCCGCGTGGACCGGGCCGCCATAAACTCCTCATAGGTCAGGAATCGTATTTCCGAGGTTTCCCCTTCCACTGACACCGCAGGACGATTGGGATGGGCCCGCCCGGCCGCCTCCTCATCCTCGATTTCAGCCCGGCAAAGCTCCTCGAAAGCCTGATACGCGAACAGAAACAAGTCGCTTCCATCGTCAAATATCGACAGGGCCTTTGCCGCGCTGCCGCTCGCCGTTTCACGTCTTCTTGAGCGCAGGGCACTGCGATGGGTGATGAACGTGCGCACCGACTCCTGCGACCCCATACGCACGAAGACGAATGCGGCCTTGCTCAGCATGTCTTCGCCGATCCAGGCCGACTGGCGGCGTTCGGCGCCGGCAAATCTCGTGACCTCAACCTCCACAATCGCCTGGCCGAGCGCGTCGGTCAGAACTACGATCCCATGGGTCCAACGATCCGCGGGCTTCATCCAGTAGAGGCGTCCACCATCTGCTTCGAATGACCCGGCAGCTGCGCGCTCCATCTCGTCGAGCGGGATAGGTGCAGACTCCGCACGCGGCGGGAGATCGGCAATCTCGACTGGTTGCGCCCCGAGCCATTTGTCCAGTTCGAGAGCCGTCGTCGCGGCGCCCCTGGGGACGCGTCGATAGATGCACGCCTCCCTGTTTACACCGCTGATCGCTCCTGCCCCCAGCGCCGCCACGGTACAGTTGGCGCTTCCGCTCAGCACATGCTCATGTCCTGCGGTTATCGCGATCAGCAATTTCGCGTGGGTGAAACGGCTTGGGCGCCACTGGGAGATGTCGATAATCTCACGATGGCCTGGCATCGACGCCGATGCCGGGAATTCATGCCGTTTGACGTCCAGCAACAGCGAGGTCCGCGCCGGATGCAACGCCTGCTCAAGGGACCCGAGCGCTGTCAGGTCCTCATCCCAATATGGACTGACGACAATCAGGCGCTCGACGGCTTCCCCGCCCACCAGATCAGCAAAGCGGGCACCAATACCCCCGTCACCGGGAGCTGCAACGAATGCCATCGCGGTTCCGTCCTCGAGGACGGAAAGCGCCGCGTCGATGCTTGGTTCCTCCAGCCACCGTGCACGATCCCGCGCCCAGTCGATCGCCTCTCTCGGTGCTCCGCTATCGGCCGGCACAAGCGCGCTCACATAACGCCACGCCGATTGAACGATCGCGCGCTCGGCACTCGGCTCGACGCCGCATTCGACCTCGACGGCCACTTCCACATTGCCGCCAAGACCAGCGCCCGTGACGTTTGCCGAACTTACGATGCATCGCCCGCCGTCGCGGCCGACCTGCACTATGATCTTCGGGTGGAAGACGCCGGCCTCCACGGGCGGAGAAAACAGAATATATTCGCGGCCAAGCGCCTCGGGCAGAGCCGATCCGTCACTCAAAGCCATGGCGGCCATACGCTGGTCCGCGACGAGTACGACATTGGTGGCGCCCCCCGCCGAAAGCTGCGGTAGCATCACTTCTTCGAATGCGGCGAATTCCACGGCAAAGGTTGTTGCGATCCCGGAATGGAAGCCGCGCCCCTTGCGGCGTGCGAGCCGCTCCGGCAGCTTCACTGGTTCGCCCCCAGCAAGGCTCGGCCACGTTCCGTCAGACCATCGCCCGCAACCAGGTGGATGTCTTCGAGGAACTGAAGGGCCGGAGCCAGGCGCGGGGTCGTCGCCACCGGCTGATAATGGTTCAGATAGATGAGGCGGCCGTCGCGAACCTCGAAGAGGAAGGTATAGTCGCGCTGACGCCTGAATTTCTGCATCGCCACCCAGCTATGGCGCAGGACGATCCGCTGCACGACATAGTCCACGATCAGCTCTGCGACCGGAGTGTCCGGTTGCTGATCAAACCATCGCAGCTCCGTAACGATCGATCGGGCGCGTTCGTTGGCACGCAGCGCGCTCCTCAATATCTGTCGCAGGTCCTCACGGTCATCGACCCGCTCGTGGAGGCTGGCGATAAGTTGGACGGCATCCCACGCCTTCTCCTCTGCCGATCCCCTCCGCCCGGTCAGCCTGAGCCAGGCCTCCCGCCAACCAAATGCACCGATGTCGATCGATGTGCGAAAGCCATTCCAGGAAAGCGCGGACGCTAGCTCCTCGCGATCGAGCAGGCGGTCATGGACAGCAGCGCGGATGTCGGCGAGCGTCTGGCCATTGTCGGATTCCGACATGATCGAGATAGCCCATGCGAGCAGCCCCGCGGCCGCGACCTGGAACAGATCCTGGCAATGATAGGCCTCCCATAGCAATCGCTGCCGCTCGAGTTCCGCGGCCAGAGGGCGGCCGGGCGGATCGAACAGTGCCCATCGCACGCTCTCGGGCGTGGGCCGCTCTCCGTGCACCCGTGCAACTTCGAGAAGCAGGCGAAGCGTGGCACCGCGGCTGACGTCGTGGACCATCGGATTGTCGCCGTTGCCGAACAGGGTCTTTTCGTAGCTGGCCCTCTCTTCCGATGTGTCGGGGATTGCTGAGGGAATAATTGCGTGCAGGGAAGCCAGGGCGTCACGAGCGACCTTTCCGGCGTCGATCGCGGCGACAAATCTCGCTTCCACCTCAGGGCCGATCGACGCGCGGAACGCGTTGGCCAGCAGCACTCCCGCGTCCGCCGTGATCCGCTGGATGCCATTTGGCCCCTCTTCGAAGAGGCCCATTTCCTGCATTTGGGTAACGTAAGCGGCCCCGAACACGCCCATGCTCTGGATGAGATACCGCGTCACATTCTTGTCGTTCGACGCCGCTTCGGCGAAGTCGATCACGTCCTCGCCGACCTGAAGCCGGTGGTCGGCCCAGTCGATCCCGCCAATGCCAACTTCCCCGGTTGCGTCCGCGCAAACCAGTGCATAGAGCGTCTCCGCGCGCCGCACGAATTGCCGCCAGAGTTCGAAATCCGTTGTGACACCGCGGCGCGCATAGGCATCGCCCAACCAGCAGAAAAACCCGTAGTAGCGCATCCGCAGAGTGATATTGCTGATGCCCGGCAGCAGCGCCTGATAAAGAACGATGCCGCTATTCTGCATTCCAAGCGGATCGAGACCGCGCTTGTCGATCTTTGACGTCCATTGCGGCAGCGCGTCCAATTTGTCCTCCCCATCGATCGGCAGCGGCGCTGCACGACCGTCACGCGTGACAATCGGCCCCCTGTGCTGCCAGGCGCCTCCCCGGATTGGATGCGTTGCTCCCCGGAGGACTGACCTAAATCTAAATGGTATATGGTTGGTTAGTATAGGTGCGGCGCTTGTCGGCACGGGCCGACCTCAGCGCCCAAATTCGCCAGATCAGTCCCACGACAGAGATATTCCAAACGCGATCACAATGAAGAGCGGGGTGGGAAACGACATAAAATGGAGCTTTTGCCAGCGCCACCAGATGGTTGGGACAAGCGCTGGCTTGGAGACGAAATCACGGCGCCCTGCGACGGCCGGTCTCTGTATATTTGCACGGTCAATGCTGCAAATGCGAAGGAAGTCGCCAGCGCACAGAACACGCTCGTCGCCGCATCGCGGTTCAGTTAGCCAACTCCATCTGTGTAAATTGCATTACGTCGAAATCCTGGCGCCAGCCAATCGACGTATTCTGCCACAAAAATGTGGCCCGCAGCCGTTCGCGCATGAATTGCCTCGGCGAAGGCTTGCCCGGTATGATGCGCGCGGCTGCCCTTCGTGTTGGTATCGATCCCCATGTCGTACGCACCGGTCCGGGCCAGCTCGTGCTGATCGCGATGGCTGCGAGGCTCCGGAGGTCGAGCTTCACTGATAGTCCAGCGCGCCTTCCGCCGCGCGCACACCCTCATCGACCTGTCCCTTGCGCAACCGCTCGATCGGCGCAGCGTTGCCGGTGTAATGGTTGGGCGTTACCAGCCATTCCCGGGCGGTCTCGTCATCGCTGAAATACGCCCGCACCCGGTCCAGCCCGTCGAGCGAGGTGCGCGCAGAGCGATAGGCGTAGCCACCTTAGCCGAGAAACTCAGGCCCTGACGCGCATCAAATGCCTGGACTAAACACTTAGCCGATTTTGGAGGACGACCTGGTCGAACTCAACATGCGCAGTGCTTTGTATCAAGGAACGCTGCGTTTATCGTTCGCAGCTTGCGACCGGCTGGCTCGCATCATGCCGGTCCGCCCAAAGCCTTCACCAAGGCGATATACGCGCGCGCGCGGTCGAATTCCACCTCCAGAAGCGCGCTTTGCGCGTCAAGCGCATCGGTCTGCGCGGTCACGACCTCCAGATAGTCCGCCGCGCCGTCCCGATAACGGTCCAGTGCGATCCCGCTGGTGCGCTGGGCCGCCTGCGCCGCCTCGCGCTGATCGTGCCATTGGGCCGCGAGGTTATGCAGGGCGGCGATGCCGTCTTCAACCTGCCTGAAGGCACTCAGCACGGTGTCGCGATAGGCCGCTGCCTGCTCCTCATATTGCGCGCGGGACAATCTGACCTGCGCTCGTCGCCGCCCGCCATCGAACAGGTTGAGCGCGGCCGAGAGCGGCCCCAGGCCCCAGAAACTGCCTGGCGTGCTGAGCAGATTGCCGCGCGTCGTTTCCCAGCCGCCGGACAGTCCCAGCGTCACTGTCGGAAAGAACGCCGCCCGGGCCACGCCCACCTGCGCATTGGCGGCGAACATGCGACGTTCCGCCGCCGCTATGTCGGGCCTGCGCTCAAGCAGCGTAGAGGGCATGCCCGTGGGCACGCCGGGTGCGCCGAACGTGCGGACCTGCGGCGCGACAGAAAATTCCGAGGCAAGCGCGCCGGTCAGCGCCGCCAGCTCATGTTCGGTGGCCGCGCGTTGGTTGGCGATCACGGAAATCCGTGCTTTTGCATTGCTGAGCGTCGTCTGCGCCCGGTTGACGTCGATCCCCGAGGCGATGCCACCCTCATGACGCGTCCGGGTCAATTTATAGGCATGATCGAACGCCGCCACGGAACTTCGCAGCAAATCCGCCTGTGCATCGAGGCCGCGCAGGCGGACATAGGCGTCCGCTACCGCCGCATGCAGGCTGAGACGCGCGGAGGCGAGATCGGCCTTGCTCGCCTGCGCATCGGCACGCGCGGCCTTCACGCTGTTGCGGATGCGGCCCCACAGATCCAGTTCATAGTCCAGCGATCCGCCGACCGATACGTCGTTATAGGTGACGCTTTGGCCATTGCCCTGGAAACGGTTGCCCGACACGCGCCGCCGGCTGGTGCTGCCGTCGGCGTCGATCTCCGGCATCAGGTCGGACGCTTCCGCGCGCGCGACGGCACGCGCCTGCTCGTAGCGCGCTAGCGCCGCGGCCAGCGTCGGGCTGGCGGCCTCCGCCTTTTGCTCCAGATCGTCGAGCACCGTGTCATTGAAGACCCGCCACCAGTCTCCCCGCGCCACCGCGTCCATGGGAGCGGCCGGCGTCCAGCCAGCTATTTCCCTGTAGCTTTTGGGCGGCGTGACCTGCGGCGGCCGATATTGGGGCGCCATCGAACAGGCTCCCAGACCGGTCATTATCAGCAGCCCCGCGGACCGCACGGATCTATTCCGCATGGGCCTTCGCCTGCTGCACATGGACGCGATCGCCCGCCTGAATTGCGTCAGGCGGCGTGTCTATCACGCGGTCGCCCATGCGAAGCCCGTTGGAGACGACGACCCTGGCTCCCTCGTCGCGGGCGATGGTAACGGGCTGCAAGGCGACCTTCCCCTGGCCGTCGACCACAGCGATCGTCGGGCCGTCATTCCCATACAGGATCGCGCTACCGGGCAGGGTGAGGGCGTTTCCGCCGCCTCCGCCGACATTGAAGCGGACCTGCGCGAATGCGCCCGGCTTCAACGCGCGGTCGGGATTATCCGCCTGCAACTGCACCAGCACCGCGCCCGACTGGGCATCGACAGCGCCGGCGCTGCTGGTGAGCGTCGCGGTGAAGCTGCGGCCGGGATATTCGGGCAGACTCAGCGTCGCTGGCATGCCGGTTTTGAGCTGGGCTGAGTAAAGCTGGGGCACACGCACATAGATGCGCATCCGGTGGACATCGGATACGGTGAAGAGCGGTTGGGAGGCGGCGTTGCCGGCCACGACCAGCGCACCGATCTGCGCCGACCGGCTCGTCACCACGCCGTCGAACGGGGCCGTGAGGCGCGTGAAACCCTGTAACGCCCGCAGCCGCTTCACATTGGCGAGCGCGGCGTTGGATAAAGCGGACTTCGCCGCCAGGTCGCCTGCCTTTTCGTCCGCCTCCTGCCGCGACACCGCATCCTTCTCCAGCATCGCGCGCCAGCGCGTTGCGGTCGTGCCGGCCAGGCGCTGGTTGGCAAGGGCGGTCTGGTAATCGGCCTGTGCTGCGGCGAGCTGCTGATCGAGATCGGGCGCGTCGAGCATCGCAAGAGGCTGGCCGGCCCGGACATTGTCGCCGATATCGGCCAGCCAGCGCCTCACATAGCCGTTGGTCCGCGCGTAGATGGCAGCGCTGTTATAGGCCTGGACATTGCCAGGCAGGATCAGCGCCCCGCTTTTGTCGCCACGCTGCGGCAGGACGACGGCGACCGTGGGAATGGCGTCCCGCATGGCCGTTTCCTTAAGATCGCTGGTCGCGTGGATCCGCGTGGCGACGCCGACGCCCACGATCAGCAGGGCGACGATGCCCGCGCCGATCCCTGCGCGCTTCAATGTCCGGTTGTCGGGTCCGGCGACGGCGCCGTTGCTGGCCGTATCGGGGAAAGATGTCTCAGGCATGGCTGGGGTGCATTTCCGTCTGGGGATGGGGGCGCTTGTGGTTGCGGTGGACGAGGGCGAAGACCGCGGGCACGAAGAAGAGGGTGGCGATGGTGGCGCAGATGAGGCCGCCGACTACCGCGCGGCCGAGCGGGGCGTTCTGTTCGCCGCCTTCCCCCAGCCCCAGCGCCATGGGCCCCATGCCGATGACCATCGCGAGGGCGGTCATCAGCACCGGCCGGAAACGGACCATCCCCGCCTCGACAGCCGCACGCGTCGCATCGCCCAGTTCGGTCAGCTTTTCGCGCGCGAAACTGACCACGAGGATCGAGTTGGCGGTGGCAACGCCCATGCACATGATGGCTCCCGTCAGTGCGGGAACCGACAGCGTGGTGCCGGTCACGAACAGCATCCAGACGATGCCGGCGAGCGCGGCGGGCAAGGCGGTGATGATGACGAACGGATCGATCCAGCTCTGGAAATTGACGACGATCAGGAGATAAATGAGGACGATGGCGCCCGCGAGGCCGAAACCCAGGCCGGAAAAGGCCGTCGTCATTGTCGCATATTGCCCCCTGATCGTGACGCTCACACCCTTGGGCTGCTCCTTTTCAAGGGACTTGATGGCTGCCTCGATGTCGCCCGCCACCGCGCCGAGGTCGCGGCCCTGGGTGGTAGCGAAAATGTCGAGCACCGGTGCGATATTATAATGCGATACGACCGGCACGGTGTTCGACCGCAGGATCGTCGCGAGGCCGCCCAGCGGCTGCACGGCCGATCCAGCCGTGCCCGACACCGGTACGTTCGACAGTGCACTCAGCGAGCCCACCAGATATTCGGGGGCCTGCGCGACCACCGGATACTGGACGCCATTTTCCGGGTTCACGAAAAATACCGGCGCGGTCTGCGAAGTGCCGGCAAGCTGGCTTGCCAGGCTGGAGGTGACGTCGCGTTCGGTGAGGCCATATTGGCCGGCGCGCGAACGGTCGACTTCGACCTCGAATTGCGGTGACCGGGCCGGTTGCTGGATGCGAGCGTCGGCGAGACCGGGAATGGTCGCGATTTTCGCCAGCAGCTTTTGCGCATAGCGGCGGTTGGCCTCGGCATTCTTGCCGGCAATCTGGATATCGATCGGAGCAGGCGCGCCGAAATTGAGGATCTGGCTGGTGATGTCGGCGGGCAGGAAGGAGAAGCTGGCGCCGGGGAACTCACGCGGCAGTTCCCGGCGAAGCTCCGCCACGATCTCGTCGGTCGCCCGGTGCCCCTCCTTGAGAGCGATCAGCATGTCGCCATCCTGCGGGCCGATCGTGCCGCTATTATTGTAGACGGTGTTGATGGAACTGACCGGCAGGCCGATATTGTCCGTGATGGACGCCAGTTCGGTGGCCGGGATGGTTCTGCGGACGGTCCGGGCGATCCGGTCGAACTGCGCGGCTGTATTTTCTATGCGCGATCCCACCGGTACGCGCACATGCATCGCTATCTGACCGGAATCGACCGTGGGGAAGAAGTTGCTGCCGAGCATCGGTAATAGTCCGAAGGAGAGCAGCACCACGATCATGAAGCCGATCAGGAACGGTTTGCGCGCCTCGAGCGCGCGGCGCAGCAGCCCGACATAGGCATGACGGACCTTCTTGAACCGCGCTTCGAACCGGCGCTGGAAATGAACCAATGGATTGCGCGATCCAGCCGTGCCCGCCAGATGTCCGTCGCCATGTTCGACATGAGGTTTGAGCAGATACATGGCCAGCGTCGGCACCAGCGTGCGCGAGAGGATGAACGACGCCACCATTGCGAACACGACCGAGAGCGCCATAGGCACGAACAGGAAGCCCGCAATCCCCGGCAGGAAGAACATGGGCACGAACACGATGCAGATGCACAGCAGCGAGACGAAGGCAGGTACGACGATCTGTGCCGCGCCGTCCAGGATCGCCTCGACAACGCCCTTGCCCTGTTCCAGGTGCCAGTTGATATTCTCGATGGTGACGGTCGCGTCGTCGACCAGGATCCCGACTGCCAGCGCCAGCCCGCCCAGCGTCATGACGTTGAGCGTCTGCCCGAACATGGCAAGCGCCGCGATGGCCGCGAGAATGGCGAGCGGAATGGAAAGCGCGATGATGACGGTCGAGCGCCAGCTGCCGAGGAAAAGAAGGATCATCAGGGAGGTGAGAGCCGCCGCGATCGCCCCTTCATGGATTACGCCCTGTACTGCGGCCTTCACGAACAGCGACTGATCCCCCACGGGCAGGATCTTGAGACTATCGGGCAGGGTGGCGGCGATGCGCGGCAGTGCGTCCTTGACGCCGTTGACGATGGCGAGGGTCGACGTGCTGCCATTTTTGAGCACTGTGAGCAGCACCGACCGATGTCCTTCGACATGCACGACATTCTGCTGGGGACCGCTGCCATCGCGGACATGGGCGACATCGCGCATGGTGATGGTGGCGCCGTTCACCACCTTGACCGGCAGGTCATTGAGCGCCTCTATAGACTCCGGCGCGTTGTTGAGCCGCACGCTATACTGGGTCGATCCGACCTTGATGAAGCCCGCCGGATTGATCTGGTTCTGCGCAGCGATGGCATTGCCGACATCCTGCGCCGACAATCCCTTCGACTGAAGGGCGACGGGATCGAGGTCGATCTGGACCTGCCGTTGCCTGCCGCCGGAGGGATAGGGCATGGCGAGGCCCGGAATGGTGACGAGCTGCGGCCTGATCTGGTTTACGCCCAGGTCGAACAATTGCTGTTCGGACAGGCCTTTGCCGGACAGGGCGAGCTGCAGGATCGGCACCGTTGACGCACTGTAATTGAGGATGAGTGGAGGCGTAATCCCCGGGGGCATCTGACGCAGCACCGTCTGGGAGACCGACGTCACCTGTGCGGTGGCCGTCCGGATATCCGCGCCGGGCTGGAAATAGATCTTCACGATGCCGATGCCCTGCAGCGACTGGCTTTCGATATGGTCGATATCATTGACCGTCGTGGTCAGAACCCGCTCATAAGGGCCGATGATCCGGTTCGACATGTCCTCAGGCGACAAACCGGAATAGTTCCAGGCCACCGCGACGACGGGGATCCGGATATTGGGGAATATATCCACAGGCGTTCGGGCAGCGGCCAGCACGCCTATGATCGCGATCAAAATGGCCATGACGATGAACGTCAGCGGCCGGTGCAGCGCAACCTTGACGATATCGATCAACCCCAAGACTCCGTGATCGCGGCCCATGGGCCGCTGAAATGCGATGGCCTCTCCCCGGGAATGTCCGTGCGTGCGACGCTTGGGGGGCAATTTCCTGTCCCCGCCGGCGATCCCGGCACGATCTGGTTGCGAAACGCTACTCTTTGGTCCCTCTGGCCGCTTGGAATCAGGATGTCCAATATCTAGATCAAGGCTGATTGATCTGTCAGGAGAATTGATCGAGTGGATTTGCGTCATCTGCGCTATTTTATCTGTCTCGCCGAGGAACTGCATTTCGGACGGGCAGCGCAGCGCCTCCACATGTCGCAACCCCCGCTCAGCCAGCAGATCAGGGCATTGGAGGAGGAGCTGGGTGCGAGGCTGTTCGACCGCACCAGCCGGCGAGTGTCCCTGACGCGAGCGGGCGAACTGTTTCTGGTCGAGGCGCGCAAGGTCCTGGCCCAGTTCGAGCATGCCGGCAACGTCGCCCGCCTTGCGGGAGATGGGCGCGCGGGGCGACTGGGCGTGGCCTTCACCGCGTCGGCTCCGTTCGTGCCGCAGGTTGCGAACGCCCTCTATGCCTTTCGCAGATCCTGCCCTGGCGTCGAACTGGAGCTGCATGAACTGGGGCGTGACGATCAGGTCGCGCGGATCGACAGGGATGACCTCGACATCGGCATCATCCGGGGCATAGACCCGCCGCGGCTGCCCGCCGGCATGACGTCCCGGTGCCTGTTGCAGGAGGAGATGGTCCTGGCGTTGCGAAAGGACCATCCTCTCGCTCAGGGCGGGATCGATCCCTCAATCGCTGATCTGGAAGGCGTCCCGTTCCTTCTGTATGCAACGACCAGCAGCGCAGATTTCAACGATCATTTTTTCGGCCTTTGCGAACAGGCGGGCTTCCAGCCGACGATCAGCCTTGAAGTGGCAAGCTTTGCCAGTCTGCTCGGCCTGGTCGCCGCGGGCTTGGGTGTGACAATCCTCGCGGCGTCCCTGTCGCGCATCCAGGTCGACGATGTCGTTCTGCGACCGCTTTCATCGCAGGTGTCGAGCCGCTTGTGGATGATACACAAGCATCGCCTGTCGCCCTCGGCCGATCGGTTCCGGCGGACTATCCTGCTTTCGGGTGGAGAGGAGCCTTGATTCCGTTCGTCTGGGGTCGGAGATCATAAGGATGCGCTTGGCGCGAAGCCCGGCGACGATGTTATCGACAGGAACATTAGGTGACCGTCCCTGTCCTGCCGTCGTTGCTCTCGGCGTGCCGGCAAGGCCGGACGCCTGGTCATGGACATGAGTTGGGCGGACGATGATGCCATGCCCGGCGAAACGATCAGCATCGCGACCGGAACAAAAGTCTGCCGAGCAGCGCGAAGGCAGCGATCCCGAGCCAGCGGACCGCAAACAGTGCGACTTCCATTCCGACCGGCGCGGCGCCGGTTGAACGGATATAGGAAATGATGGCGGCCGCGAGGGTGACAGCCGACAGGAGCGGCCAGATGGGGCGATCGGGCGATTTGCGCATAAAGACTACGCTCCCTGCAGATCGGTTCGGATGCCCGCGCCGGCTCATGCAATATGTCGACCTTGTCACGACAAGGGACTCCGCCGACTGTGAAAGGCGGAGTCAGTTGAGGATCCCTCGAACAACCTTGATGGAAAAAGGGGCCTCGACAGAGGCCCCTTTCCTATGGCTGACCCAAGCTTAATAGCGCCAGGAAATACCCAGCGAGAGCTTGTTGTTGTCAACGCGGATGCCGTTGGCGCCAAGATCCTTGTTGAGGCCCGCGCTGCCATAATCCTCGATCAGATATTCGATGCGAACCGAAGTCTGGGCCGCAATGCGGGTTTCCAGACCCGCGCCGTAAACGAGGGCGTCCTGCATCGTCTTGCTGCTGTAGCTGTCCACGCCGTCAAATGCCTGTGCCTTGAACTTGGTCGACTGCCAGCCGCCCCGCGCGTAGACGGCGGTGTTCTCGGCAATCATTGCGCCCAGGCGCGCACTCAGGCCGAAGGATTCGCGAGCCTTGATCTTGCCGCTCACGCTGTCGACGCCATCGTCGAGCTGCGCCGAGATGCTCGCGCCCGAGAAGTTCGCATTGGCCTCGACACCGAAGAAGACAGTGTTCGAGAGAGCATAGTCGTAGCCGACATAGAGACCGCCGCCCACGCCATTGCCGCTCAGGCCGTCAAGGTCGAGGGTGGCGAAGCCGAGGTCGGTGCCTTCGGCTTTCACTTCATAGGCGTCACGGCTGATCTGGGCGCCGATGAACGGGCCGGAGAAGGTTTCGGCGTGAGCGGAGGTGGCTCCGGCGACGATCGCCAGAAGCGTAATAGAGAGTGTCTTCATGTTTCCCCTGAGTGGTTCGCGTTGATTATCGTTTCGGTTGCGACCCGAGGCGCGAATAATCGAAGGGACGGGCGGCGGTCAACCTGCCGTGGCAATTTTGCTGAACGCTGCCATATTGCTGCAACAGGGCGAGGTGCCGTTCAGGGGCCATGTGATAGCTGTTGCACAGCAGGACCGCACGTCGTTATTGGCCGGACTCGATGCGCTTTAAACCCTTGCTTCCCATCAAGCTGCGCCGTTTCCTGGCAGGAGCGATGGCTGTTTTATTCAGTGCCGGGCCGGCCCGCGCCCAATATGCCGATGACCTGACGGCAAGCATCGGGGTGGCGAGCGACGAGCGGCGCCAAGGCTTGAGCTGGAGCGATGGCGATCCGGTAGTGCGTGGCCGCCTGTCGGTCCCCGTTTACGAGGGACTGAGCCTTGACGGCGCGACCGTTGCGCTGTGGGGCAGCGATCGTCACGACGGCGCGGCCGCTGTGGTCGATGTCGGGCCAAGCTATGTGCGGCAGATCGGGGCGTGGCGACTGACCGCCGACGCGCGCTATCACCTGTTCGTCGGAGCTTCCGGGCAGGGCTATGGCGAAATCGGCGCGGGCGCCGGTTTCTTGATGGGACCGATCAGCGTCGACCTGATGGGCAGTTATGCTCCGCGCCAAACCTCCATCGGCGGCGACAATCTTCATCTCTCGGCATCGGCATTTGTCGGCGTGCCGGGCACCCCCTTGACCATGTCGGCCTGGGTCGGGCGATCGTCGGGTGACGTGCGCAACCCCGCCAAGGCGGCGCGGCTGCGGCCCGATGGCACCTATTGGGACCATGGCGTCGGCGTCGACTATCTGAAGGGCTGCTGGTCGGCGGGACTGCGCTACGTCAACAGCAGCATTGATGGGCCGAGCCGCCGCGACGCGGGCGCCAGCATGGTCGGGCGCGTAGGGCTGAGTTTGTAGCAGCCTTGCAGTGAGTGGGAGAGCGGGCGGCCGCCCGATGGTCCACTGATCCTCTCGTCAGGCGGCAGGTGCTCGCCTCGCAAGCCTGAGCCCCATATGCCGGCGCGGCAGATCATAGCGCGCCATCGCTTGTTCCCGAAGGCGTGATAAGCCCCGCTCGTCCAGCGAGGCCGCAGCCCGTCATCCTTGCGGCGCCAGCTTCATGAGGATGAGGCCGCTGATGATGAGGATCGCAGCACCGATACGCAGCGCGCTCGCCCCTTCTCCCAGCAACCATATCCCGATCACGAAGGCGCCGACGGCGCCAATACCGGTCCATATCGTGTAAGCGGTGCCAAGCGGCAGCGTCTTCATGGAAAAGGAGAGGAGCGCGAAACTGGCCAGCATTGTGACCACGGTAATCGCCGACGGGACGATGCGTGTGAACCCGGCAGACTGCTTCATGAAGAAAGCCCAGACGACCTCCAACAGGCCTGCAACGATCAAAGCTACCCACGCCATACGGCTCTCCACTGTGAGGGCCGGGCCGTCCCGGACTTGACACCCAACGGGGTACGGGAACGTGGTCGCCGCGCCGCTCAGATAAGCCGCTTGCGCCGATCGTTCAATCCTGGATCGCGGCAATCGAGAATGCGAGCTGATCCCTCCTCGGCGACTTACGGACCGCGGCGAACCGACCCCGGTCGCAGGCACGGCCTCTAAGCCTGGTAAAATTCGCAGTAGCGAACACCCCCTGGGCCCGAGGTACTCGAAAAGAATGGGAGGAGTGCCAATGCACGAAGTTCCCTTTCTATGCTTACGCTATATGAACCAATCCTACAGAATCCATGAATAGCGATTCTCTGGAAATAATCGATGGAAATGGACCGCTCCCTTTGCTGCAGGATCAGGCGAATGCCAGGGCATCCGTGCCGGCGCGCGTCGAGCGCGACATGAACAGGGCCAATGGGGGGCGTCCATGCGCGCTGCGCTGTACCGGCCCGCAAGTTCGGATTGCCAACATATCGATGTCGTGATCAAGGATTTGACCATAGCAGGTTGCCGGATGCTCAGTCCGGCCGATCTCGATGAAGGCGAGCAATGGATGATCGATCTGCCGGGGCTTGGCCTGCGGCCGTGCCGCATCAGGCGATCGCATCGCCGAGGTATTCGCTGCGAGTTTCAGGATCCTTTGGAGTTTGCCCAAATCGCGATGACCCGTAAGGCCGATGTCGCCGCTGGGGCGGCCGTATCCACGGCAGTCCCTTTTGGCGTCCGAGGCGTTGGCAAGGATGGCAGATTCTCGCGTTCGCAAAGGCTTTTCATCATCATCCTTGCCGCCGCCGGCGCATGGATGTTGTTCTACGCAGCCGTCAGGCTGGGTGATGCGCTGTTCGCGACCGCATCTGTGCCGCCACCCACCCGGTCCATGACCGGTCGGGAATAGGGGAAACGGTTCGGACCAGCAGGCCCCTCATCGCTGGGGCCGTCAGCGACCGAGTTTCGTCTTAACGGAGTTCAATCCGTTGGGCTGGAACAATTTCGTTCTTTTCAGCCCACAAGACGATTTTGCCCCAAAATCCCGGCGCCATACTTAGGAGACGCTGGTAGCGGATGGCGCCGGGATCCCTGACGCGGCGGTGCGACCCGAGGCCGGCTTCAGGCGCTCAGCGTGGTCGACGCTGCTGAGGAGGATCATTTTATAGATTCGGCAGCATGATGTCCAAACAATTATATGCATAAATGCAGCATTGATAGGAGGACGCAAAAACAATAAAGTGATTCGGGAAGAAACCAGTTATAAGACTATCATGTCTTCTGCCGACCAGCCTTGCTGCGCAAGGAGATGGCGTTGCGTGCGCTTTGGTTGCTTGCCGCTGCACGCGACGGGCAGAAGCCTCGCAGAGAAAATATCTCCCGTCGTAAGAGGCCTGAAAGCCGGTGGCCTATGAAGACGACCATCTGACGGCCGCGTCCGGCTCGGAAGAGCGCGTCATCCAGTTCCGCAGGATGAGGCGCCATGGCGAGGATGGTGAGATGAGGATGGCGGGGGGAATCACCAGGTCTGCGCTTTCCCGGAGGGGAGAGCGACAATGCGAGGGCGAATGATGGCACATAGATATCTGACCCGTTTTGGGTGGTTTTCAATGGCCTATGTCGGATGGCGGAATGATGCGAAACTACGTCTGGATGATGTGCTCGCCCGGTTCGGCCTTTCGGATGCGGCGCGCGACTATATCAATACGCGCGTAAGGCGGGCGCCCATCAGTTCTTTCGAAAGGCGGCGCTGGGTCCACATCCGCAAGCTTTATTGTGATCGGCTGCGCCGTCCTACCGGAAAGACGAGCAATGCCGGTATGGCGGGGACGCAATAGGTCGGGCGGAGGGATGGGCCGGTTCACACCCCGATCGCCTTCATCTGCGATGCTGCCCTCCATCCCCCATTTCGCGAGTCATCATCGAGGATATCGCGAGATGCGATTGCTTTGCAGGCTTTCGCGGTTCCTCGATCACCGGTCATGGATGGTTCATCTTTGCAGGGCAATAACGCACGAGCCGCCTGGTTACCTCCCCCCCCTCCTACCGGGCGGCCCTGAACCTCGGCCCCGTTGTGACCCTGCTCCAACGGGGCAATTTTCCTCAAATTTCACGGTGCACGAGGCGGGATGGCGAATGCGCCTTGCTTCCGTGCCGCTGATCGCAGCGAAGAGTCCGTCCTGGCAGCGTGCGCTATCTGTTGGCTCGCCACTGACGAAGGGCGAGCATTACGACAGCAACGGTACGCCAACTCTGAAACGAATAGCTGCAAAAGGATGAGAAAGCGTGTGACTTCCTTCTCCCTGCGGAGCAAGGTGGTAGATACATGCACGGTCGGGAGAATATTCAACGCAATTGCTGATACAGCCCTGGGGCGCGCTTACGCGAATGTCTGATTGCTGCAAGGGAGACCAGATCGGAGCGACAGCCGCGATCTGAATGCCTGCGGATATTTCAATCTTCTATTTCTTACTGACTGAATGTAGAGGCGCATTATCCCGGTTTTGCTGCTACGCGTGATCGTTGCCCGCTGTTGGTTCGGTCGGAAAGGCAATCGGACTTGTTTGGTGTGCGGAGGCAGACGAGAAATCCCAATGATTAGATCTGAGCTGGTCCATGAAATGCAGCAACAATATTCCGATCTTCCTGCAGAGGATGTGGAACGGATCGTCTCGCTGTTTTTCCAGGACATTTCGGACCATCTTTCCAAGGGTGGCAGGGTTGAGCTGCGAGGATTTGGCGTTTTCAGCACGCGCTCCCGCGAGGCTCGCATGGGCCGCAACCCCCGAACCGGCCAGGATGTACCCGTCGCCGCCAAAAAGGCGCTACATTTCAAGCCAGGCAGGCAGATGCTGGCACGGCTGCAGGCGAAGCCTGCCGACTGAAGCTTCAGGGCTCAGGAAGTGATGGATTCTTTTCCCGCCCGTTGAGCGTATTGATGATCCGGAAAGCGGCGCTGCGCACCAGCCGATAGCTGCGGCGTCCCGTTTCTATGGCCCCGTCCTCGATGCCGCCTGCTGCCAGCTGTTGTCTCAATTTGCAGACATAGACCCTGATCACAGCAGCGCTCGGGGAGATGGTCCCGGCAGCGTCCGCCAATTGCGTATGCGTGACATATTCCCCTGACTGGCGTAGCAGGCAAAGCAGAACGCCCGCCGCGACCCAGCCGTCCAGCGCGAAGCAATCGACAAGCTTCTGCCGGATCATATCCTCACGATCTTTCGCTTTGGCCGTCCTGCCCAAAGCGGCGAGCGCGCCCTGGACATCGGCTTGATCCTCGGTAAGCGTTACGTCATCTGCCTCATCCGCGCGCCTGGTCTTGCCGTTGCGAGGCGGCGACGAATTTGTCGAATCGCTTGAACCGGGACCAGACAGGATTACGCGGATTCTTGCTATGGATGCTTCCAGTGCCTTAAATTGCTCCTCCAAAGCATGTAAATCTTCGTACGAGACGGATTTAACAATTGGTTTTTCTTCCTTTTTATATTTTCCGGATATAGTCAAATCTGTTCTCCGCTGAGAATTCGATTATTATTGTTCGATATGCCTCAACTAATATTGTTCGGAACCAGGGCCATTGGAATGTTCTATCATATTACTCTGCAGTCGGCGGCATCAGGGGCGGATTAACCTTCGAAGCAAGCTAATGCAAATGATAATCATGGATATCCAAACATTCGTATAGATCACGATGGAGTTACAATAGGAATGCATTTTCTTTGCTCAACGATTGTTACAGATTGCCGTCATTCGCTTTCGGTTCCTGCGGCACGATGCGGCATGCCACGGATTTCGGATCAATGGCTGAAATGCTCGGGGGCATCATGTGAGCAAAGGAGAGAGTGGGGAAAGGGGGCGAAGGAGACAGGGCATGGCGCTGACAATGAAAAGACCCTCCCAGGAGACTATTGATCTTGTGGGTGCATTGGGAGGCGTATGGCACGGCCGCTGTGCCATGTGTCGATGCCCTGCCCACGACGATCGCCGTCCCAGCCTGTCCATCCGCCAGGGCGACCATGGTATCCTGGTCACCTGCTTTGCCGGCTGTTCCCGGGAGGATGTGCTGCGCGAGCTGCGCCGGATACCAACCGGCCAGAGATTCTTCTATCGGGATGCGCCAGCCGCCGTACCGGGCGCTGCCGATCGCCTGTGGTCAGAGGCTGGCCCGATCGCCGGGACTCTGGCCGAGCGCTATCTGGCCAGAAGGGGGTTGGATGTGCCTGTGGGAGATGCGCGTTTTCACCCTCATTGCCCCTATCGGCCCAGACCCTGGACGAGCCATCACCCGGCATTGTTGCTGGCAGTCCGCGAGGGACGACGGCTGACCGCAGTTCAGCGCATCCTGCTCGATCCCAGCACCGGTCACTACCGCCTGAAAGTCATGCTCGGCCGCCCCGGGCGCGGCGCCTGGACAGGGGATCGTCCGGTATCGTCTGTGCTGGCGCTTGCCGAAGGGTTCGAGACGGCCCTGGCCTTTACGATTCTTCAGAAAATTCCGTGCTGGGCGAGCCTTGGCGCACGGCGAGCGGACCAGCTTCTGCTCCCGGAAGCACCTTCGACCCTCATCCTGGCGATGGATGACGACGAGGCCGGGCGACGTGCCGCAGAGCGTGCTGCTGTGCGCTATGCACGACCCGGGCTTGTCATCACCCGCATGATGCCTACCGGTCGCAAGGACTGGGCCGGAGTGCTCGAAGCCATGCGCTCGACCTGAGTCCCGCGATCCCCCTCGCTCGATGCGGGGCATGGGTCGGTTTCTCCCAGAGCATCGCGCAGCAGGATCGGATGCTTAGGGGCGAAATCGCATGGCGCCAGAGTCGATCTGGCGACGTAACAGTCATGCTGCGTTCAGCCTGTCGCAATAATATCGAGCGATCATGCGAGGATGGAGGGCGCCCGACCCGGTTGTTTCATGGTCTTTCTTGTCCTCACCGCGCCTCGCACAGTCGCGCGACAGGCCGAACTCTCAAGTCCGGTGTCGAAGTCGATCCGGCGTCAGCGTCGGCTCTGCTTCGGAGGCAATGGAATTGCCTGCGGAGCAGCGGTCGCCCGTCCTCATTAACTGGCGTCTGACCGAGAGCCTCCATGGGCTCGTCGCGCCGTTACTGACCCGCGAGGCAAGCATAATGCGTCAACTGCCTCCTGGTCTATGGCCATCACCCCAGCGCACGGGTTGGAGATGGGCCATTTGAAGAAAGGAAGGTGGAACGCGTGCGACATATCTATACTCTGGCAGCCGCTACATTATTGGGAACAAGCACCATATTCCTCGCTGGGGGATCTGCGTCACAGGCTGAGGTCGCGCGGAAGGAAACGGCCCCGCAGGCGCCTGAGGGCCGCAGCGCGCAGGCGGCCACCGGTTTTGCAGATCTGACCGAACGGCTCGCGCCCGCGGTGGTCAACATCTCGACCCGCCAGCGCGTCCGGACGCCGGTCATCAACCCCTTTGCCGGAACACCTTTCGAAGACCTGTTCGGTGGCCGCGGCCTTGGCCCAAGAACGCGCGAGGCACAGTCGCTCGGCTCGGGCTTCATCATATCGGCCGATGGCTATGTGGTGACCAACAACCATGTGATTTCGCCTGGCGGCGGAGACGCCGAGATTAAATCCATCACCGTCACAATGCCGGATGGGGCGGAATATCCCGCAAAGCTTGTCGGCCAAGATGCCGCTTCGGATCTTGCCGTTCTCAAGATCAACGCGCGCGCGCCGCTGCCGTTCGTCAAGTTCGGCGATTCCCGCGCTGCGCGCGTGGGCGACAGGATCATCGCCATTGGCAACCCGTTCGGCCTTGGCGGTACGGTGACATCGGGAATCATATCGGCAGTCTACCGCCATACGGGCATGGGGACCGCCTATGATCGCTATATCCAGACCGATGCCGCGATCAACCGCGGCAATTCGGGTGGGCCGATGTTCGACATGCACGGCCAGGTCATCGGCATCAACAACGCCATCTACTCCCCTAATGGCGGGAGCGTGGGTATCGGCTTCGCCATTCCGGCTGAAATCGCTGCGCCCATCGTCGAAAAGCTCAAGAGCGGTCAATCGATCGACCGCGGCTATCTGGGCGTGCGCATACAGCCCGTGGCGGACGACCTCGCCGATGCGCTGGGCATTTCACGTCGCAGAGGCGCCTTCGTACAGGCGGTGGAGCCGGGCAGCGCCGCTGACGAAGCAGGCGTCCGGCCAGGCGACGTCATTGTTGCTGTCGAGGGCAAGGAGGTCAGGGCGGAGCAGTCCTTGTCCTACCTCATTGCAAACGAGGATCCTGGAAAACGCGTAGCCATGGCGCTGATCCGCGATGGCAAGCGCATGACGGTCCATGTCACGCTGGACCTGCGGCCAACGGAAACGGAGCTTGGCGGCCAAAGCTTCGAGCCTGGGCGCAGGGATAGATCTGGCAATCCATCGCAGGATCAGGCCGACTCTGCGGTGCGCGAGGCGCTGGGCATATCGGTCCTGCCGCTGACTCCGCGGATCGCGCGGCAATTGGGAACGGGCGAAAAGACCCGGGGTCTTGTGATTGCCAGCGTCGACTCGACTTCCGACGCGGCAACCAAGGGGCTGCGGCGCGGCGACATCGTGCTCTCGGTGAACAATCACCCTGTCCTGTCGGCTGGAGACCTTGAAAGCCGGATCCAGGAGGCGAGGCGGGCTTCGCGTGGCGCTCTTCTGCTGCGCGTTCAGCGCCGGGGCCAGCCGCCAGGCTATGTGCCAGTCCGGCTGCGCTAGGGAGCAGGGTTAAAGCCGAGCTTTGGGTACCATAAGGCGCCTATCTCCGACCGGCGGGGGGCGCCACATATTGCCCGATGCGCAAGAGCTGCAGCCCTGGTGCGCAAGGCCTTCAATCCGCGCTTTACGAAGCCGTCCTGCATGTCGTCGGACAGCAACGCACAGCTGGCCTGAGCCGCCACGATTTCGCGCGATCCGGACTCGTCAATGCGCGACGCCGATTGGGCTCGGGGGCGGTTGGACCTCCGACGTCATGCGCTCGACCTGAGCGTCAGCGCCCCCGTCCGACGCGGGGCAGGCATCGACTTTTGCGAGGGATCGCGCAGCAGGACTGGACGCCTCGGGTGAGTATCCCGCCAGGCGGCTCATGCCTTGGAGCGGCCTGGCGCCGGACTGGAAGGGGAGGGGGGATGGAGGAGGTGATGCTGCCAATGGGGCAGCCAGCCTGGAGACCCACCATGTCCGATCTCTTTGAAACGGTGAGCGCGGCCGAACGTCGCGTCGCCACGCTTCTCATTGACCGCTTGCGCGCCGCCCGCCCGATCACCCGGGCTCATCTGAACGAGGCCATGGTGGAAGGCTTTGGCGGCACGGATGCCGAGGGCCTCTGGACCCAGCGCGACAGTTTTGAAATGCTCGAACATGCGCTTGCTCACCATCTCCAGTTTGGCCCCTATCCGCTCTGTTCGCTCGCTGACGTGCACAAGGCCTGCGATTTGCTTGACCGACTGCCGACCCAGACTGTCCGCAGCGAGGAGCAGATCGAATGGCAGCAATTTTCGACCCCCGTGGATCTCGCCGCGATTCTTACCCTGCTGGCCAATGTCCAGAAGGAGGATGTCATTCTGGAGCCGAGCGCGGGCAATGGCCTGCTCGTTGCGCATTGCCGTGATTTCACCGCGTTGCACCTCAACGAATATGCGCCTGCCCGTCGCGCCCGGCTTGCCCATGTCTTCCCGGACGCCCTCGTGACCGGTCATGACGGCGCAACGATCAATTCCACCCTCTCGCATGCACCGCGTCCCAGCCTAATCCTCATGAACCCGCCCTTTTCCCGGTCAGTGGGACGCGGCGCTGACGCCCACGCGGCTGTCCGTCACCTGCAGGCGGCGCTTGGGAGGCTGCAGCCGGGCGGGCGGCTGGTTGCCATCATGCCCGACTGGTTCGGCCCCAATGCCAGGATGCGGGATCTTTTCGAGACGACCCTGCGCGATGTCAGTGTCCGCACTTCGGTGCGTCTTGAGAAATGCTATCTCAAGCACGGTACTGCCATTGCGGTTCGGCTGTTCGTTATCGACAAGGTTCCAGGAAGAGCCATTCCCGCGACGATCCAGCGCGCATCCGTCCGGGACCTGATCGAGGTCCTCACGATCCACGAGCGAGGCGTGGTTGACGAGGTTCCGGCGCCCGCTCCAAAGCGCTCGACCAGTCCTTCGCTGTTCCGGGCCGTCAAGAGCAGCCGCGCACAGCCTCGGCCCGATCACAGGCCTGTTCGTAACAACGTGCTCCCGGTCGACTACACGCCGCTCGACACGCCGGCCGCACTGCTCGATCAGGTGGGCGTCTATCTCCCCTATCGTCCCAGCCGCATCGTCCTCGATGCCGCTGGCGAGCACCCGACCGCACTGGTGGAATCTGTCGCCATGGGCTCGATCGCGGCGCCCATTCCCGCCTACATACCTCATCTGCCCGAGAGAACGGTTGCCGAGCGGATGCTATCGGCCGCGCAGCTCGAAACGGTGGTCTATGCTGGCCACGCCTGGGAGCAGTTCCTGCCAGGCCGTTTCAGGCCGGCCAAGGAAGGCGTCGGTCTTGACGAGGCCGAGGACGGCCATGCCTATCGCAAGGGCTATTTTCTGGGCGACGGCACCGGAGCGGGGAAGGGGCGGCAGATTGCGGCCTGCATACTCGACAACTGGCTGCGAGGCCGCCGCCGGAACATCTGGATTTCCAAGAATGAGGCGCTGCTGGAAGACGCGCGCCGCGATTGGACCGCGCTCGGCGGGCTCCCCGCTGACGTCCAGCCTCTGGCGAACTGGAAGATCGATCAGGCGATCCCGCTCGAACAGGGCGTGTTGTTCGTCACTTATCCGACGTTACGCTCTGCCCGCGGCGATCATAGCCGCCTTCAGCAACTCGTCGAGTGGGCCGGTGGGGATTTCGAAGGCGTGATCGGCTTCGACGAGGCCCATGAAATGGGCGGCGTTGCCGGCGGCGAGGGCGCCATGGGCAAGAAGGAAGGCTCCCAGCAGGGCGTCTGCGGCGTGCTGCTCCAGAACCAGTTGCCAGGCGCCCGGGTGCTGTACGCTTCGGCTACTGGCGCATCGGACGTCAATAATCTTGCTTATGCCGTGCGGCTGGGGCTTTGGGGACCGGAAACGGCATTCAGCAATCGCGAACAATTCATCTCGGGCATCCGCAAAGGCGGCATCGCCGCAATGGAACTGGTCGCCCGCGATCTGAAGGCTCTTGGCCTCTACACGGCGCGCGCGCTCAGCTTTGCCGGGGTCGCCTATGACATACTGCGCCACGAACTGACGAGAGATCAGATCGCCATCTACGATGCCTATGCGGATGCCTGGAGCCTGATCCACCGGAACATGGAGGGCGCCCTCGAACTCACCGCCGTGGTCGACGGGCTTGAACACACAACCCTCAACAGCGGGGCCAAGGCCTCGGCCCGCTCGCGCTTTGAATCAACCAAGCAGCGCTTTTTTGGACAATTGCTTCTCAGCATGAAGCTGCCGACCGTGATCGGCGCTGTCGACTCCCATCTCAAGGCTGGCCAGTCGGTTGTCCTGCAGCTGGTGACGACAGCGGAATCGATCCTCGATCGTCGGCTGGGCGACCTGTCCCCCGACGAGCGGGCAAATCTGGAAATCGATCTTTCTCCCCGCGAGTATATCATCGACTATCTGGAGCGCGCCTTTCCCATCCGCCAGATGCGCGTGTTTACAGACGATACCGGAACACCGCGTTCGATGCCGATGGTGGATGACAATGGCCATCCCGTCTACAATCCCGAGGCGCAGGCCGCGCGTGACGCGCTGATCGAGAAGCTCTGCGCGATGCCGCCGATCATGTCCGCGCTCGACGCGTTGCTCGAGCATTTTGGACATGACAATGTTGCCGAGGTTACGGGCCGCACCAAGCGATTGATCAGTGCGAGCGATGGGCGCCAGAAGCTCGAAAGTCGGTCTGCCCGCACCAGTCGGGCCGACGCGGCCGCCTTCATGGCCGGGAACAAGCGCATTCTCGTCTTCTCGGACGCCGGCGGCACGGGCCGCAGCTATCATGCCTCTCTGGACGCTGCCAACCAAGAGCAGCGCGTGCATCTGCTGCTCGAGCCGGGCTGGCGCGCGGATCGCGCTATCCAGGGTCTTGGCCGTACGCACAGGACGCACCAGGCCACGACCCCGCTGTTCCGGCCGGTGACAACAGACTGCAAGGGGGAGTTGCGTTTCACGAGCACCATCGCCCGGCGGCTCGACAGTCTTGGCGCGCTGACACGCGGCCAGAGGCAGACAGGTGGGCAGGGGCTCTTCGACCCCGCGGACAATCTCGAAAGCGAATATGCGCGCGCTGCGCTGCTTTCCTGGTTCGACCTTCTTGCAATGGGCAAGCTCACCAGTGTCACGCTCGACGACTTCCAGCATCGGACCGGCCTGGAGCTGGTGGACAAGGACGGCGTTCTCAAGGATGAGATGCCGCCTATCCAGCGTTGGCTCAATCGCATTCTCGCGCTGCCGATTGCGCTTCAGAACACTATTTTCGACGAGTTCCTCGCCCTGATCGAGACACGTGTTTCGGCTGCACGCGAGGCTGGCCGTCTCGATGTCGGCGTCGAGACGATCATGGTCGACAAGGCGACGCTCATTGAGGATAGCGTGCTGCGCACCGATCCGCTCACGGGCGCAACCTCGCATCTCCTCACCATCGAGATCGCCCGGCGCCGCAATCCGGTGTCGCTCGATCGGATCCTGCGGATCGCCGACGGTGATGGAAGCGCCGCCTTCATGATCAATCACAAGTCCGGGAAGGTGGCGCTGCGCACGCGGGCACGGGCGCTCATGGAGGAGAAGGAAGGAACCCCCATTCCCCGTGTCGAAATGATGCGGCCAACGCGAAGCGACTACATGCGTGAGCATGATCTGTTCGAATCTTCCTGGGAAGAGGTGGACCGGCAAGCTTTCAGCGCCATCTGGTCGACCGAGGTTGAGGCCGCGCGCCAGATTGTCGAGAGCGAAACCGTCCGTCTGGCAACGGGGCTGTTGCTGCCGATCTGGTCGGCGCTACCCAGCGATCACCTCGCCGTCAACCGTATCGTCGATGCCGAAGGACGGTCCTGGCTCGGTCGCCTTGTGTTCGACGACCATGTGCCCCAACTCTATACCAAGCTGGGAATCGACTGTGCCGGTGCCTTGCCAGTAGAGGCTGTCGCCAAGGCGGTGACGGCAGGCCGAACCATCGACATATCGCGGCCTTTTGCGCTCACAATCAGGCGTTCACTCGTCAACGGTTCGCCTCGGATTGAGCTTGCCGGCGCCCCCCATGACCGGCTGCCCTGGCTCAAATCGATCGGCTGCTTCACCGAAGTGATCCAGTATCGAACAAGGGTGTTTGTCCCCATGGGATCGGCCGAGGCGGTCCTCGGCCTGTTGCTCGCCTAGATCGTCGCGCCAACGCTGCTCAGAGCAGCATAAGAAAGTCCTGCCCGACCGAGCCGGGCAGGCTCTCAAGTTTAACGGTCGGGACAAGGCTTTCGACTCGCCAGACCTTTGGGTCGCTCCCCTTTCTAACAGACCGGCTCTCAGAAGCCTTGTATGAATGAGACGTGTATCACCAACCCCGGTCCCGTCGCGCGGTCAGGGCAGCAGCTTGCCATATGGGCGCAGCACAAGCGTCTCTTCGGCATTGTCCAGTATCGTTGTTCGCCGGAGGCGCTGACGCGTCCATCGTCATACGCCTGACTGACGGCCTCCAACGGTCCAGAGCGGGGAAAGGGAAGAGGGAGCGGAGCTGGTGTCCGGGCTGATCCGGACGTTTGATGGAGCTTTCCCATGACCACATCCGTAAAGCTTTCCAAGCTCACGCTTTCGTCGATCAACGTCCGCAAGCGGCCTGACGATCTGCTTGAAATCCCGCAGATGGCCGCCGATCTCGAGGCGCGGGGCGTCCTGCAGAACCTGCTCGTCACACCCGTGAAGAAGCCTCGTGGCACGTTCGAGGTGTTTGATGGCGGCCGCCGACTGCGGGGCCTGCTGATGCTGGCGGAGCGCGGCGTCATCGATCCCGAAACCTATGACGTTCCCGTCAAGGTGCTGGTCGGCGACGAGGCGACCTTGTCCGAAACCTCGACCGCGGCCAATTTCCACCAGCTCAAGATGACTCCGGCGGAAGAATGCCGCGCATTCCAATATTTCATCGGCCTCAACAACGACATTGACGGTGTCGCCAAGCGGTTCGGTCTCACGCGCCGTTTCGTTGAGGGCCGCCTGCGCCTCGCCACCTTGGCCGAGCCGATCTTCGAGGCGCTGAGCGAAGGCGCGATCACGCTCGATGTCGCCAAAGCCTATGCCTCGACCGAAAATCAGGAGAAGCAGCTTTTGGTCTGGACCAGTTATGGCACCACCTATTCCAATGCCGACACGATCAGGCGGGTCATTGCCAACGAGACCATGAAGTCGACGGACCCGGTTGCAATCCTGATCGGTGAGGACCGCTATGTCGAGGCCGGGGGCAAGGTCGACCGTGACCTGTTCAGTGAGAGCGGCGACAAATGGGTCAATCCCGAGATCGCCCAGCGACTCGCCGCCGACGTCATGGAAGCCGAGGCCAAGCGTGTCGGTGAAGAACTCGGCCTTGCCTGGATTCGTCCGATCGCGTCCAACTACACGCACAGCGCCGCCGCCGGCCTCCATCGCGTCATTCTGCCCGCACCTGACCTCACCGACGACCAGCAGGTGCGGCTCGAGGAAATCTCAGCGCGGCAACAGGCGATCTCGGAAGAGATGGACGACGAGTCCCTGAGCGAAGATGCCTATAAGGCGCTCGATCAGGAATATGACGCACTCTCCGACGAGGAGCATGCGATCTACCATGTCGCCCCGGTGCTGCCTGATGAGCTCAAGCCTCAGGTCGGTGTCTTCCTCAAGCTTACGCCACAGGGCGAGATGGTGCTCGACACCGAATATTACAGCGAGGAACCTCTTCGCCTCAATGTCGCGGAGGACGCCGAGGAAGGGGATGAGGGGGATGCGGCCGGCAACCGTCCGGGCGACATGGGCCGCGATCACATGCCTCCGCCACCGGCTCCCGAAACCATCGCGCCGGGCGGCAAGCCGCTCAGCGCTCGCCTCTATGACGAACTCGCCATGCAGCGCCGCGACGTCCTGGCGGCCGCGTTGCTCAGCCATCCCGCGCTCGCGCTCGACTATGCGCTCTTCGTGATGATAGATGATCGCATGAGTTCGTTCAGCGCTTATGGGTCGACCATTCGCGCGCGTTCCGCGACCGACCCGGTGTCGGGCGAACAGCCGACGAACCGGGCGCGCAGCTATCTCGCCGAAGCCCATGACGGGCTCGATGCGAACTGGACCGAGCACAAGTCGGAGGTGGAACGGTTCGAGGCGTTTCGTGCGCTCGATGACGATGGCAAGGCGGCCTGGCTCGCCTATATCGTTGCGATGTCGCTCGAGGCAAAGCCCAGCTACCGTGCCGAACAGTGCCCGCTCCACAACCGTCTCGCGACGATCATGGAGGTCGATGTCGCAAGCTGGTGGCGCCCCACCTCTGCGAACTTCTTCGATCGTGTCAGCAAGGGTTCGATCCTGACCTTGCTTGCCGACGTTGGCGGCGCTGCGCTTACCGCCCGGCACGCGACGATGAAGAAGTCGGAGATCTCCGAATCCTGCGCCAGGCTGTTTGCAGGCGAAGCGATAGTAGAACCCGAGGTGCGCGATGCCGCGCTCGCCTGGGTGCCCAATGCGATGAAGTTTCTTGACAAGGCCGACGCGCAGGAACTGGTCGTGGCCGAAGGTGAGGGCGACGAGGACATCGGCGCAACCGCCGACGAGCCGGACGTGGTGGACACCGACGGTGCGGTTGCCGGCGACGGCATAGCGGTTCAGCCTGGCGCCGACATGGTCGCGCAGGGCGATGAGGAGAAGCCGGCGCTCGCGGCCTGACGCCTGACCTCTCCTGGATGACCGGCCGCCGGCGCTCCCCCGCGTCGGCGGCCAATTTCATGCATCCCTTCGCGCTCTATCGTGGGGCATGATTCGCCGGTTGCCGGCACAGTTGAAAGTAATGCAGTTTCGCATTATTCTATGGAAAGCCCGGAGAATGCTCATGACCACATTGACCGTCACAGCGAGGGGACAAGTCACGTTCCGGAAGGATGTCCTGAAGCACCTCGGTATTCAGCCGGGTGGCAAGATCCAGCTCGACCTCCTTCCCGACGGCAGGGCCGTGCTCAAGGCAGACCAGCCTCGGGGGACCTGGAAAGATATCGCCGGCATGCTCAAGGGGAAGGGCAATGGCGCCCGCCTTTCGATCGACGCGTTGAACGACGCAATAGCCGATGCCGGCTCCGATGCCGGTGCTACCGGGATCGAGCGCAAATGAAGGCGACGCTCGACACGAATGTCCTAGTTCGTCTCATGATGGGCGATGACGAAGCACAGCAAGCAAAGGCGGTCGAGGTTCTCGAGGCCGCGGAAGTCGTTGCCGTCAGCGTCCACAGCCTGTGTGAATTCTCCTGGGTGCTCGGGCGTAGCTATGGCGTCGAACGCGCCGACATCGCTTCGGCCATCCGGCATATTCTGGACCTGCGAAACGTCGTGACCAATCGACCCATGGTCGAAGCGGGGCTCGACATATTTGAGGCGGGCGGGGATTTCGCCGACGGCGCGATTGCCTTCGGCGGCCAGTGGCTCGGCGGCGAAACTTTTGTTTCGTTCGACAAGAAGGCGGTCAGGTTGCTCAAGTCGAACGGTCTCGAAAGCGTCCTCCTGACCTGAGCGTTGCGATCCGGCGCCGCGAGGAGAGGCGAGGGGAAGGAATTTCGGCGAATGGCGGAGCGGGAAAGGCCCGTTTCCAGGCCTGCTGAGGTACCCATGCCCAATCCCAAGCGCGTGAGCCGCGACGTTGCCGCTGAAATTACCGATCTCACCATCTGCAAGCTCAAGGAGGGCGTTCCGCCTTGGTGGCGTCCCTGGCGCTCCCCGCGACGGCGGCCTTCATCCCGTTGCCGGATGTTGACGGATTGACGACGTTGACGTCAATGATATCATGAGGTCAGAGTAGAATGGAGGCTCAGATGCCGGGTGCACTTCAAGTCCGAAACCTCGACGATGATACCATTCAGCGTCTCAAACGGCGCGCGGCTCGCCATGGCCGCTCGGTTGAGGCCGAGCACCGCGAAATCCTGCGTCAGGCTCTATCGGGCGAGATGGAGCCATCGTTCCAGGAACTCGCCGCTCAGATGCGAGCCTTGACCGCAGGCCGGTCGCAGACGCCTTCCGAAGTCTTGCAACGAGAAGGGCGAGACGAACGGTGACCGCGTTCGTCATCGATGCGAGCGTCGCTGTCAAATGGGTGATCACAGAGGAAGATTCGCAGCAGGCGAGCAGTTTGTTTTCAGGGTCGATCCTTTCGGCACCTGACCTGATCATAGCTGAATGTGGCAACATTCTTTGGAAGAAGGTCAGGCGCGCGCAGTTAACGGAGGACGAAGCATTAATGGCCGCTCGCATTCTGCAGCATATGGATGTCGAACTACACCCTATGCGCCCGTTGATGGAGAGGGCAACGCGCTTGGCGATGGATATTGGGCATCCTGCCTATGACTGTCTGTATCTCGCGCTGGCGTTGGAGAAGGGCATACAGTTCGTCACGGCGGATCTCGGCTTTGTGTCCAAAGTCCGTCAGACGCTTCCGGAGGCCGCGAGCACCGTTCAATCCCTGGCGGATGTCGCCGCCAGAGGGTTGCATTAGATGGATGCCATTGCATGACCACTTTAACGATCGGGGTGATGAGTGAGCTTGCCTTACCGGCTGACGTCCTCCAGCATCTTGGTGCCGCATATGGAGGTAAGCTTCGTCTCAGGCTGATGCCCGATGGCCGGGCGGACCTCACGGCCGGTCGGTCCGGAGGATCCTGAGACGAGATCAGCGGCATATGGAAGATCAGGGGAAACGGAAAACGCCATTCGATCGACGATATGAGCGCTTCCGCTGGCGATGGCGGCGCTAACTGATCGACCGTGCCCGCAAGGACGCCACTTGCCGCCGCCGATGCACGGCTGAGCGGTTCGAAGCGAATAGCGGTGCTCAA
Source organism: Sphingobium sp. Cam5-1 (assembly GCF_015693305.1). Taxonomy (NCBI): domain Bacteria; kingdom Pseudomonadati; phylum Pseudomonadota; class Alphaproteobacteria; order Sphingomonadales; family Sphingobiaceae; genus Sphingobium; species Sphingobium sp. Cam5-1. The sequence continues at coordinate 80,844 of NZ_CP065140.1, read as the reverse complement.
CGCGCGCTCGCCCCCGCGACCGAATGAGAACGATCCGGGAAAAGGTGAGGGGGAGCAATCACGACGAAGGGGAGCGGGATGGGCCCAGCTCCATCAGCGTCGAGAACCTCCATGAACCAGCTCAAGCGCTCCAGCCGCGATGTTGCCGCCGAAATCACCGATCTCATCATTCGCAAGCTTGAAGAGGGCGTGCCGCCTTGGTCGCGTCCCTGGCGCTGCAACGGCGCAGGCGGTCGACCGCTTCGTCACTGCGGCACTCCATACAGTGGTGTCAATACATTGTATCTTTGGGCACTGGGCGATGCCGAAGGCTACCGCTCGCGTTACTGGATGACATATCGCCAGGCCGAGGCGCTTGGCGGCAACGTCCGTCGCGGCGAAACCGGGGCGGTCTCGGTCTATTATTCCTCCTTCAAGAAACAGGAGCAGCACCCGGAAACCGGGCGATCGGTCGAGCGCAACATCCGCTTTCTGCGCCATTACATCGTCTTCAATGCCGACCAGGTGGACGGATTGCCCGCCTATTTCTATGCGCCTATTGAACCGGATTCGCCGATCCTCCCTTCGTTGCGACAGCACGCGATCGATGCTTTCTTCGCCGCAATCCCGGCAGAGGTACGCCACGGCGGCAACCAGGCTTATTTCACGCCCATCTTCGACTATATCCAAATGCCCAGCCGTAGTGCGTTCCGCAGCATGGACCTCTATGCCTCGACCCGGTGCCATGAGACTGTTCATTATGCCGGGTTCGGGATTATGCCGCATGGCTGTGCAGAATAACGGATTTCTGCGGGTCAGCCATGCAGCAGATCGGCATAATCAGAGGGCTTCGAGCCAGGCGAGCAGTTCGTCGTCAGGCCGGAACCTCCCCGGACGGGTTTCGGGCGTGGTGACGCTGGCCAGTGCCTTTTCCTTCAGCCGCATGTCGGCATGGATATAGATTTGCGTCGTCTCGATCGATTCATGCCCGAGCCAGAGAGCGATGACGGATTGATCGACGCCATGATGCAGCAGTTCCATGGCCGTGCTATGACGCAGAGTGTGCGGACTGACCCGCTTGCCCATGAGGCTCGGACAGGAGCGCGCAGCGGTGCAGCAGTGTTTGCGAACCAGATGCTCCAAGGCGTCGCGGGAAAGCGGATCGCCACGGATGGATGGGAATAATGGCTCATCCTCCTCGCCGTGCCGCTCCTTCAACCAGGCTTGCAATGCCTTCGCGGTGTCGCGGCGCAGCGGCGTGCACCGTTCCTTCCGGCCCTTGCCCAGACAGCGGATATGCGCGCCGGCGCCAAGGACGACATCCCGGCAGCGAAGGCCGATCAGTTCGGATGCCCGAAGGCCGGTTTGCAGGGCGACCAGCAACATCATGTGATCCCGTCGACCGGTCCATGTCGAACGAGCGGGCGCCGACAGCAACGCCGCGATCTCCGACCCATCCAGGAATGTCACGCCGCGTTTGACATAGCGCTTGTCCGGCAGCGCAAGGATTCTCTGGCAATGCCACAACCATTCCGGCTCGTTCATGGCGACAAAGCGGAAGAAGGACCGGATCGCGGCAAGGCGGGTGTTGCGGCTGCGCGCACCATTATTTCGCGAGGTTTCAATATGGACGAGGAAGTCGGCGACCAGCTCAGCATCAAGGTCGGCGATGCCAAGACTCGCCGGCGATTTCCCTGATCGCGCACTGGCAAAGCGGATCAGGAGGCGGAACGTATCGCGATATCCCGTCATGGTATGACGGCTTGCTTCCATCTGGACGCATAGCCGATCGGTGAAGAAGCGCTGGAGCAGCGCGGGGAATGCCATGCCGGTCATGACAGCATCTCCCCGTCAAGACTATCGCTAATGCGGGCCGACGCGAGTTCCAGCAGTTCGGGAACGGCCTCGATATACCAGTAGGTGTGGTCGGGATTGGCGTGGCCAAGCCAGGTGGTCAGCTTGACCATTTCGCGCGCGGGATCCTTGCCGGACCTGTACCAGTCGATCATCGTTTTGGCAGCGAAGCTGTGCCGCAGGTCGTGGATGCGGGGGCCGCGGCCGTGTCGTCCCTCGGTCTGTCGCTCACGCAAGCCGATGTTCTGGCAGACATGCGCGAAATTGTATCGGGCGCCGCAGTCGCCAAGCCGGCTGCCATCGCATTTGACGAAGAAGGGGAGCGGTGTGGCGCCCAGCAACCTGTCCCTTTCCACAGCATAGGCGCGCAGCCGCTCGATGGCGGTGTCGTGAAGGGCAAGCAGCCGCTCCTTGCCAAGCTTGCCGCGGCGGATACGGATGACGCCGATATCAAGATCGACGTCACCGGCACCGAGGCCCAGCGCCTCATTGATCCGCATACCCGTGACCGCGATCAGCCCGAACAGGGTCGAACAGGTCAGGCCACGCATGCCGTAGACTGACGGCAACCGCACCGCCTCCTCGACAATGGCGGCGATCTGCGCGTCGGTGAAGATATAGGGCTGTGTCCGGCAATAACGATAAGGGACGAGACCCCGGGGCAGCACTTCATGGGCCGCATCCAGACCATGCAGCCACTGGCTGAACAAACGCACGACTATGAAGCGGGCGCCCCATGTCGAACGTCTGGCGTTGCCGAACGCCGCCTGCCATCGCAGGAACAGGTCGGTCGTGACATGGCAGGCGCCCAGTTGGTCGGCAAATTGGGCGAAACGGCGCAGAATCCGTTCGGCGGTGGCCAGATCATATCCCAGGCTGCGCCTCATGCTAAGATAGCGGTCAAGTTCATGAGCGAGGGTCATTGCGCTTCTCCCGCCACCGGCCAGGGCTTTGCGATCGAGCGCAGCCCGTCGATGTCCAGTTTCGCATAGATCATCGTCGACACGCGTGAGCGGTGCCGCAGCATGTCGCCGATTTCGGCAAGGGATGCGCCGCTGCGGATCATGTTCGTCGCCAGGCTGTGGCGCAGGACGTGCGATCCGACATAGGGGGCAGGTGGCTTGGTGCCGGTTGCCGCAAACGCTTCCTTCAATATGGCGTTGATAATCTGCCCGCCCTTGAAAGGAAGATTGGGCGCACGCAAGGAAACGAACAGGGTTCGCGACGCCGATACACGCTCGTTCCGGATGTAGCGTGCGAGCGCCTCGCCAACGTCCGCGGGGACAGGCAGGCGATCGTGACGCTGCCCCTTGCCCCGCACGAGCAACTCACCGGCGCGCCAGTCGATATCCTCAAGCCGGATGGCGATCACCTCCGGCGCCCGCAGCCCGAGCCGGGCCATCAGCATGAGCATCGCATAATCGCGCAGCCCATGCTTTGGATTGTCGCGGACCCATGCCAGCAAGGCGTCGATCTGTTCGGGCGACAGGAAGCGCGGCAACCGCGCATCCCAGCGCTGGGCGACCATCGGCACCCCCGACGCAAGGTTGGTCTGCGTGACGCCGCGCTGGAACAGATATTGGAGGAAAGTGCGCAGATGGGAGGCGGCCGACTTGTCGCGATAGGGCGCCTTTCTTCCAAGCAGATGTTCGAGGAACGCCACCGCATCGGCTTGGCTGATCGCTGCAAGATCGGTTTCGCCCTCTCCGAATCGGTGGTCGAGGAACCGGTCGGCGAAGCGCCAGGCACTGTAGACGCTGCTCCGGCTGACGCCACGCTGCCGCACCAGATAGTCCTCATAGTCAAGGCGCAACGCTTCGCGAGCGATCTGTTCCGGTGTCCGAACCGGGGTCGGCGCCACCCCGCTGTCGATCAGATGGACAACGAAGCGCCGTGCTATGTTCTGGCATTTATTCGGCTCGCGTCGATTGCGCTCGTCGCCACGCACAAGATCGGCCGCCTGCTCGACCGTCAAATCCCGTGGGGATATGCCGGCAGCTTCAATCGAGGATACCAAGCGTTGCAGCAGATTCCGATAGGCCGCTATTGTCTGCGGTTTGTAATTTTTCGCAGTCAACAGGGCGATGAAGGTGTCGATATGGCGGTTCAGCGATGATGAGAGGTCTTTCGGCATTTTCGTGCTCCCGGGTTGTGGGAACTGGATGCGGCCGCCACGACCGCCGCGACCGCAAGGGATCGGCGTCATGGCGTCGTTCGATCGCGGCGAGCCGATGGCCCTGTAGCTTTTCTCACCCTGCATCGCGATGAGATGGCTGCGATTTTCCCTTACGGAACAGAGGAAAGGTAAATCGTCCGATAAGCACAAATCATCCATAATGGTTTGAAATATAGAGATGAAATTTCTGTCCGCACCGCGAATTGGATTGAACGGCGGTTGAAAATATGAAACCCATGGCCACGGCGCTGGGGTCTGCGTCGAGCAGGGGTGATGATGGACAGGGGATTTGCAGGTGCCTCTACGGGTGCTGACAGCGGCGTTTGCGCGCTGGCCACGCTGTTGGCCGTTCATAAAATAGCCGTCGATCCCCAGCAATTGCGCCATGAACTCGGGCATCACGATCCGCTGACAGCAGAAGACATTCTCCGACTCGCCAAGCGTCAGGACGGCGTCCGCGCCCGCTCGACTCGCATCGACTTCAATAGATTAGCCCGGCAAGCCCTGCCGGTACTGGCCAACGGGGCCGAGGGCTGGTTCCTGATCGGCCGTGCCTCCGATGCCGAAGCGTTGATCCAACGTCCCGGTTCCAATGTCGAGAGACTGTCACGGGAAGAACTGGATGCAATCTGGTCGGGCGAGATCGTCCTGCTGACCACGCGGGAGAGCGTGGGCGGTGCGGCGGGCCGCTTCGATATCCGCTGGTTCATCCCGCAGGTGGTGCGCTACCGCAAGCTGATCGGCGAAGTGCTGCTGATCACCCTGGCGCTCAATCTTCTCGGCCTTGCAGCACCGCTCTTCTTCCAGAATGTCATCGACAAGGTGCTGGTCCACAACACGCTGGCGACCCTCGAGGTGTTGTCGGTCGGCTTCGTGGCGGTGTCTCTCTGGGAGGTGGCCTTTGGTTGGCTGCGGACCCGGCTCTATTCGGAAACCAGCCAGAAGCTCGACGTCGAACTGGGTTCGAAGCTCTTCCGGCATATGCTGGGCTTGCCTCTTTCCTATTTCGAGGGCCGTCGCGTCGGCGACACGGTGACGCGCATCCGCCAGCTTGAATCCATTCGTGAGTTCCTGACCAACGCATCGCTGTCGGTCCTGATCGACCCTGTCTTCACCATCGTTTTCCTGGTAGCGATGTGGATCTATTCCCCAACGCTGTTCTGGATCGTCGCTGCCACCATCCCCGCCTATGTCGCGGTGTCGTTGCTCGTCACTGGCCCGTTGCGCCATCGCTTGGACGAGAAGTTTGAACGTGGCTCGGCTAACAATGCCCTGTTGGTGGAAAGCGTGTCGGGCATGCAGACCATCAAGGCCTCAGCCGTCGAGCCTCAATGGCAGGAAAGGTGGGAGCGGCAACTCGCCGGCTATAGCGCCGCCAACCAGCGGGTCATCAATCTCGGCAATACAGGCAGCCAAGCCGTCCAGCTCATCTCTAAGCTCAGCTTGGCAGCGATCCTCTTTTTCGGCGCCCGCGAGGTGATAGCCGGGGCCATGACGGTGGGCGCGCTGGTCGCTTTCAACATGTTCGCGCAGCGTGTCTCCGGGCCGGTGATCCGTATGGCCCAGCTCTGGCAGGATTTCCAGCAGGTCAGGCTCTCGATCGACCGGCTGGGCGATGTTCTCAACCAGCCGGTCGAGCCCGGCGCGGGTTCCCGCGTCGCCCTGCCCGAGATCAAGGGCATGATCCGCTTCGAAGGCGTCAAATTCCGCTATGGCCTGGACGGGCCATGGACGCTGGAGGATATCGACATCCACCTCCCAGCAGGCGGGACGCTGGGCATTGCCGGGTCGTCAGGATCAGGCAAGTCCACCCTCACCAAGCTGCTGCAACGCCTTTATACCCCGGCAGCGGGACGCATCCTCATCGATGGCGTCGATATCGCCCAGATCGACCCGAGTTGGCTGCGTCGCCAGATCGGTGTGGTGCTGCAGGAGAATCTGCTGTTCAACCGCTCGATCCGCGAGAATATCGCGCTTGCCCATCCCGCCATGCCACTGGAACAGGTGATGGCGGCCGCGCAACTTGCGGGCGCGCATGAGTTCATCGTCGGCCTGCCCCAAGGTTATGACACCATCATCGAGGAACGCGGCGTCAATCTGTCGGGCGGACAGCGCCAGCGCATCGCCATCGCCCGCGCCCTGGTCACGCAACCGCGCATTCTTATCCTCGACGAAGCCACATCGGCCCTGGATGCGGAAAGCGAGGAAATCATCCAGCGCAATCTGCGGGCGATGGCGCGGGGGCGCACGGTCCTCATCATCGCCCACCGGCTTTCGGCCATCCGTCAATGCGACCGCATCATGACGCTGGAGAAGGGACGGATCGTCGAAGTCGGCACGCATGACGAACTGCTACGGCAAGGGGGGCGCTATGCTGGCCTGCACCGGCGCCAGATGGGCGTGAGCGAGGGTGTGGCATGAATAGCATCGCGCAACATTGGGATGTGGTTCGCGCTGCCCTTGCCGATGAAAGGCGAAGAGCGAAAAACCTGACCAGGGTCGATTACGTCACCTTCCTGCCCGCAGCGTTGGAAATCGTCGAGCAGCCTGTGTCGCCCACTGCCCGAGCGAGCACATGGCTTTTGCTCATCGGCCTTGCTCTGACGATCCTGTGGCTGACCTTCGGCAAGGTCGATGTCGTGGCTTCGGCGCCGGGCCGCCTGATCCCGGCGGACAATGTGAAGCTGGTTCAGCCGGTCGAGGCAGGGATCGTCCGCGCCATCCATGTCCGCAATGGGCAGTATGTGCGCAAGGGGCAGGTGCTGGTCGAACTCGACCCGACCGTATCGGCGGCCGAGACCGTTCAGGCGGAAGCGGCATTGCAAACGGCCCTTTTCGACGTCGCGCGCGCCAGGGCGGTGCTTTCAGCCCTGGATGGCAAAGGCCTCGACTTCATCGCCCCGCAGGGAACCGCGCCGCAGCTTGTCGCGACCCAGCGATCTCTGGCGGCAGCGGAACTCACTGCAATCGAGGCGTCCGCTTCGGGTCGGTCCGCGGACCTTCAGGCGGCAAGGGCGGCGCGCTCCGAAGCATTGGTGCAGGCGGCCAAGCTGACCGAGACCATCCCACTCCTCGACCAGCAGCTCGATGCCTATGAAGGACTGCTTACCAAGGGCTATGCCGCCAAGCTCAAGGTCATCGAGATGCGGCGGCAACGCTTCGCGACCATCCGGGATCGTGAGGCGGCGCTGGCAACCGCGCGCAAGGCCGAGGCGCAATCCTCTAGTGCCTCCAGCACTATGGCCCAGAGCAAGGCCGAAGCGCGCACACGCATCCTCACCGACCTTGCTAAAGCGGAGGCAGATGCACGGCTGCGCCAGGAGGAATTGACCAAGAGCAGGCAGCGCAGCAGTTTGCAGCGCCTCATCGCGCCTGTGGACGGGACGATTACGCAGCTTTCCATTCACACTATCGGTGGCGTCGTTGAAGCGGCCAAGCCGATCATGGTGGTGGTGCCGAAAGGTGGCTCGCTGATCGCCGAGGTCAAGATTCTCAACAAGGATGTTGGCTTTGTGAAGGAAGGCCAGCCGGTGGCCATCAAGCTCGAAGCGTTCCCATTCACTCGATACGGCACCATCCCCGGCCATGTGGAAAGCATCGGGTCGGATGCCATCGAAGATGAAAAGCTTGGTTTCGTCTATCCTGCACGCATAATACTCAAACCTAATACCAAGGGCGCGATTGGCAATTTCAAATTGGATGCGGGTTTATCTGCGACCGCAGATATACGAACAGGCAGACGCTCCATTCTGACTTATCTTATTAGTCCAATAAATGAAACTATTCGCGATTCGGCGAGGGAAAGATGAAAGGATCGCTGTAAAAAATCGGGCCAACGGAGATCATCGAGATGAAATTCATTACCTTCGAAGGGCAAGGCTTTATAACTAAGTGCATCGATCTTTCCACAGCAAAGGCTCTGCTAATCGTTTTTTCGCTCAGTGCTTGTGGGTTTCTCAAGGATCCGACTTGTAGAGTAAACGAGCGAGCACTTCCGAGCGTCCAAGAGGTAGCCCAACGAAGCACAGAGATTTGGCTACCAAGCACAGAAGTGGGGACAGGCGATCAGAATATGGCGGCGTATATCGCGAGCGGTTGCTGTTCTGTCCAGCCTCTTAAATCAAGCATCTACTCACATATATTCACGCATCCGCGGAATCGGGCTTCATACGCTTTACGAACGCACATTATATTTAATAGCCCAGACGGCACAAAAGTCCGGACGTCTAAGATAATATTTAATAAGTGCTTAAAAGTATTAGATCAAATATCGGAAACGCACTATCTTAAAGAGGACTTTTACAATGGATCCATTAACATTCCAGTTCATCCTCAATAAGTACTTATATGGCAGTGATCAAATGCCGTCCTCGCCGGATCAGCGGCTTCGTCCCGCTGCTCTCGATGGAGTAGCTGTCGAGCAGTACGTCGATACAGCATCTTACATGAATACGGTGGGGCGCTTTGCGCATCTAGCAGATGCCGATATTGTATCCAGTTTTTTCAGCGGCGGACTGGATCAGCAAAAGCACCTTGGCACGACAGATAGCAATGGTGTTACTAGGCTGCCGTTGACTGCCCTGTATACAGGTGGGGAACCGCCAGAATCTGCTAGGTTTGTTGTTTACCAATATACTGCCGGCATAACTGAATCTGATTTTGCTTATAGAGCCTTCATATGGGGGTCTACATCTTTTGTTCTCAGTGGGCAAACCACATTTGTTTGGGGTGCAGATGGATCCCTGTCTATTGAGAACGGGTCAGTGAGGCCACACGATACCGATTTTGATTTTCAAACTGGCAGCACACCTATACAACAAGCCGTTCAAATCATCAATGATACTATTCTCGCTCCAGTAATCGATCCTTATGATATTGGCGAGAAAGTGCTTCTGAAATTTGGTGCCGATACTAAGGCTCAATGGGACGCTTCTCATGTGGGCGACGTGTACACGCAAGCCGATTTCCAAAATTTCGTTAAGCCCGATTATGTCTTTGCGAATGTTGCGGCTGCAATTGCTGGAACGGTGGGAGCACTATCTGCTTATAGCGTAGCAGTTGCCGCCTTGGCCCAGCAGCTCATCAACAGCGAAGCAATACAATACACCTACAACGGGAAAGATATCATATATGGATCTTCCGAAGGTGATTCCCTCAACTATGATAGTCACGTTGGGCTGCTGACCGGCGTTCCTCCCTACACTCATGGGGCCTTCTTTGTCGGAGGGGACGGATCTGACAGCATAACAGGGGGCATACAGGACGATATCCTGTCGGGTGGCTCTGGCAATGATACGGCAGACTATTCCTCAAATCTTAGCTCCCAAACCATAAGTATCAATTTTGATGGTACATCATCTGCGCCAATTTTAACTGTACAAGATGGATTAGGGGGCACGGATACCTTACATTCCATTGAAAATATCAAGGGTACGGTTGGCGCGGATAAGATCATCTATAAGGGTTCCATTCCATCTGGCTACAATCTTACCATTGATGCGAATGGCGGTCAGGCAGGCGTAGCCGATATTATTGATGCCAAGGATTCCAGTGACCTTGCAGGCATGACCGTGAAAATCGATCAGACCTCCGGCAGAGGTTATATCAGTAGCCGGAGCGGCGCTGGTGGAAAGATCAACCTCCTGAACTTCAACACCGACATTATCGGTTCAGAGTATAGCGATCTCATCTCCGACGAAAGCGAACACGACCATCTGGTCGATGGCAAGGGTGGCGATGACAATATCACCGTAGGTGGCCTCGACGCGACCGTGGACGGCGGTGCTGGCAACGATGTGATCCATCTCAAATCGCAATCCGCCACGATCAAGTTCGGCGCTGGCGGCGGCAGCGATGTCGTCGAGTTCGACGCGGGCGACGGCGATTACACCCTGGCGCTCCAGAACCTCAACCAGGACGATATCGAGATCATCGCGGGCGGGCATAGCATATACGGTACGGGGAACGATGGCCTATTTCTTCAGTTCATCACCGTCCGGATAAGCCAGACTGGTGATCAGATCACATTTCTGGAAAACGGTAAAAATATTGGTCCTAGCGGGAGTACCTACGACACATCGGGCAATTCCAGAAAGCTTGGTTCAATCACGTTTGCTGACGGCACGGTGCTAACGCAGGCGGCCCTGTCAGATCAACTGGCGCAAGCCGCACTCGGTATAAACTCGCTCCCAATCATGCTCGACACCTGGGGATACAAGAAGGATTTTCCTTTTAGTGCCAATTATCTTTCAGCGCGACATTATGCGGATGAGTATCGCGACTATGTCAACGCCACTTATCTGCAGGCGGCTCCGATTGGAACTCCACCTCCCCCGCCAGACCAAAATCTTTCCGGCACCCCAGACGACGAGAATTTCAACCCCGGCAAGGGAAATGATTTTGTCGATGGCGGCGGCGGCAACGACAGTGTCCAGGAAAGCCAAGGCAACGATACCTATGTCTGGAATCTCGGGGACGGTGACGACACAATCGTCGGCTCTGATGCGTCCGACGGCTTCGACACCCTGCAACTGGGTGCCGGTATATCGCCAGCGGATCTGCGATTCGCTATTGCTAACGACGGCGCAGGGCTGACCCTTTCCTTCGCGAACCAGACCGGATCGATTTCGCTGGGTGATGGACTTGTAGGAGAAGGCTACGGCGTCGATCGCATCCTGTTCGCCGATGGCACTGCAATGATGCGGACCGATTGGCTAGCCGCCGCCAGTTCAGTGATCGCCGCTGCGCAAGTGACCGTCAATGGCACGGCATCGGCTGACTTTCTTCGACCTCCGCGCGGTAATTTCATCGTCAATGGCGCAGGTGGCGATGACACTATCACAGTCAGCGGCAGCGGCGCGGGTACATTCCGCTTTTCGAGCGCCGATGGTCATGATGAGATCAATGATTGGGGATTCGGCTACAACCGCAACGACACCCTCGAACTCACAAATGTGAATGCGGATGGTGTGTCTCTCAGCCGATCGGGCGACGCTTTGCTTGTGACCGTCAACTCGACCGGGGCATCGGTGAATGTCACCAAGCAGTTCGAGCAGGATGACGGCAACACGCACGGGATCAGCACGATCAAATTCGCTGACGGCACGATTTGGACACGAACCCAAATTCGCGATCTTGTTTCTGCTGCAATGGGGAATACATCCCCTGTCGCCCAAGCCGCAACAGCTACTGCCATTGAGGACGCTGCGCTCGTGCGCGGAACATTGGTGGCGACCGATGCTGATGCGGGCGATGTTCTGAAGTTCAAGCTCGATGATGTGGTGGACGGATTGGTCCTGGCGGCAAACGGCCAGTGGAGCTTCGATCCCACTGCCGCAAGCTATAATTATCTGGAAGCCGGACAGAGCCTTGTCATCAATGCTGACTATCATGTCACGGACACGGCGGGCGCCACCTCGTCCTCGACTCTCACGATTACCATTGCGGGCACGGAGGATATGGCTGATGAGCCCGCTGTGCCGCCGATATATGGCACCACCGGGAACGACACCCTTATCGGAGGCATTGGAGACGATAGTCTTTATGGTGGCGATGGCGATGACAGTATCGACGGCGCCGCCGGCGCGGACCTGATGGCCGGAGGCAGCGGTAGCGATTTCTATTACGCCGATAATGCCGGAGATATCATCGTCGAGGTAGCCGATGAGGGTTGGGATGGTGTCTCCTCCACCATAAGTTTCGTTCTGCCCGACAATGTCGAAGGGTTGTATTTGGGCGGCGATGCTGCCTTGGACGGCACAGGCAACGATCTCGACAATGAAATATATGGCAACGACTACGCTAACGCCCTCTCCGGGATGGGCGGTGCGGATTATATCGTCGGGGGCTGGGGCGATGACCGATTGATCGGAGGCGCCGGCAACGATTTGCTCGCCGGTGAGGATGGGAGCGCCGATGTCGCGGTCTATGCTGGCCTCCAGTCCAGTTTTTCGATTGCTACCATCGATGGCACCGTGACCATCACCGACAACGATCCCACCGTTGATGGAGATGAAGGTTCGGACTCCCTCTATGGCATCGAGGTCGTGGAGTTTCAGGGTGGCGTGCAAGCGGGAATTTCCTCGCCTATCGTGTTGGACCTCAACGGCAATGGCGTCAGTCTCGTCGATAATCGCAGGACGAAGGTGGCGTTCGACTGGGATGGCGACGGCATCAAGAATCAGACGGGTTGGATCGGGAAGGATGATGGCTTCCTGTTTATCGACAGGGACGGCAACGGGACCGTTACCAATGGCGGCGAGTTGAGCTTCACCAGCGACAAGGATGGCGCGAAATCCGACCTCGATGGCCTGCGTGCGTTCGACAGCAATGGGGATGGCATCTTCTCCTCAGCCGACGACCATTTCGCGCAGTTCAAGGTCTGGCGGGATCGGAATGGCAACGGCCGGGTCGACAAGAAGGAGATCATGTCGCTCCAGAAGGCGGGTGTCGCCTCGATCGATCTTGCTGGCACGGCGGTCAATCGGAATTGGGAATGGGGTGAAAATCTCACCGTCAACACCGGCTCCTTTACCCGGACCAACGGAACTACCGGATCGTTCAGCGATGTGGCCTTAAGCTACGACACCGGGAACCCGCAGAATGCATCCATTAACAAGGCGGCATCGCAACTCAGCGAAGCCATCGCCGGCTTCTTCGGCGACCGAGGAACCAGTGACTTCGCCAGCCATGAGAGCTGGATGGAAAACCGGGCTGATTTCGTGGCAGGTTCGAAATGGTTCGGTCGATAGGCCTTGGGGAATTTCCCGGATCAATGTCAATCCAGAGGCGGCAATCCCGCCTCTGGAAACCCCCTATCGGATTATGAATGCCGTCCGTTCTGATTGGATGGGAGTTGGGGGCTGGCAACGGCCACATCCAACGCCTGCGGCCTGTTATCGCAACATATCTTCAGGCGGGCTGGACGGTCGTTGCGGCGATGCGGAACGTCCGTTTGGCAACCATGCAATTCGCCGACTTCCGCGCGGAATTGGACGATGGGCGGCTTTCCATCGTCCAGGCTCCGATTTTCCTGCATCGTAGCCCCAGCATCGGCAAAATTTCATCCCTTGCCGAAATCTTGGCCCAGATCGGCTTTGCCGATCCCCAATTGCTGGGACCGGTGGTGAGAGCCTGGGAACGCTTGATCGGCAAGGTGCAGCCTTCGGTCATTCTGTCGGATGCAGCGCCCAGTCTGAACATTGCGGCGAGTGGCAGGTTGCCGGTCATCGTGATCGGCAACGGTTGGACCGTGCCACCTGATAGGGCGGAACTGCCGCCCCTTCTAGCCACTGGCGATGCAAGTCAAATCAAACTGGCCAGTGCGCACATCCTGGACGCCGTTGAACGCGTGGCGAAGCGCAATATCGTGCATTTCCCCGCCTTGCTGCGAGGCGTGGCAAACTATATCTGCACGCTCAAAATGCTCGATCCTTACAATTTTTGCAGAGATGAAGCTCTTCACTGGTCACCGGAAATAGAGCCGCCTTCCAAAGATGCTGTCCCTTCCAGGGATATGGTTTTGATCTATTTGCCCATGAAGCATCCAGCCATACAGCCGCTGATAAAGGTGGCCCATGCGGTCCCGATGCAACAATATGCCTATTTTGGCGGTGCGCGTTATCCTGAGACGGGCAATTTACAGGTGAGCCCAACGCCGATCGATTTCCGTGCTGAAGTGCCTGGATGCCGATTGATCGTTCATCATGGGGGATTGGGTACGGCATTACAGGCCCTGGTTCAGGGCGTTCCCCAAATCATCTGCCCTGCTGATCTTGAAAAATCCCTTATAGCAACCGCCATATCGGCGTCTGGGGCAGGTGCGGTTTTAACATTCCCGATCAGTTCACAAAATGTTGCAACTGCAATTCAACGGGCATTGGCATGCCCCTCTCAACCGCCAAGCCTATCCGAATTGGTAACCCGATCTCCACAAGAAACGCTGACTTCGCTTCTGTCGACATCCAATGGCCTCCGTTGAATTTTCCGCAGAAACGCGGGTTCAATTATGGCCAATGGAAAATATCAATGTGCCAAACTATCGCGAATTATGCCGACCCGCTGCATCGCTGATCCGCGGAAATCCGGCGTTCGGCACGGTCATGCGGCATAATCCTAAACGCGGCATAATGAATCTTATGCCGATATCGGCATAACGGTCACTGGTCGGGCCATGCGAGCCGCCTCGCGCGAACCTTCGGCAAGCGGTTCGGCGACCGGGCCTATGCATTCGAAGAGCTCGTCGCCGAGATCGGGGCAGGGCTGTGCTGCGCCGATCTTGGATTGCCAAACTTCCTGCACGATAGCCATGCAAGCTATGTCGGTCATTGGCTGACGATCCTGCGCGGCGACAAGACGGCGATCATCCACGCCGCAGCAAAGGCGGAGCAGGCGTTCGCCTACCTCAAGAGCTTCGCCGCCAAGGATGGCGTCGCCGATCGTTCTGAGCCGGAACGTGCCGCCGCACTCGCCGCCTGACCGGCTGCGGCGACTACGCCCCCTTTAACCCCTCGAACCAGAAGGAAGGATCGCCACTATGGGATGGCTCTTCATGCCGTTCAGCTCGATGGGCGGCCACAAGTCGGCCAAGGCCTATCTCGATGCCCAGCTTACCTACGAGCGTACCCAGGAAGACGGGATCAAGCGCGGCCTGCGCGTGCTTGCGTCGTCCTGCCCCCGCAATCGCACCTATTATGCCGCTGCCCAGGAGCTGGTCGATGGCGTGCCCGGGAACGTCTTTGCCGTTGTCTGTCTGGTGCGCTGGAACCCGCGGTCCAGTGACGGCCATCAATTCGGCTATAAGGACCTGAGCGAAAATATGGGGCCGTACGAAAGCGACTGCCCATCCTCGATCCTCGACCTCCTCAGTCCGACCGAGAATGCCTATGCGCTCGACTGGCGCGCGCGTTGCCGCGCGAATCTCGATCGCCGGGCGCGCAAGCTCGCCGATGGCGATCGCATTCGTCTCGCCGAGCCGATGACCTTTACCGACGGACATGTTGCACAGGAGTTTATCGTCTGCAAACGCGGCCGCAGAGTAGTGTTGCGCGATCCCGGCAATGGCTGTTTTTACCGGATCAGCCGCCTCAAGGAGCGTGCCTGGTCAATCATCCCGGTCACACGAGTGCACAAGACGGTGTTCGCCTGACTGTCCTTCCCCTATGAAATGGATCATGACATGATACGCGCCGTCGATACGGGAAGCCTGTCACCCAAGCGCCAGATGCTTTGCAGCCGGGACAATGCCATGCGTGTGGCAGAGCAGATTTTCGACCAGTCCCTGTGCAGGGTAAGTGTGTTGAGCACTGGCGATCCATTGCAGCCCTATCGTGTGTCGACCGATCCGCAGGTTATGGATCGCATCATTCTGGAGATGGTCGCATGACATGGTTGACCATCGGCGTCCTACCGAATTCATCAGCAATCGGAATGGCACAGCGTCAAGGCTTGCTTCTCGCACACGGTCATCTACACATGGCACCTTGGGCAAAAGGGCGATCTCGATCGCATGGATCGGTGCCTTCTCCATCATCGCTTCGAAAGGCAGCGCTTCACGCCGCCGATACCCGGTATATCTCCTGGGTCACTATCGGTCATCGCTTTTACGGCGGGCATTCTGCCGGTCGTGGGCACGGCCGCCCGCGATGGTGACCCCGAAGAACAGGATCAGCAATAATATCGAAATGACGACGATCGCGACAATGGCCATGCTTGGCTCCTCTACAAGTATATTTGATTGCTAACGCATATGCGGACCTGATTCCGCTGCCCGGGCGTTTGGCGCGCAAGCCCGTCGGACCGTCAGCAGCAGCCATCCCACAATAGGTCCGTGAGCGCACCGCGGCCATGAGCCGCGAACGCTCCACGGTGCAGGCTCTTTGTCGCCAGGCTCGAGCGCTTGCTCATGGCTGCACCGTTCCGAAATTTTTCTCGCGCCAGGCGGACAATTGTCGAACGGTGACACCATAAGATCCGGCACATGAAACTCCCGCAGGCTGCCACCCGGTTCGAGCGGGCCTGCTCAGCATCATACAAAACTCACTTCATGGTTGTTAAGAGTGAGATTTGATGCATAAAACATCATGCCACAGGAGTTGTTTTTCTGAAGGGGGCTTCAAGCCAGCGGCTGCCGAAAGTCCGCCTCCGCCTGCCTGCGCAGATGCCTTGCTGGCACTGATGAATTCGACGCGAGACCCCGAGGTGTTATTTTGGCGCAGGGTCTGCCACAGAAAAATATGTCGGTGCGGCTACGGGCATTCGCTCAATAAACGGAAAACGTGGCTCGTCCCGTTCGCTGCTGCAACGCAGCAGCCTTGACCCAAGCCGCGACCCAAGCCGCTTCAGTCCTCGAGCGCAGGATCGATCCACCAGGATCGCCCCAGCGGGAAATCTTCGTCCATCGAGACCATTGGCCCATCGGGTTCGTCTCCGACATAGGGCGAGCGCAAGGGGCGAATGCGCACCCGACGCTGGCGCATCTGGCCGGCCACACGGCCCCGTCCTTCCAGCACATCTTCCAGCCACATGAGGTCGTCGAGCATCTCGGCCACGCCGCGGCCCGCAAGACAGAAATAAATGCAGCGCTGGAAATCATCGCCCGTCGAATTGCTGAGGATGCCGACAAGCTTCCGCTTGCCGCCATGCTCACCTTCATGAATCCAGCTCACCGCCTCACGCAGTTCGCGTACCGAATAATAGGCGTCCTCCACATGGATGCCGATTGCTGCATTCGCGATCATCCGGCGCGACGGTGTGTTCTGCTCGTCGAGGGCTGCATCGCGCAGGGTAATGTCGAGATCGAATTGTGCGAGGAAAAGGCTCTGGGCATGAGACATGGCTGAATTCTCCGTGTAAAGAACATATCATGAACATACACTGCGTCAACAAGCTTGATCGCGAGCCTCTCAGTTTCCCGAAATTGCGGGTCCGCAGCCTTTGCCGAGATGGTGTAGATGCAGGTAATTCGGATTAAACTCGGCAACCTCGCACAGGCGGGCCAAGTCCAATATGCGCATGGTGTTTTGCTCCCTTTCGATCAACCCATCTTCCCTGAGGCGCTTCATCACGCGATTGACGTGCACGCTCGTCAGGCCGACGGCATCCGCCAGGTCCTGCTGCGTGAGCGGCAGATCGAAGCGATCCTCCTCCGCGCGAC
This sequence comes from Sphingobium sp. Cam5-1, assembly GCF_015693305.1. Classification (NCBI taxonomy): domain Bacteria; kingdom Pseudomonadati; phylum Pseudomonadota; class Alphaproteobacteria; order Sphingomonadales; family Sphingobiaceae; genus Sphingobium; species Sphingobium sp. Cam5-1. The sequence continues at coordinate 63,682 of NZ_CP065140.1, read as the reverse complement.
CCACGATCCTCAGTCGCAGGTGCAGTTCACATAACAGGTGCGCCGTGCTTGCATAAGCATCCTTTCGCCCGCTGTTGACCAGCCAACGGCGCAGGATCGCCTCGTCAACCAAGGTAGCACGCCAAAAAGCTCGGGTGAGCAGTGGCGTGGATCGGGTGATAGAATCGATCGCTGTCTTGTCGACATAGCCCACCATGCAATCCGTGATAGCAACGATGCTATGGTCCATGGCGGCCAGTGTCGTTACATGTATGTCACAGAAATCACCCGGGATGAGAAATGCGGTTATTCGACGACCGCCGTTGGCGGTGATCGAATAACGGGCTGCCCACCCGTCGATAATGAGGTGAACATGCTGCGGATCGGTCCCTTCCGAGATAATGTCGTGCGCCTTCGGCGTCGTCATGGTCGACCGGCAAAGGGAGTTGGCACGCTCCTCTTCCTGCTCCGTGAGATGCTCCACAGACCCCAGTTTGAGAATGAGCGGACTTTTCAACGGATAATCCAGCCTGAGTTACTGAGCCAATATTCCATATGCAGTATATACCTCACGATGGCGCGCTATTATTTCCACGTGCGTGATCGTTCGGGCATTTCCCTTGATCCAGAAGGGGTGTTGTTGCCAGATTTCGCGGCCGCGCGCGATTATGCGATCGCCGGCGCGCGTTCGTTGATCTGCGAAGAGATCAGCCGTGGTGTACTGGATCTTGGCGGTTCGATTCAGATCGCAGATGAGCACGGCCAAACGATCTTCATCCTGTCGTTCGACGAGGCCGTTTCGCATCCCGAGGATTAATCAGTCAGTCGCAAGGGACGGCTGTTTTGGGCGCGCCCATGGACGTGGCGGACGCCGACGCGCGGCATAAGCTTCACGGACGTTGCCCTGATTGGCGCCCACCTGGTCGAACCACCCGCCACAAACTGGCTCGGAGAGGGCGCTCGCCACCTGTCGGTTCTCCGTGTTTGCGCCTCGGCATGTCGCCGACGGCATCGGAACGGTGGCTATCAAGTCTTCAGCAGGTGATGTCGCCATTCAGGCGGTACCCGGGGAAAAGGGGAGGGGGAAGGAGTGCGCGAGCGAATGCACCGCTCAAATTTCCGGAGGACGCCATGAGCTACGATGTCACCTTCCGCTACAGCCAGGCCTTAGACCCGAGCGCACTGGCCACGATTGAGACCTCGCTCCACGCGATCCAGGCCGCCATCACCGATTGCCGCAATGCCGGGCTTCCTGTCGAAACCGACCCCGCCGTCATTCTGCTTGTGCGCCACCTGTCGCAGATCGGCGCACAGCGGACCGACGACGCGGATCTTCGCCGCGCCTGTGTCGCGCAGGTCGAAGAACTTCGCGGCAGGCCGATGCTCAAGATCCTGGCGGTCCGTGGGGTCGCCTATGATGCACCGGCCAAGCGCCTCTTCCATGCCCAAGGCCGGACGGCCATGCGCCATCTTGCAGCAGCTCTTGCCCTTGAGGACGGCAGTTTCGACATTCGCTCAAACAAGGCCGGTCCCGCCGTCTCGGGCGATGTTACGCTCCACGGGGAGAGCATCTGGGTCCAGCTGTCGCTTGGTCCGTTCGGACCTGGCCGCGAGGTCTGCTTTCGCAAAGTGCAGGATCGGCACGACCATATTGGTCAGCGCAACTATTGGGCGTCGGTCCGGGACCTCCTTGAACCTGAGCAGTTCGCAACGCGCATTCGTCAGGAATTGAGGCTTCCCGCATCCGCCCCAGACGCGCCGCGCCTGGTCGCGTGATACACACCCACGCCGCGAAGTTCGCTGCCCGCAGCCGCCGCATCACGACCTCAATCTTTCATCCTGGAGCCCGGTCGTGCGCGTCGTCTGCATGGGCGGCGCTCGGTGCGCAGATTGGCTGCGCGAGATCGGAGTCTTCCCATGAACGCAACCGCTTTTCCTTCGCTCCTGCGGATTCCCGGTACCATCCAGATTCACCCGCCGGCACCGGTCGTCCTTGCATATGGCATGGGCGTGGACAGCACTGCCCTGCTTGTCGAACTTGAAAGCCGCGGCACTCCGCCTGACCTCGTGCTCAGCGCCGACACGGGTGCCGAGAAGCCCGAAACTTACGACTACCAGGTCATGATAGCCGCCTGGATGGCGGCGCGCGGCATTCCCTATGAGGTGGTCCGCTATGTGCCCCGACGCTTCAAGCATTGGCCTCCTTATTACGACATCCTCGCCAATGTCCTCACCAACGCGACCCTGCCGAGTATTTCGCTTGGCGGCAAATCCTGCAGTTTAGGTCCAGCCTGAGTGAGTGTCTTGTTACCTCGTCGTGAAGAAGGGTCAGGCCGGACGACGCGCTAACCCAAAAAGCTGGCGGCGGCCGGTCTGATCCTTCTTCACTTCAGCGTCACGATTTGGATCGTCCGCGCGTCAGGCGAGCGCCCGGCGTTCATACCAAGGCCGGGTGCGCTTAACGATGCCGACCACCGAGAGCATCACCGGCACTTCGACCAATACGCCGACGACGGTAGCGAGTGCCGCGCCGGAGCCCAGGCCGAACAGGCTGATCGCGGCGGCGACCGCCAGCTCGAAAAAGTTGGACGCGCCGATGAGCGCGGCCGGCGCCGCGACGCACCAGGCCACGCCGAACCGGCGGCTCAGCCAATAGGCCAGCCCGGCATTGAAATAGACCTGGATGAGGATCGGCACCGCGATCAGCGCAATCACCAGCGGGTTGGCGATGATCGCCTTGCCCTGAAACCCGAACAGCAGCACCAGCGTCGTCAACAGCGCGACCAGCGATACCGGCCCGAGCAGCCCAAGCAGGCGATCGAGGGCCGATTGTCCGCCCGCGGTAAGCACCGCCCGGCGGATGAGCTGTGCGGCAATCACCGGGATCACGATATAGAGGGCGACCGAAATCAGCAGCGTGTCCCACGGCACCGTCACCGACGCGACGCCCAGCAGTAGCGCGACGATCGGCGCGAAGGCGAACACCATGATGATGTCGTTCAGCGCCACCTGGCTCAGCGTATAGTTGGGCTCGCCGTCGCAGAGGTTCGACCAGACGAACACCATAGCGGTGCAGGGCGCGGCCGCGAGCAGGATCAGCCCGGCGATGTAGGAGCTGATCTCGGCTTGGGGTAGCAGCGGGCGGAACAGCCATCCCAGGAATAGCGTGCCGAGCAGGGCCATCGAGAAGGGTTTGACCGCCCAGTTGATGAACAGGGTGACGCCGACACCCTTCCAATGCTGGCGCACCGCCCCCAGCGCGCCGAGATCGATCTTGAGCAGCATCGGCACGATCATCAGCCAGATCAGCACCGCCACCACGAGGTTGACGCGAGCGACCTCGGCCGCGGCGATCGCGGCGAACAGGCCGGGCAGCGCGTAGCCGAGTGCGATGCAGGCCGCGACCCAGACGCTCAGATAGCGTTCGAAGAAGCCAATCGCGGGTCGAGCGTCGTCAAGCGCGGCATCGGTCATGCGCCGATCCTGTTGCCGGCGTCGTCGATCACCTTCTCGCCGTCCTCCTTCGCGAAGGCTCCGAGCTGGGGAGCGGGCAACAGATCGAGTATGGCTTCGGACGGGCGGCAGAGCTTCACGCCCACCGGTGACACCACGATCGGGCGGTTGATCAGGATCGGATGCGCCATCATCGCGTCGATGAGCTGGTCATCCGACAGGGAAGGGTCGCCCAAGCCCAGATCAGCGAAAGGCGTTCCCTTCTCGCGCAGAAGGGTGCGCGGCGCGATGTTCATGCGCCCGATCAACCAGACCAGCATCGCCCGGCTCGGCGGTGTCTTCAGATACTCGACGACATGCGGCTCGATCCCGGCATTGCGGATCATCGCGAGCGTGTTACGCGAGGTGCCGCAGTCCGGGTTGTGATAGATGATGATGTCGGTCACTGGACGGCTCCGGGCTGACAGCAGGCGGCTTTGGCGACGACCTCGGCGAGCGGCGCGCAGATCTCCGGCTTGCCCGCGCAGCAATCCTCCATGAGGAACCCGAGCAGATCGGTCATGCACCCATAATCGGCGGTGTAGATGATCGAGCGGCCTTCGCGCCGCGATGACACCAGCCCGGCATGTCCGAGGATGTTGAGGTTGCCCGAAAGCGTCTGTGGGACGTGGCCGGTCGCGCGCGCGATCTCGCCGGACGCCATACCGTCCTTGCCGGCGCGCACTAGTAGGCGGAATACTTCCAGACGCCCCTGATGCGCGAGCGCGGAGAGCGCTGAAACGGCGGTGCTCCCGTCCATCAGCAGCACGCCTGCTTGGGCGCCGAGGCCGGACCGCAGCACGCCGCCCCTGTCGGCTCGGGCAGGACTTCGTCTTCGCCATAGCTGGTCGCTTCGCCAAAGGTGAAGAAGGTCTCCCAGCGGACGCCGGCAGGATCATACACCCAGCTCTTGTCCGACTTCGCGTAGCAGCAGGTGGTTGCTTCCTGGTCGAACGTCTCGGTGCCTGCCGCCTTCAGCCGACCGGACAACTCGGCCAGTTCCTCGGCGCTGTCGACCTGAAGGCCGATATGGTCGATGCCCGTCGCGCGCGCGCTCCGAGATCGCGAAGTTGACCTTGGGATCGTCGAGCATCCACTTGGCGTAATCGTCCTTCACGACGACCGGCGCGGCACCGAACAGGGTCTCGTAGAACTGGATCGACCGGGCGAGGTCGGCCACGCTGACGTGCAGATGCATGCGCTTCATAGAACGGGCCTCCTGACGACTCAATGATATTACGGGTATATCCGTAATATGGTGGAGTCAATCACGAGCCGATCGGCGCTGCATCCCGAAAACCCGTCGCTCCGCCGAAGCCGCGACCCGTTAACCGCCCAACGCATGTATCGTCCGCCGGAACCCTTGCGCGGGGGAATCCGACATCATGGTATCGATCATCCGGGCTGTCGCGGGTGAGCTGGGTATCCCCGCCGGCTTTCCGATCCTGTTCGACGCCGACATGGCGATCATCGAACCGGCGTTCGTCTGGCTGCTGGAGCATGCCGAGCGCAGCGGTGGTGCGCATGCGTCGGAAACCGTGCGGACCTATGGCGAGCATCTCCACGACTGGTTCGACACGCTCGATCGATCGGGGATCGAGTGGCGCGAGGCCGACGAGCGTGTCATCGCCGCCTATCGCAACCGGATGCTGGAAAACCCCAGCGCGCATACCGGGCGGCCCTATGCCCGAACCACGATCAACGCGCGCGTCTCCACTGTCTGCCGCTTCTATGGCTGGGCGCTCGACCGGGGGCTGATCGACCATTGTCCATTCCGGCTGACCGAGAAGATGACGCTGGTGCTCGACGGAGCCTACCGGCCCGGTCTGCAACGCCGACAGGTCAACGAACTGATCGTCTCGCGCCCCGAAAAGCTGCCGCGGCCATTGCGCGCCGACGAGCTGGCGCGGCTGTTCGCGCATCTCAGGCCCACCGCGCGACTTGCCGCGCAATGGGCGCTTGGTGCGGGGCTACGCCGCAAGGAGCTTTGCGCGCTCGCCATCGACCAGATCCCGGATAGCTGGCCCCTTGATCTCGACAGCGACCCGCTGGTCGGCGTAGCGCTCCACATCACCAAGGGCGACCGCCCGAGGACGGTCTATCCGCCGCTCCGGCTGCTCGATCAGACGCATTGGTATGTCGGCGAGGACCGCGCCCGGATCGTCCGCCGTGCCCGCCGTTCCGACCGGCGATATCGTGCGCCACCCAATCTCCTGTTGAACGAGCATGGCCGTGCCCTCACACGCAAGCTCCTGACCACGCAGATCGCGGAGGCGTTCGCGGCCGCAAATCTCCAGGGCACGCTGCACTGGCTCCGCCATACCTTCGCGATGGCGATGCTTGCCCGTCTCCAGCTCCAGGCCCGCACCAACCCGGATCTCAACCCGCTCAAGGTCGTGCAGGTGCTGCTCGGTCACGCTTCGATCACGACCACCGCGATTTATTTACGCTGCGTCGAGCTGCACGAGCGCGACCTGAGCGAAAGTCTCGCCTATCTTTACGGCGAGTTGATCCCCGCCGATGGCTAGGAGGCGCCTCGACCGAACGCTACGGCTCGATCCGACACCGGTGAACCATCCGGCGGAGATCGCCGAAATCCGGTTCCACAATGAATGGGGGAAGGTTGCTCAACGCTTCGACCCGGCGTTGTTCGGGATGCCAAGCGATATCACCACGGCTCTGGCCAGGGCCTTCCGCGATCATGATGTGGCGTCCAGCGCCGCGACCCGCACCGCTCGCTGGTTCGCGCTGCGCGTGTTCGGCAGGTTCCTGCGCGAAGACGGGCGCATCGGCCGCGCGGCTGATCTCGATATGGCGACGATCCGCCGGTTCATCACCTGGCTGGCGAAGCCCACCAACGGGCGCAGGCGTGGTGTTGTATCACAATCCGGTCAGCTCAGTATGGTCCGGCCAGTCCTCAATCGCGCGATCGCGGACAATCCAGGCCTGTTCGCCCCCGACTTCGCCGTGCCCAATAATGCGATCCCGCTCGCGGGCACCCAGCGGTTGCCGCAAGAGCGGTTAACGCCGGCCCAGATGAGGTCGGTGCTGGCAGCCTGCTATGCCGAGATCGATGCGGCCTGGGAAAAGTTCCAATATGGCCAGGCCGTCATAGCGCTACCGGAGTTGCCGCCACGGCCTTCGTGGCGCGGGGAAGGACTGGACCGATGGATATGGCGGCTCCACCGGGCCAATGATGGTCTGTCTCCTGGAGGCAAAGGCTTGCGACGGCTAGGCTTCCGTCAGAAGTCCCTGCCGAAGGCGCACAAGATCGCTTCGGTCGAAGGCTATCTGCATATCACGACGGACACCCTGACGGCGTTCTACATCGCGCTGTTGATCCAGACAGCGGCCAACGCGGGGCCGCTACGCCAAATCAAGCGCGACTGTCTCGTGCCCCATCCCCTCGACCGGAATCGCATCATGGTCGAGTGGGTGAAACCCCGTGCCGGCGGCAAGGTGAAGCGCCTGCAGCGGCGGTCCTTCGATAACCGCCGCCCCTATGCGGCACCGCGGCTGATCGAGAAGATGCTCGCGATGACGGAGCCGTTGCTTCCGCATGTGGAAGCATCTGAGCGCAACCGGCTGTTCCTGCACCGCTTCCTTATGACGACAGGCCGCCTCGAGCGTGAGTACCAGGCTGGTCATATTGTGCAGGCCACGCTGCGATCAGCAATGCTCCGCTTCTACGAACGTCAGAACGCTGCAATCGCCTCATGGAACGAAGCGCACTCCGGCAAAGCCCGTCCACTGCTTCCCGACTTCTCGCCCAAGCTGTTCCGCAGCAGCATGGCCAGTGCCCATTATACCGCGTCGCAGGGCGATATCATGGCGGCCAAGGCCGTCCTCAATCATGCGAGCATCGTCACCACCGACATCTATGTCGATGGCGAGGCTGTTCGCCGCCTCGAGCGCGACACGATCGCGCGGCTCCAGTCGCTGATGATCAGATGGGTTGGCGGAGAGACGCCCACACACCGCGGACGATCCCGAAAAGCAGGTGCCGATACTCGAGTGACGGTCCTGTTCGGCCATGACTGCCTGAACCCGACCGACAGCGCCCACGCACGTCCTGGCCGGATGTGCCCGAAACTCGGCGGCTGCCTTGCCTGTCCGGGACTGGTTGTTCCGATCGACCTGGGTCACCTGGCGCGGATCGTCCAGGCCATGCGGCATCTTGAAATGGCGCGGGAGCGGATCGACCCGATCCGGTTCGGCCTGTTCTACACGCCCAGCCTTCAGGTGCTCACACAAGACCTGCTCCCGGCATTCCCGCCCGAAATGATGCCAGCGGCAGAGCGGATCATGTCTGCCCTGCCGCCGCTGCCGGATCTGGAATAGCGTCATGGTATCCGCGCCAGCACCCACTCTCTTCCAAGCCTCGGTGGCAGCGCCTCCCGATAGGGGCGAGCTCCCCGCGATGACGTTCAACTGGGGCTTCGAAATGCCGGACGGAAGCCGGTTCGACGACGACCACTGGACGCCGCTCCGGCATGCGGCGGAACTGTTCCTGCTCTCGCTACGGCACGATCCACCCGAAGGGCGGATGCCGCTCCGAAAGGAAACCATCCGCGGTCACTTCAGCCACGTCCGCTTCCTTGTTCGATGGATGGCGGCGGAAAACGTCCGATGCTTCAAGGATCTCGACCGAGATGCCGTCGATCGGTTCGTGACGATGTTGCGCGCCCGTCCGGGCAGAAATGGCGCCTTACTCTCGCTCAGCACTGCCGAAGGCCATCTCGGCACGATCCGCACCTTCCATATGCAGCGCGACAAGCTGGATGACGCGCCCCCGGCACCACCGCCTCGCGTTGCATCGATCGGGAAGCGACACTGGAAGCCTTATGGCCGCCACCCTTATACACCTGACGAAATCGCCGTGCCGTTGGTTAGCGGCGCGATTGATCTTCTCGGCAATCCAGCGGATCAGATACTCGCGCTGCGCGACCATCTTGAAGATCTCTATGACCAGTTCCGGCTGCGGCATCAGGGGCGCATGCTCCATTGGCACGTCAGACGCGCTATGCTGGATGAGCCCTGTCCCTATGGGGATCGGTATCCGAATCCGGACTGGCCGCTGCGCCGTCTGGCGTTCATGCTCGACCGGCTCAGCGATGCCTGCTTCGTCGTCATCGCCTATCTTGTTGGCGCGAGAGCTTCCGAGATACTCAGGCTCGAAGAGGGCTGTCTCGAGCGCCACGCGGCGGGCGGTGGCGGGGAGGACCACGTCTATCTGGTCGGCACGATCACGAAGACGTCGCTGACGGAGCATGGCGACATCCACCGCTGGCTCGCGCCCGAGCCGGTCCAGCGCGCGGTTCATATCCTCGAACGCCTCTCTGCGCCGCTTCGCGAACTCAGCGGCAACCGGGGTCTATGGCTGCATCAACTCGGCCGCGGTCGCTCGCCGCTTCCGACGACCATGCCGGTGGCGCGACTGCACTCGTCCATGGTCAATGTCCGGCTCAACGAGCGGTTCGCGCCGTTCCTGTCCCTTCCGAATCATCAGAACAGCCCTTGGCGGCTCACCACCTATCAAGGGCGCAAGACGTTCTCGCGGTTTATCGGACGTCGCGACCGCACCGGCCTTACCGCGCTCCAGCGCCATCTGGGTCACATCCACAGGGCGATGACCGACCGGGCCTATGTCGGCACCGACTTCGAACTCGCCGAACTGATCGATGACCAGGCCGCCGGGGAAACCCGCAAGGCGCTGGAAGACCTTCTGCTGGCGCCGCACGTTGCGGGGAAGGCTGGCACCATGCTCTCCGAACGATCACCGTTCCGTGGCCGTACCCGTTCGGGTGACGTCGATGCCTACATCACGCAGATCCTCGCCGAAACGGATATGCGCCTCGGTGTCTGTGACTGGGGATACTGCCTCTACCGCCGGGAAACCTCCGCCTGTCTTGGCGGGGAGCGCGAACCGAACCCGGCGCTCCGCACGCAAGGCACCTGCTCGACTTGCGCGAACTTTGCGGTGACCGACAAGCATAGGCCGGTCTGGGAAGCGCGCCTTCGACGCAACACCGCATTGATCCGACGTGATGACCTCGACCCCGAGAGCCGTGCGCTTGCGGAGGCCCGCATCCAGGAATCCCGCCGCATCCTTGATCAGCTCGACGAGGGGAATGCCGATGGCATCCGAGACTGACCTGTCCACGCCACAAGCACGTCGCCGCGCGAATACCGATGCACGCCTGCACCAGGCCCTTGCCGGCCTCGCGGACGATCCATCCACCACTCCTACGGTCGCCGCGCTCGCGCGGGCAGCCGGGGTCGGCCGTAATATCATCTATACCCATCATGCGGGTGTTCTCGCTGCGCTGCGCGAACTCCAGTCGCAGCGCGCCAGCGCAGCAGAGACGACCGTCGGCGACGATCATTGCGCTCGCTCGGCGCTTCGCGATGCCGACGCGCGAATCCTTGCATTGGCGACGCAGAACGCGGGACTTCTCAAACGCGCCATCGAAGCGGAACAGCGGGCTGAGCGGCTTGAGCGCCGCAATGCGCAAATCGTGCAAGAACTCGATCGGATACGCCGGCCCGTTCCGATCCGCGCCAGCGCCGAAGCGGACGATCCCCCGGCCACTTGATGCGGTCACGCCCTAATCGGGCGTCTCGGAAGGGGAGGGGGAGAAGGACTGGCGGAAATGGGGCTTTGCAGGGCAAAGGAGACAGACCCATCCAGACCTAATGTTCCCTGAAATGGAAAGCTGCGCCCCAGGAGAAGTACCTCAAGAGCTGGGCACCCGCGCAGGCCGCATGGGCACGCGGGCAGAAGGTGGTCCGCCTGATCGGGTTCGATGCCTCGCCGCAGGACACGCGCCGCTACAACCACGCGGCCTCGATCACGGACGACCTCTTCGAAACCCGCTATCCCTTGCGCGAATGGCGCTGGGACCGCGCCGCATGCACCGCCCGCATCGAAGCCGCAGGCCTGCCGGTCCCGCCCAAGTCGAGCTGCTTCATCTGCGGCGCGATGAAACCCGACGAGGTCCGGGCACTGCCGGCCTGGTGCCTGCGGCTCATCGTCCTCGTCGAAGCGCGCGCCGCGCCCCGCCTGCGCACGGTCGAAGGGCTCTGGCGGCGCTCGACCAAGACCCGACCGGGCCGGATGACCGATTTCATCCGCGCGGAAGGATTGCTGCCCGAGGCCGAGATCGCGGCCATCATCCGCGATGCCCCCGCCGACCTCGTACGCTTCCAGGATGTGGCGGCGTTGGTGCCGCTCTCCGAACGACCGGCGATGAGCGAGTGGCTCGAGACCTTCAACGCCGGCCGCCTCGCTCCCTGATCGAACGCGCCGCAAAAGGGGAGGGGGAGCGAAGGGAATGCGGCCCGGGGGGCACAAAGCGTCTCGCCGGCCGCGCCTCAGCTCAGGAGACCCTTCATGTCCGATATTGCTGCATCTGCCGTCTTCCGTCCCGCCACCCTCGTCCCCGACGATCGGCGATCGGGTTTCATCCCGACGCTTTTCGGCCGCCGCAACTTCTTCAAGGGCGAGACGCTGCTCTACGGGTTCATGGACAGGCTTTCGCCCGACTATAGCGGCGGGTACTGGCAGTTCTACAAGGCCGGCGGCCAGCCCCTCTACCTCGCCCCGACCGGCCGCGAGCGCTTGCGCATCTGCTGCGCGGCCAACGGCTACGAAGGCGAGGTCTCGGCCGACGCTGCCGGGATCATCGCGACTCTCTTCACCTTCTCGCATCTCTCCTTCGAAGTGGAGGACGACCATGTCGCCGAAGCCTTCCACCGGCTGCGCGACCATGCCCTCGACCATCCCGAGGCCGCGGAGATCTTCGGCGCGATCGACTGAGGCCAAAAGGGAAGAGGGAGGGGACCGGGCGAGCAAATCCGCTTTCGAGGAGTTCGCCATGTCCCTTCCCGCCGTCATCCGCAGCCAGGTCGACCCGGCCGCGGTCACCAAGGTCACGCGCCTGTTCAACAACACGCTCGGCGACGTCCTTGGCGAACTCTTCCAGAACGCCCGCCGCGCCGGCGCCACCGGGGTCGACCTCGATCTGCAGATGGACGGCGACGAGGCCTGGCTCGCCATCACCGATGACGGCGAGGGCATCGCCGATCCATCGGTCATCCTCGCGCTCGGCCGATCGGGATGGGACGAGAGCATCGCCCGCCGCGAGGACCCGGCCGGCATGGGCGTCTTCAGCCTCGCCGGCCATGACATCGAAGTGCGCTCGCGAACCACTGTCGGACAGGGCTGGGAGGTCCACGTTGCCGCCGCCGTCTGGGAAGCGGGCACGCCGATCCCGGTCGGCATCGTCGAGGCCCCTCACGGTACGCGGATTCGCATCCGGCTCGGCGACCGATGGAAGGACACCCTCGATGGCTCGGCGAGGGCGGCCGCGCTCCATTTTCCGTTGCCGGTCCGGCTCGGAGGGACACTGCTCCCCAGCCAGGACTGGCTCGCGGGCGCCGAGGCCGTGATCGAGACAGGAGGGGTTCGCATCGGCCTCTTCAACGACCTGCGCGCCGCCCGCCTCAGTCCTTGCATCAACTTCCATGGCGTGATCGTCGCCGCCGCATTGCCGTCGATCGCGGAGAAGCGGCGCAACTGGTGGGCGAGGGTCGACATCGTCGATGCGCCCGACCTTCAGCTCGTACTGCCCGCGCGCAAGGAGATGGTCGAAAACGCGGCGCTCGGGGCGCTGCGCGCGGCGGTCCTCCGCGCCATCTATCGCCATATCCAGCAGCTCGGTTCCCACCGCCTCGCGCACGCGCAGTGGGGCGAAGCCGCCGCGCTCGGCATCGATCTGCCCGAGGCCGAGGCCGTGGTGCAACTATGGAGCCCCGCGACGGCCGATTACAACAATCGCTCCGCCCGGTTCGAGCTTTTGCCGGCCGGCGACCATATCCTCGTCGACCGCTTCGAACCCGCCTTCGAGCAATGCGCCGCCTTCGCTCTCAGCAAGGCCGGGGGTTATGATGGCCGTCTCGCCGAACCTGACGACACGATGGCCGGCTATAGCTGGTACGACCGGCTGCCCCAGATCACCGCGCTTCGCTTCGACATCGAACGGGACGGCGAGACCGCCAGGCTGGACGCGCACGAGTTCCCCGGGCTGGAGAGCGGTCCCGTCGATCGCCTGACGCTCGTGCTCGAGTTCGGCGGTGAGGGCGCGGAAGCACTGCAGATCCCTGCGCCGGTCGCGATCGAATATGACGAGGGCACCCATTGGGGCTTCGAGGAGGCGAACATCCTCCTCGCCTCGCACGATGCGGTCACCCCCGCCGAACTCGTCGACCTGCTCGAAGGCGCCTGCTTCTCGCCCAGCGACGATCGCAACGCCGACAGCTGGGATACCCAGCACAGCCGGTTCGTGCTCGATGCGCAGGAGGTAGCGACCCGCCTGCTGCTCGGTGACGACGCGGCGCTCGTCGAACGCCTGCGCGCCGTCCTTGCTCATCGCGCACAGTGGTTCGTGCCCGAGGGGCGCCGCTTCACCGTCGTCCTTGCCCGCAATACGATCGAGATCGGCCTGGAGCCTGCGCAAGAGGCCACGCAGACAGTGGAGGGTCGTGCCGATGCCTGACATCCAAGCAGCGAGCCCCGCCGATCGGGACGCGATTCACACAGCGATCACGCACCTTCGCCTCGCGCGGTCCCTCCTCGCCCAGGCGCGAGCCCCGCGTGCCGCCGCGGCTGCGCTTAGGGCGCTCCGCAGCGCCGAGGGCGCGTCGCGCCATGTCGATCACCGTTTGCGCAGGAGCCAGTCATGAGCCGTTACCTTCTCAAGCCCAAGGCCGGCACCGACGTGATCTCGGTTGTCGTCGGCTGGGACCGGCCGCTCCAGACCTTCTTCGCCCAGGTGTTCACGCCCACAGAAGAGGAACCGGAGGAGGGCGAGGCGACGATCTGGCTTGGGACCGAGCCCGGAGAATTGCCGACACCCGAAGCCGCGATCGCTGTCGTCGCGCCCTATGCGGAAATCCCCGAAGCGCTCGCGGCCGACCTCGATGCCGACATGGGCGCCAGCATCGGGGTCAAGGACGGCGCACACCAGGCCGAAGCCAAGCGCGGTCTCTTCGGCTCGCTGCACTGACTGGATGCAACGCCCCCGAGGCCGCGAAGGGCGGACCTCGGATCAGGCGCTGGCGCGCCGGCTCGGCCGAACGGCCGAGGAGAGGAGGGGGAGGGAGGAAGGTGTCTCGGACACGGAAGTTCGAGCCATCATCCAGGAGAACTCCCATGAACATCGGTACGATCAAGCAGAATGACGGTGGCATCTACGTCGGCAAGATTGCGACGCTCACCATCGCGATGACCATTGCGCTGCGCGAGGTCCACTCGGCCAATCCCAAGGCGCCCAAGTTCGAGGTGCTGGCGCTCTCGCAATCGCGGGCGTGGGTGCAGGTCGGCGCGCTCTTCGAACTCGCCTCGAACAGCACCGGCGAGGCCTTCCTCAACGGCAAGATCGAGGATCCGAGTCTGGTCACGCCGCTCTACGTCTCAGCCTTCCGCCAGGACGACGGCAGCTACAACGTGGTCTGGTCGCGCCCGACGCGGCGCCGCGACCTCGCCTCGGAAATGGCGCCCAAGGCCGACGATGGTCTGCCGCCGCTCCCCGGCGCTGACGAAACCGCCGGCGCGGGTACGGGCGGGGAAGGCGCCGAGCCAGGCCTTGGCCAGTCCTCGGCCGAGCACGCGTTCGCCGGCTGACACCGCCGCCCTGGCAAACCGAAGGCTCCCGCGCGCGTCGCGGGGGCCTTTTTCCTTTTCCCGGCTGCGCCGCCGGCAAGGGGAGGGGGGCTTGGCGGGGCGTTCCTAACCATGGAGAATGCGATGTCCGACATCATCGACCTGGGCGGCGCGCCCGCCAATGAGGACTGCGCGCAGCTTGGCCACACGCCCGATTTCGAGCGGCTCAATCGCCTCGAGGTCGGGGCCTACCGCGCCGCCCTGATCGCCCGTCACGGTCTGCCGCCCGAGGGATGCTCCTTTCGGACGCTGACCAATTCCCATGACTTTGGTGTCTATTACACGCTCGGTCTGTACGTCGACGCCAGCGCGGCCCGCCGCGATCCCCGCGTCGCGACTTATGCCGAGGCCGCCCAGGATGGGCTCGCGCATTGGACCGAGGCCTGCATCGCCCCGCCGGTTCGCTATGTCGATGGCGCAGCGCCGATCGTCGAGCGCACCTCGGTCGCCGAGATCGTCACCGGCGCGATCCTCGCGACGCGGCCCGGCCCCGACGGCCGTTTCGCCATCCCCGATTTCGAAACCCTGCACCGCAATCTCGCAGCCGCCTATCCGGCCAGCGCCGAGGCCGCGAACGCCATACTTCAGGAGATCTCCGCATGACCGACATCCAGCTCACCCCCGAACATGCCGCCGCGGCTGCGCGCATCGTCGCCGACATCGACGAACAGCTCGCCCGGGTGCGCGAGGCCGAGAGCCGCTGCAAGGCGGCCTTCCTGCCGCTGCTCGCCGAACATGGGATCACCCGCGTCGAAATCGGTTATGATGGCGGCGGCGACGAAGGCTCCGTCGGTGACGTCACCGCCTATGCCGGCGATGCGGTGCAGGATCTTCCCACCATCCTCTGCGATCATTTCGCGGTCGAGTGGGGCGGGGGTATCACGAGCCGTGCAATCCAGCTTGGCGACGCCTTGAGCGCCTTCGCCGAGAATGCCGCGAGCGATCATCACAGCGGCTGGGAAAATGGCGAAGGCGCCTGGGGCACCATCGAGATCGACGTTGCGAGCGGCGCGGTAACGCTGACCCACAACAGCCGCTTCATCGACTACGAAACCAGCGAGACGGAGCTCTAGCGATGTCGCACTGCCATTATCATGCGCTGAGTTCGGTGCGCCGCTGGGGCGGCGTGGCGGACGACTATATCGCGCTTCACCAGTGGTTCGACGAATCC
Organism: Sphingobium sp. Cam5-1; assembly: GCF_015693305.1. Lineage (NCBI taxonomy): Bacteria > Pseudomonadati > Pseudomonadota > Alphaproteobacteria > Sphingomonadales > Sphingobiaceae > Sphingobium > Sphingobium sp. Cam5-1. Next base: position 48,317 of record NZ_CP065140.1, on the reverse strand, counting down.
AAGAAGATCCTCGCCGACCCGCGCCACCGTGCGCTGCGCCATCATGCCGAGGGCATTTTCATGCTCGAAACGGTGTTCGGGGTTACGATCCGCAACAGCGACGACCGCGACGTGCCCGTGCGCTTGATCGGTGAGCAGCATGTAACGGAAGATCTGGGGCGCGTACCCTCGTTCGCCGACTGGGCCAGGCTCATCCAGCCGATGCCGTGGATCCTGCGGGGCAATCCTGCCGGGTCGCCCGGCCTTGATTCGACCTTGCATATCGGCGGCGGTCAGCGATCATCCTGATCGGAACAGGAAAGCTTATGTCCATCGACCAAGGCCCATTCGGCAAAACCGCAGCAGCAAGCGCGCTCGATCGCCTCATCGACGTCGCCCGCTCCGATACCGGCCAGGGCCGCCGGGTTGCCAATTTCCTGCTCGCCTGGTGGAACGGTGACGACTGCGGCCATTTTCCGATCGCGGACCTGTTCGGTGTCGATGCGACCCTTGCGACTCATATGACGACGATCATCGGGTTTCTCGGCCAGCACGAGGGCGCAATCTATCCCGATGCATTCGGCCGCAAGGCAGAGATGATCGAACTCGTGCACCGCTGGCGGAATTTCGAGACCGACTAGGCGCGCCCGCGAACCTCTCCGCTCGCGCGGCGGTCCGAATTGGGGTATCATCGCGCCATGGCGGACCTCGACCCTCATACCTTGCGCGTTGCCGCCTCCCTGGTGCGCGGCCGCCTCGCCACGATCAAGCTCGACCCGCGCATGGACGGGCTTCAAAGGCTTGGCGCGCACCGCACGCTGACCCAGCTCGCCATCGACCTCGAAGTCTCGGCCGACCACGTCGGCCCGCCGAGCAGTCGCCGCAAAGCCTGACCGCCCCGGAACCAACAGGCCGCATTCGCACCCGATCGTGACGGTTGGACAGCGGCCCCACGTTGCGGGCGAAGAGTCGAGGGGGAAGGGAAGGCTGGTCCGGGCTGATCCCGAGGCCGTCCCGGCGCTGGGCTCCGGCGCCCCTACACTTCCGCGAGGCACCATGGCCAACCACTTCGTCAAGGCGAGCTTCATGCTCGCTGTCACCCGCGCCGAGGCCGAGATCTTCCGTCTGATCGACGATGCGATCGACGCCGTCGGCAATCCATCGCTCGATGCATCTCGTTCCGACCGCTTCGCCGCTCTTGGTCCCGCGTTCGCCGCCTGCTTTCCCCCGTCACCCGACGATCCCTTCAACGGGTTCCTCGAACTCTTTTCCGACCCCGACTATCCGCGCCTCGGCTTCACCGTGCAGATCGACCCTCCGGGCGGAACGGGCGAGGCGAGCGTCTGGATGCACGGCGATCAGGTCGACATCGAGGCCGCGGCGGCGCTGATCCAGTGCGTCGCGAAATCGGCGCTACCCTATGGCTTTGAATATGCACTCGACTGCGACCGCATGCGGCCCGGCGAATTCGGCGGAGGCTATGTCGTCATCACCAGGGACGACATCGAGTTTGGCGGTTCGGCCCAGGGCCTCGAGCGCGCGCTCACGCGCAATGCCACACCGGATCGCTCGCTCATCCTCGCCACCCGCGACGCCGAAGAGGGGCTCCTGTTCTGGAACGCAGCAGACGGGTTCGGCAGCCTCGAGCGGGCCACCGTCTATTCCGAGGCCGAGGCGGCACAAGCCGGCGCGGTGATCGCCGACGACGAGCCCGAATGGCTCGTATTGCCGGCTCGCCGCTGAGGGAGGCGGCAATGCGCTATATCGTCGCGCTTTACGAAATCGATCGCGCCTACGGAGGACCGGAAGAGGGCGGGTGGTGGTTCGATACCGGTACGCTTTGCCGTCTCCTCGCGCTGGCGCCCACCGAAGCCCGTGCCGTTCGCCTCGCCGCCCGGACCAACCGACTGCTCGACCGCCTCCAGACGGACAAACGGTGCGTGGACTCGCTTCTCTATTCGGGTGGTCGCCATCGCGCGATCGTCTTCGAGGGAACCGCGCCCGCCGCGTTTCCGGAAGTGCCTCCCCACTACGCCTGACCGGGCGCGGGCAAGCACCGAACCCACCTCGCTACCTGCGAGCCCCTTTGCCTAGCAACGGAGATCTCCCCATGCCGACCCATGATGTCGTGCTGACCGCAGCCGTGCCCGCCTGGATTCTCGACAAATCCGAGGCCGAACACCCCTCCCACGCTCGCAGCTGGATCCTCTCCCAGGCCTGGTACGAGCGCCGACGCATCGACTGGGAGGTCTCTGCGACGATCATCGCACCAGACGATGACGGTTCAACGCAGCACGCGGTCTCACTCTCCCTCGAAGGTGCCGACGGTGCGCGGCCGGTTTCCGCCTCGCTGCGTTTCGCGCTCCGGGTCTCCTGCCCCGAGGCCGTGGACCCCGGTGACAAGGCGCGCCGCCTGCTGGATCTTCCGGGAAGTCCGGTGAGCGCGACCCGCGCCTGCGCGGCAAGGGGTACATTCGACCTCGGATCGTTCAGTCGCATCCGGGGGCATTCGGTCATTGGGCCGCTCGCGCCCGACTGGCCGATTGACCGGATGCTCACAGCTTATTCCTCGCATCTGGGCAGCTACGGCCAGGGCGGCGTTGGACTCTCGGGATGGCAGTGCAACGGCGGTTCGTGGATCGTGCTCCCGCTCAAGCATTCCGATTGCTGGATCTGGCTCACGCACGAGGAAATCGCGCCCGCAGCCGATTTCCGGTCGCTCGCGATTACGATCGACCAGCGCATCCTCGGTGTTCACCCCGACCAGCTCGGCGATTTCCGACCCTGGGAGCACCGCTATTGCGGACATCCCACGATCGAGGACTTACCCGATTTCGGGCGCGAGCGGCTCACCATCTCACGCTTCGAGGCGGCCGAATCGGGCTTCGTCCTCGAGGCCGCGAACGGCCTCTCCCGCTGGCGCTTTGCTATGGGGGACCATCTGCCGAGGCCGATCTGGGCTGGGTCGCGGGCCCCGCGCCAGCTTCAGGACGGAGAGTCGATCGCCGATGCATTCGTGTTGACGCATGACTGCTATCTCGACGTCTGATGTCGCCAAGGTCGAGAACTGGCTCGAGGGTTCGCACTAACACCGCGCCTGGCGAACGTGGTTTGGCCGGAAGTGAAGGCGATCCCGAGGCCGCGAAGAGCGGACCTCGGAAAGGGGCGCTGACGCGCCGGCTCGGCCGAACGGCCGAGGAGAGGAGCGGGATGGAGGAAGGTGGTCCGGACACGGTGTTCGAGACCATCGTCCAGGAGAAGTCCCATGAACATCGGCTCGATCAAGCAGAACGAAGCTGGCATCCACGTCGGCAAGATCGCGACGCTCACCATCGCCATGACCATCGCGCTGCGCGAGGTCCACTCGGCCAATCCCAAGGCGCCCAAGTTCGAAGTGCTGGCGCTCTCGCAATCGCGGGCATGGGTGCAGGTCGGCGCCCTCTTCGAACTGTTCTCGAACGGCACCGGCGAGGCGTTCCTCAACGGCAAGATCGAGGATCCGAGCCTGACGGCGCCGCTCTACATCTCGGCGTTCCGCCAGGAGGATGGCAGCTACAACGTGGTCTGGTCGCGCCCGACGCGCCGCCGTGATCTCGCTTCCGAAATGGCACCCAAGGCCGACGATGGTCTGCCGCCGCTGCCCGGCGCTGACGAAACTGCCGGCGCGGGCGCGGGCGGTGAGGGCTCCGAGGCCGGGCTCGGCCAGTCGTCGAGCGAGCACGGCTTTGGGGATGCCCCGCAGGAGCCCGCTCGCCGCCAGCGCCGCCAGCGCACCCCCGAGACCGTCGATTAACGCCGACGGCACCCGCTAACTCCGCGCCATGAGCCCCCGGCGCGGGGTGACAGGGCTCGCTTCGCACCCCCTGGCGAAGCGGGCCCTGTCCTTGTTCTGATGCCCAGGCATTTTTTGCACCGCACCGCCCTCCCTAGAGCGCGTGGTTAGATCTGCGCGCCCACCGCGCTCAAAACTTGCAAAACTTGCCATTTTCTCTATATTGGCAATATTGATTGAGGAGTCTACCATGGCCGCTGATGCCACTCTTGTCCCGACGCGGAAGGAAAAGGTTCCGCTGACTGACTTTCACAATCACACCGGACAATATCTCGATCGTGGGCGCCGGTCGCCTGTAACCATCACGAAGCATGGCAGGCCCGATCTTACCATTGCCGATGCCGCTTACTTCGAGCGCATCGAGCGGATCGCGGCCGGACAAATCCTGGCCGTTCTCGATCTGCAAGCTGTCCCGGCGGCCGAGATGAGCGCCGAGCATGCCGCGATCTTCGAGGCAGCCCGCCCAACGGCCCAGGAACTCGCCTCGGATCGGTGGAACAATGACGCCGCTGCCTAACGTCGGCGACATCCTCCACTACGTCTTCCTCTTCACCCATGACAAAGCCGCAGGCCGCGATGAAGGTATCAAGACGCGTCCGGTGATGGTGGCCGCGGTCAGGGACGGCCGCGTTTTCACGCTCGCGATCACGACGAAGGGTGAAGCATCCGCGTCAACGCTGCCCATTCCCGATGCCGTCGCCGATGCGGCCGGTCTTACTCGAGGAACCGGCGTCGTAATCGACCAGTACAATCACTTCACTTGGCTCGGCTACGACATACGCCCGGTCACCAGTGAGCCCTCCTACGTTGCTGGCCGCATGCCCCCGGGCTTCACGAACGCGATCCTCTCGGCGCTCCTTGCCAATGCAGCGGCCATCAACCGGGACTAGCGGCCCGGCGCCTTCTCCGCTCCGCAGCACCAACTGACGGGCTCTACCAGATCCGGCCGCTCCCCGTGACGACGGCGGATCGCGCGCGCCGGGTGCACTCCTTCCACCTTCCTGTGATCAACGCCGGCCAAGCCAATCGCACTGGCCGACCCGAGTGGACATAGAGCGCTGCGCCGCCGCAGTCCTTCCGCCCGTCCAGGCAAGGCCGGTGCGGCGGCAGGGAGCACTGTGCCGCGGCATCGCGCCGACGGCGACTGCCCGGTGATGCTGGCCCGAAACCCCACCCTGTCAGCGCAATGACCTCTCGGCGGGCGCCAGGCGCGCCTCCCGCTTGAGGGGATGAACGCTACGCCCGGGCGGGTCCGCCGCAACCCCGGATTGTCCGGCCGTGTTGAGGCCTTCGGCCTCTGCCCGCACCACCCGGAAAATCCCGGGTTTCCCTGCGCTTCGCTCCGGTGCGCCAGCCCCTCGGACCCGGGCCTTCGCGATTGTCCATCCCAGCGGGATCGGCCCGCTGGCGCATCGCGAAAAGGTAAGAGCGTCATGAACAAGATTTTTCTCTCGGGCCGGATCACCTCCGAGATCACCCGCTTCGGCACCGACAGCAAGGGCGGCGTCAGCTTCTCCCTCGTCACCTCCAAGCCCGTCATCAAGGACGGCCAGGTCCAGAAGGACGGGCAAGGCTACACCGAGACCTACGACGAGTTCCACACGGTCAAGGCGTTTGGCGGCCTCGGCAAGTCGGTCGCCAATCACAAGAAGAAGGGCGACAAGCTCATGGTCGTCGGCGAGGTCCGCTACAGCCGCAACGAGCGGGACGGCCGCACCTACTACAACACCGACATCGTCGCCGAGGAAATCGAATTCCTCTGACCCCAGACGGGCGGCCTTCGGGCCGCCCCTTCTTTTTCACGGAGACGACAGATGTTCCATCTCAACAGCTTCGAAGAGATCGCCGGGGTCGCCCACGGGATCGAAGTCCTCAACCCCGCCCTTGTTACCCGCATTCGCCGTGCCGCCGATGGCATGGGCCGTCACGAGATCGCGGCCCGCCTCGCCGACGCGATCACCGAAGCCGCCGATGCGGCGCATATCCGCGCCTTCGAGGAGGCCCAGTTCGGCGACGCCAGCGCCGACGCCATCGTGGACTGCGAGTATCACGAGGAACTGGCCGCAGCCTGGTCGCTCGTGGCCGCCGAGCACCAGCTCGTCAGCCCCGACCTGCTCTACTCCCTCGACGGGTCGGTCCACTGACCCGTCCTTGCTGCACCGAAGGATTTCGCACCATGTTGCCAAATCTCGCTATCCGCCGCCGCACCTCCAACGGTTACGGCATCGTCCTCAATCACCGCCTCGCCTGGTGGCTCGTCGACTTCCCTGACATCGACGGGACACCGACCCGCGCGCGCAAGCTGACGGGCCGGCTTACGCCGGCCCTCGCCGACTGGCTGCGGGCGGAGACCGGCCAGCCCGGACTTGCCGCCGACATCGCATCCTTGCGCCCGGGCAGCGATTGCTGGGCCGGAGTGTTCGCCTGCGCCCCAAGCGCGGCCGATGCGGACCGTTTCGACCTCGACGCGCACCCCTGGGGCGCGGAAGCCGGCGAGCTCGAAGTGCGCCTTGCACGGACGCTGATCGATGCAACCCTGCACCCGGTTCCGTCGGGATTCGTGTCGGCGCTGTCCGGGCTGCCGCCGGAGAATCAGCCCGTGCTGGCCATCCGATTGAGCGGCTATACCTGTTCGACCTTCGAGCTTCTCACCGCCCGCTACATGCCGACCTATCGGCCGCGGTCGCCCTGGCGCGATATCTCGGGCGATGCCGTCGGCGACAGCGGCAGTGACATCATCGGCTGGTGCGCGGCTACCGACTGGATCAGGCCTCTGTAGGGATCGCGACGGAGCCGGCTCCGGCCGGCTTCGCCGCGGCCTCCGGCTTGGCTGTCGAGGCTTTCGATGCGGCCCGCTTCCCGATGGCGGTGCCAGCCTTGACGGCGACTTCGTCCAGCGTCGCCATCAGGCGGTTGAGCTGGGACAGGCTGCCGCCCAGTTCAGGCCCGTAGCGGATCGAGAGATATTCGCGGCCCTCGCTTAATTGGCCGAGGTGGTCGAGCGTGCGCTGGCGCAGCCTCAGCGCCTGGACCGCGGGCTGCGCGGTACGCTTGCGCAGGTCATGCTGATAGCCCCGAATCTCGGCCGGCTTCACGCCCGCATCGAGCAGCAGCGCGTTCAAGTAGAGCTCGATCGCCTGGATCGCGGTCATGCGGGCCGGCGCCCAGCTCGATGGTCGGCCGCGTCTGCCTCGCCCCATCAGATCGTGCGCCGCGCCGCGATATTCATCGGCGAGCTGTCTGATCTCCAAAGCGCTCGCGACTTCGCCCGGATAGGCCTTCGAATCCCCCTGCATGGAGCCAGTCTATGGCGGGTGCGAGGAAGTTCCAACGATGTTCCGCTGTGGGTCCGATCGGGACATGGTCGGCGCATCCCGTCCCCGCTGCGGCGGGGACGGGACCGTGGCTCTATTCGCTAGGCCGCCGCCCCGCGCGTATCGCGCGCGGCCCCGACCAACCTCACGGAGCCGCGCGCCGCGCGTCTCCGCCCATCCGGGTCACGATCCCCTTGCGGGGGCGGGACCCCAGGTGAGGTTTAACACCCCTATTCCTCTCTTGTGTCTGCCTAGTGTGGCATGCGGGGTTGGCGGTCCGTCAAGCATGAGCGGTACCCCCAATTTTCAGCCCGTGCCCGCGTGCCGCGGCCCCGTTCAGAAAATCGGTTCCCCCACTCCCCGCACAGCGGCGGCGGCCGGAGACCGGCCGCCGTGCCTGACCTCCCTGACCGCCGCATGCCCCGAGGCAAGCCTCATCATGAGGATGAGACATCCAGACCTTGGAGGCTCAAATGACCAACACTTTCTCGAACTTCGCCGATCTCGCCAGCTTCATCGCCACCGAGACCGGAGCTGACGAACGCAGCTCGCTCTATTCCGACGCCTTTCTCGAACATGACGAGCGCGCCAAACTGTCGCCGGTCGACGAGAGCGAGCAACTTGAAATGCCCGATCCCGACCAGGCCCGCGCGGCGGTGGAGATGGTGATGGCCACCCTGTTCGACGTGTTCCGCGACACGCGCCTGGAAGCCTTCGCGGGCGACCTCGCCTGGGGCTTCGTCAACAGCTTCCATGTCGTGGCGAAGCGGATCAGCGACCGCGAGGATGATGCCGCCAAGGAGCTTGGAGAACTCGCGCGCAGCTTCGATCCCAGCGAAATCTACGCGACGCAAATCGAGGAAGCCCAGCTCCTCTGCCAGACGCTGCAAGGGTGCCGCGACGCCATGGAATGCATGCGCGACCACGCCGCCGAGGTCTACCGGGTCGAGACGGGACGCCCCTATGCGCCGACCCGTGGCAGCCGGGTCTCGCACGGCGTCACCGCATCGATGATCGACGCCCGCGATTTCCTCGCCGCGAGGGGCCGCGAACGCCGCGAGCAGTTCAACCCGGAGGGTCCCGTCGTCGCCTTCTCGGGCGGTCAGGTCTGGGAAGATCATGAGATGCTCTGGAAGGGTCTGGACTCGATTCTGGCCCGCGTCCCGGAGATGGTCCTCGCCACCACGGCACAGGCCAAAGGCTGCGATGCGATCGCCCAGGCCTGGGCGGCAGCGCGCGGCGTGAAGGTCATCATGTTCCGCCTGGATCGCAGATTGGGCGCCAAGGCCGCGTTCGTGCGCAACGATCGCCTGCTCGCCCTGAAGCCGGTCGAAGCGGTGGTCTGCGAAGGCTCCGGCATCCAGATGAACCTCGCGCAGAAGCTGCGTCAGGCAGGCGTCCCACTCCACGTCGTCAAGCTCGCGCACCAGCGTCCGGCCGAGCGGTCCATGCGCCGGGCCTGACGGTCCGTGCATCGAGAGGCTCCGGCATCCGCCGGGGCCTCTCTTCCTCTTCCTTCTTGCTGCCCTTGCGGCGCGCCGGGCATCGAACCCGGCGCGCCGCACCAAGGACGACCCAGGGCTCCTATGAGCGGCCGAATGCAAAAGGAAAGGAGGGCTGGGGGAGGGGCAACTGCCAAGGAGCCCAAGGCCATGTCCATCCTCTTCCGTATCGCCGTTCCCACCGACGAACTGAACGATCCCGTGGCGCGGATCAGCGCCCGGCAACTCGCCGCGTTCCGCGGCTATCTTCGCGCGGAAGGCGACCGGCTCGGGCAGCAGCTCCTGGAGCCCGACGAATATCTCGGCGACAGTTTCGAGGCCCGCGTCTGTCCGCTCGCGCTCGCGGCGGTGACCGCGCGGTTCGATCACGATCCGCACGTCATCGCCGTTGTCGAAGAAGCCCAGTTCCGCACCCGACGCGTGGCCGTGCACCGGGACCGGACCGCCGCCGAAACCACCATGCGGGTGGCGCTGACCTCGGACCGCGGCGTCGAACTCGATCTCGCCTATGGCAATGCCTACGCTCTGCTCGAGGCCCTCGATATTGGCGCCGACAGCGTGGGCGACATCCCCATCGACACGGCGCGTGCCAAGCTCGAAGATCCGGCGACCCGCGCCCGCGCGAGAGCGGCCCGTGTCGATCACTATCTCCCTCGTCTGGAAACCCTTCTGATGACTGCAACCGACCCGGCGGAGGCCCGCCTCAGTTGGGCGTAGGGTTGCTCTTGCGAAGGAGCGCGTCGATCGCGGACTGCAGGTGCGCGCCGGCGACAGGTTCGTCGAGCGCATCGAGCATCTCAAGAACCTCGCGCATCAGCACCAGCGCGAGCGCACGGGCAACCTTGCTATCCTGCGCATGCGCCTGAGCCATGATCCCTCCCCGGTAATAGGCGGGGCGTTCGTCAGAAGGACGTGGCCGGAAGGAGAAGAACGCCCCGTAACAACTCCCGCGCACTGGGCGCGGGAGCCGGGGCTGAGAACATGTCGAGCATGCGCCTACGCTTTTAGCCGCACGCGACCTGGACATATGCGCAGGCACCCCGGCCGAAATCTCGACCGAGTTGCCGTTCTCGACAGGGTTCTCAGGCCCCGGCGCCGCCGTTTTCGCAGCGCGCCCCGGCCCTAACACAGACTGAAAACCGCACCAAGCGGCGACCGCCGAACTTCGCCCGATGCGACAACGATCAGCCTGCCTGAGCCGGCGCAGCGCGCGCGGCGCTCCCCTCAGTTCGAAAACTTAAAGGCGCGTGAAAATAGGTCGGACACGGTATCATTATCCGGCTCGCTCGCGTGCCGTGCGGACCCGTCGGTCCGCCCGCCGCTACGCATTGCCGGACGGTTCACGAGAGGAAAAATCTCTCACAGTCTTCCCATGATGTCGGGCGGACGAAGCCGCCTCAAGGACGGCGGGGCCCCACCATTTTCTTCGGCGGGTCGGGCGCAGGTGCATCCTCTCGGCGGCAGTGGCCGCCGAAGAAAATCGTGACCCCCACCGCCGCTACGCGGCCCGCTGCGCGGGTCCTTGACCCGGCTCCGCCCACCCGACGCGACTGCCCCTGTCATTCAAGACAGACAGGAGCCGAACATGCAGATGATCACCACCGCCGCCGACAACGCCGCCTACTTCGCCGCCGTCACGAACGCCACGCGCCGCGCGCATCGCAGCTACTTCGACCAGCATGTCATCGAGGATACGGAGCTTGGCTACCTCGCCATCGACGAGGGCGACTACGGCGCGCTGAGCCAGGCGATGATCGACCGGATCGTCTACACCGCGCCGGGCGGGCTGACCGACGAATATTGAGACCGGGAACGGGGAGGGGCGCGTGTCGCCTCTCTCCCTTTTTTGTTGCGAGGGATGGTCGGACATGAGGGGCATCGAGCCCCCCATGTCCGAGCCGCGACGGTCGTCGCGGCGGGATGGCTCAGGCAGCGAGCCGCTTCTCGACCTCGTCGATGCCGAGCGAGCGGATGCGGGTCATCAGGCCCATCAGCCGCTTGCCTTCGAGCTTCAGCAGGCCGGCCTTGTCGACCGCCTGGATCGCCGCCTCACGTTCCTTCTCCGCAAGCCTTAGCCTGCGCTCTTCCAGCTTGCGTTCGTCCTCTGCGAGCGCAGCGCGCTCCTGTTCCAATGTCCGTGCCATAAGGGCCTCTTGGTTCACGCTGATCGGGCTATGAACAGGGGCATCCTATCGAGAGGGAGTTGATGCTGGAAGGGGGGATTGCGGCCGCGGCTCGGCGGGGCAAAGTGGCCCCGCCGCCGGGCTCTATTCGCTAGGTCGCCGCCCGCTTGAAGTAAGCGGCCGCCGGCCAAGCTCACGGAGCCAAGGCTATGCCTTGTCTCCGCCCATTCGGGTTACGAACCCTGCCGTTCCTGATGCCCGGATCGATGCCTTGGACGATCCGATATCCATCACCAGTCCCATGCGGGAGCCTGCGTAGATTCGCCTGATCCAGCCCGGTTCCATTCCGTCCGCCGGACGGCCCGACGCCCCGCCGGAGGCGTAATCCTTTCCATGACAGCACGCGCCCAGGACGCCCCGGGGATAAGGACCAGCCCTGGTGCAGAGAAGCACACCGAACGCACCGATGGTGCAAGAGCTCTGATGTAAATCCAGCTACTTAGTCGGAAATCAATCTGTGGGGCGTCGTGGGACAGCGTTTGGGTTGGGCAAAATTTCCAACAAATATGCCCTTTCAGCGTGATACGGACGAACACGGTCGAATGGCCCTACGCGAATTCCTTGCCGGCGCAGCGTCGATCCGATATAAGCAGCAACGCTTTCTGAGACCCCACCAGCCTCCCTGCTAGGAGGTTTGGTTTGACCACTCCCTACAAACACTGCACGGTCCGCCTCGACCGGGGCAAATATGACCGCCTGGTCGCGCTCGCCTCGGAGCGTGGCTGCACTCCATCCGATCTCTTGCGCGCAGCTGTCGACGGCTTTCTTGGCTCTGTCGATGTGCTCAACACGAGCAATCGTCGGATCGCACGGATCAGCGAGTTCCAGCATCTCGCACTCGACATCATCATCCGCGAGCAATTTCCCGAATATCGCGACCGGATCATCGTCGAAACTGACAAGCGTCTTGAGCAATATCATGGCGCATAAGGACATCCGGAACGACGGCCGACCGATCCCGCTCACCCACCACAGCGCGCGCGGTCGCGTGCAGCGCAACTCGGGGAATTTCACGCGGGGCTCGCAGCTTCTCACCCACGAGATGCTGATGTGGTTCTCGGGCGCGAAGTTGCCCTTGCTGCTTTGGTTCTTCGCCTTCCTCATCGCCTGGTCGATCATCGTGTCGATCAAGCTCGACGAGCATGGCTTCCAGCTCGTCTGCATGAAGATCTATTCGGCGCTGTGGAATTGGGTCGACCTCGATCCGAACAAGCGCGTCAACGTCACGCTGCCCAATGGCGAAATCATGCGAACCGTCATGAAAGCGGTCCCCTATATCCCGGAGGTCATCAAGGCCTGGGCCGTCGCGATGCGGGGTCTGGTCGGCGCCATCCTCGTCTCGACCTTCCTCACTATCCCGCTGACGATCTGGTTCGTCGATATCTCGCATCGTCGTGGTCGTTCGATCCTTCAGGAACGCCATGAGCGCGGCGCCATGCTCGTCGATCGCCCCGTCCTTCTCGCCGAGATCAATGCCCATAACCGGGCGAAGTTCGAAGAAGACGCCGCCGATCTCTTTCCGCGGCTTACCCCGGCGCAGGTGATCGCGCTGCCATTTCGCGCCCGCAAGGACGCCGGCATCCACCATCCCTACACGCTTGCCGGCATCCCCTATCCCCACCGCATGGAGCAATCGCACTCGATGCTCATCGGCACCACCGGCTCGGGCAAGACCACCGAGCTCAGGAGCCTCGTGTCGCAGATACGCGAGCGCCAGGACACCGTCGTTATCTTCGACCTTACCGGCGCTTATGTCGAAGCCTTCTACGATCCGCTGCGCGACACGATCCTCAATCCGATGGACGCGCGATGCCCGGCCTGGTCGATCTTCAACGACTGCCGCACGCACAGCGAGTTCACAGCCGCCGCCGCGGCGCTCATCCCGTCCGACGGCGGATCATCGGAACCCTTCTGGGCGCTCGCCGCGCGCACCCTCTTCATCGAAATGTGCGTGCGTCTGATGGAGCGCGGCCAGACCACCAATCTCGCGCTCGCCGAGAATCTGATGACCGCCGATCTGAAGCGCGTTCATCGCACCCTTGCCAACACCATCGCCGACCCGCTGACCGCGCCCGAAGCGGCACGCATGGCGGAGTCGATCCGGGCCGTCTTCAACACTAACGCCCAGGTCCTGCGCTTCCTGCCCGATGCCGGCGAGCAATTCTCGATCCGGGACTGGATCACCCAGGACAGGCAGTCCGGATCGATCCTGTTCGTCACCTCCAACTATGTCGATCTGCCGATGAACCGGGCCCTGCTGACGCTGTGGATGGACATTGCCATCAATCGGCTCATGACGCTGCCGCGCACCCGGTCGCTGCGCATGTGGTTAATGTTCGATGAGCTGGGAGCACTGCACCGCTTGCCCGCGATCGAGAACGGCCTTCAGACCGCGCGCGCCTTCGGTGGCGCGATGATCCTGGGCATCCATAGTTTCGAGAAACTGGTCGAGGTCTATGGCGAGCAGGGCGCGCGCAATCTTGCCTCGCTCGCGCGCTCCAAGCTCATTCTCGCCACCGCCGATCTCGACACGGCCGAGCAGTGCGCACGGTATATCGGGAACCGCGAAGTGCGGCAGATGGATGAGGCCTATAGCTATGGCTATAACAACACCCGTGACGCCTCGACGCTCACTCCGCGCAAGCAGGTCGAACCGCTCGTCATCGCCGACGACATAACCAACTTGCCCTCCATGCACGGCTTCGTGAAGTTCCCCGACGGCTTTCCGGCCGCGCGCATCCTGCTCGAGTGGAAGGACTATCCCCAGGTCGCACAGGGCTTCATCGCCCGCCCCGATATTCAGCCCGTGCGGTCAAGGCGCGGAGAGGAGGTGTTCGAAGAAAAGGGGGCCGGGGAGGCCGGTGGGCGCGATGGCGCCGGCCTGGTCGTGGAAGAGGTCTCCGATACCGCCAATCTCGCGCGGGATCTTGCCGTGCGCATCCTGTCCGCCGAGGTCAAGGAAGAGCCCGAGGCAGCCGCCGATCGAGCCGCGCAGCGCGGGGATGACCAGGGCGATCAGACGGTAGCGCCCGCCGCCGCCGAGCGGGCGCAGACCGCGCGGGCCGGCGGGGAGGAACAGCCTGTCGCCAGCCGCGATCGGGACGATCGGCGTGGAGATCGGCATGGTCCCGCGCCCCAGGTCGAGGATCAGACCCTTGCCGAACTGCGCCAGGACTTCTCGGCAGGCCCGGATCATGACGGCATGGACATGGGCATCTGATGCTCTCGGTCGCCGCCATCCGCTCCGCCTCCGGCGCCGCGAGCTATTTCGCTAAGGACGACTATTACACGGTCGAAGGCTCGTCCGAGATCAGCGCCTGGGGCGGGGAGGGCGCCCAGGCGATCGGCCTGTCGGGCGAAGTCTCGAAAGATCCCTTCGAGGCTGTCCTCAACGGCGTGCTTCCGAGCGGGGAGGGTGTGGCGCAAGTGGAGAACCGGCGGGCGGGTCTCGATCTCACTTTCTCTATGCCGAAATCGGCGAGCGTCATGGCCTATGTCGCCGGCGACAAGCGCGTGCTTGCCGCCAACATGACGGCAGTCAGGCAGACCATGGCCTGGGTCGAGAAGAACCTCGTTGAGGGGCGCAAGGACGTCGAGGGGCGAAAGGTGCCCGTCCAGACCGGCAACCTCGTCTATGCGCTCTTCCAGCATGACACGAGCCGCGCGCGCGACCCCCAGGCCCATATCCACGCCGTCATCGCGAACCTCACCCGCATGCCCGACGGAAAATGGCAGGCGCTCCATGCCGACAAGCTCTGGAGCCACAACAGCATCATCGGCTCGATCTATCATGCCTATCTCAGGGTCGAACTAGAGCGGGCAGGCTATCAGCTCGACATGAAGGGCAAGCACGGCACCTTCGAGATTGCCGGTGTCCCCAAGGCGGTGCTCGCCGAATATAGCCAGCGCCGCGAGGAGATCCTCGACCGGGCGACGAAGCTCGGCATCAAGTCACCCGAGGGCCTGCGCGAAATCACCCAGCGCTCGCGCGACCCCAAGCTCCAGGTCGAGGATCGCGAAGCCCTCAAGCAGGAGTGGGCGGACCGTGCCGCCGCGCATGGCTTCGACGGCAGGGACCTGCGCGCGGCCGCGGAAGCCCGCGCCGGGATGAGCTCGCGCGACAGCGCGATCGAGCGCGGCTACCGCGCGATCACCGACGCCATCGCGGTCGCACGGGGCAGGGTCGGTGAATTCCTGCGCCCGCGCGATCCCCTCGTGGATCACGGTCTTGCCCGCGCCGTCCGATCGCCAGACGAAGCCCGCACGCAACTCGCGGTCGCCTCGGCGGTGCGCATCCTGTCCGAACGCGAGGCAGCCTGGCCTCTCAACAAGCTCGGCGCGACAGCGCTCGATCTGGGATTGAAGGGCGTGACGATGGCGTCCGTCGAGCAAAGGATCGAGCGGCTCATCCAGGGTCGCCGGCTCATCCCCGGCGTCGCCACGGCCGTCGACCGGACGGGCCGGATGGTGACCACGCCGGAGGCTCTCCGAACGGAAGAGCGAATCCTGGCCGCCGTCGAGCAGGGCAGGGGCCTGGCCGCCCCGATCGTGCCGGCGGCCGACGCCGTCACCCGGCTGCAGTCCGCCGCGGACCGCCCCCTCAATCCCGGCCAGCTTGCGGCCGCGACCCTGATCCTCACCTCGGCCGACCGCACGGTCTCGGTGCAGGGCGTCGCCGGCGCCGGCAAGTCGACGATGCTCGGCGCGGTCGCGCGCGTGGCGGAGGCCGAAGGGCGCGTCATCACCGGTCTTGCCTTCCAGAACAAGATGGTCGCGGACCTCTCGGAAGGCGCCGGCATCAAGGCGCAGACCATCGCGTCGTTCGTGCTTGCCAACGAGCGGTTCATCGCCGAGCGCGATACCCCGCGCTTCGAGGCCGCGCGCGAGAAGTTCGCCGGCACGATGCTGGTCGCCGACGAAACTTCGATGGTCTCGTCGGCCGATATGCTGAAACTCCACCAGATCAGTGAGGCGCTGGGCGTCGACAAGCTCGTCCTGGTCGGCGATCGGCAGCAGCTCTCCTCGATCGATGCCGGCAAGGCCTTCGCGATGATCCAGGCAGGCGGCGGCACCATGGCGCGCATGGATCAGAATATCCGCCAGCGTACCGATCTGCTGCGCACCGTTGCCGCGCTCGCCAATGTCGGCAAAGCCAGCGCCGCGATGAAGGTGCTGGGCGACCGGGTCGTCGAGTCCGGCGCCCCGGCGGAGCAGGCGGCCGACATGTGGCTCGCGCTTGGCGCTGCCGATCGCGAGGTAACGGCGGTCTTCGCCTCAGGGCGCGACGCGCGCGCGACCATCAACCAGCGGATCCAGGACGGCCTGGTCGCGGAAGGGTCGGTGAAGGGGCCTTCGGTTCACCTCACCGTCTACGAGCGGGTCAACACGACCCGTGAGGAGCTGCGCTACGCCTCGACCTACCGGGCCGGGCAGACGCTCGAGGTGGGGCGCGGCGGCGCGCAGGATGTCGGCCTCAAGGGCGGCCGCTACGACGTGCTCAAAGTCCACGCTAACGGCAAGGTCGATCTGGCCGATGGGCGCCGCAAGATCCGGTTCGATCCCCAGAAGCTCTCCCCGACCGAGCAGCGCGACCGGCTCCAACTGGCCGGGAAGAAGAGCATCGAACTGCGCGAGGGTGACCGCATCCGCTGGACCGCCAACGACAAGGATCGGGGGCTCCTCAATGCAGCGATGGCGCGGGTTGTCGGGATCGATGAGGACGGCGTTCGCGTCGAGACCGCGGACAAGCAAACCCTCACACTCGGCCTCGGCGACCCCATGCTCTCGCGGCTCGACCTTGCCTACAGCCTCAACATGCACATGGCGCAGGGCATCACCACCGACAAGGCGATCACTGTCATGTCGTCGCACGAGCGGCACCTTTCGAACCAGCGCCTGTTCAACGTCGGCGTCACGCGCGTGCGCGACGAACTGACCTTGGTGGTCGACGACAGGGAGAAGCTCGAACGGCAGCTCGACCGCAACCCCGGCAACAAGACATCCGCCCTCGAAACCCTGGGTCGGCTCGATATCGACGGGAAGAAGGGACCCTCGTCCC
The DNA here is from genome assembly GCF_015693305.1 of Sphingobium sp. Cam5-1. NCBI lineage: Bacteria > Pseudomonadati > Pseudomonadota > Alphaproteobacteria > Sphingomonadales > Sphingobiaceae > Sphingobium > Sphingobium sp. Cam5-1. Next base: position 31,449 of record NZ_CP065140.1, on the reverse strand, counting down.
AGCCGTCGGTGCCGTTCGATCCCGGCCCCATCGATGGGATGGATCTGCCCGATCTGCCGCCGCTCCCAAGCGATCTGCCGCCTCTGTCGCCTGGCCCGGCACACTCGGCCGAGGAGGCGAAGGCGCCGCCGCCCGATCTCAAACCCGATCGGCGTGACCAATTGCCGCCGCTGCCCGAACGCAGCCTTGGCCTCGACTTGTGATGCGAAGCGGCCGGCACGGCGCCGGGTGAGATGAAGGAGGACATGATGGGTCGGGAATTTGAACGAGCCGGCAAGTTGGGCAGCGAGCGCACGACCGAGACGTGCGTCGAGTGCCCCGGCGCCGACCGGCGCGACCTGCCGATAACGCAAGGCGGATGAGGTGGAACTCAGCATTTACCGATCACTGCTCGAGCGCGGCACGCGCAGCCGCGCCGAGGGGCGCTGAAATGGATGAATTGAGAACGCGAACCATGGAAACTTTGAACATCGTCGGCCCTATGGAGCGTGCGATCCTGCCGGTTGTTATCCTTGCGGGCGCGCTGTGAATCCTTCTCGCGCTGCTGTTGGGAGGGGGTGGTTCCATCCGGCTCGCCCCGGTCGCCAAGCCGTTCATGACCGGCCGGGAAGAGGCCATGCTGATCGTGTTGGAGGAGATATTCCCGATGTACCGCTTCCATGCACAGGTCGCGATGGGCGCTCTTCTCAAGGCTCCCGCATCAATCGGGCGCCGGGCGACATCTGCGGATCGCAACGCCTTCTCGCAGAAGATCGTCGATTTCGTGGTGCAGGATCCCACGACCGGTCGTGTCGTCGCCCTGATCGAGGTTGATGACGGCTCCCACAATGCAGCGCGCGACCGGATCCGCGATACGATGACAGGCGCCGCCGGTTACCGGCCCTTCCGGATACCGGCGTCCGTTCGTCCGACCATTCCGGCAGTACTCAGAATCGTCCACCCACTTCGTGAAGACTTGGTGCAGAGGCGGCGCCAGGACTAATTTACCATAAGGATAGATGACTGCCTCGGGCCTGGCCCCACATCAAGCGTTGGCTCTGGTCACACGCCTCGCGCAAGAAGGTAGAGGCTTGACGAAGCGGCGGGATATTGATGCACTTCAAACTGAGTGACAACCCGCTGGGAGGCATGCTCATGTATAATCATATACTCATTTCAACTGACGGATCGGAAACTGCCCAGAAGGGCGTGGATCATGGTCTTGCCTTGGCCAAGGCCCTGGGTGTCAATGTCACCATCATGACCGTTACCGAACGCTTTCCCGTATATTCAAGTGGAGTGGGTTACGATCTCGCTTGGAGCGAGGCTGCACTGACCGAATATGCTGAGGGACAGAAAAGCGCAGCCGAGGGCATCCTCGCTAGCGCGAAGGACTCGGCCGAGCGGCTCGGAGTAACCACAGAAATCCTCCATGTGCCTGACGCGGAGGTTGCCGAGGCAATAATCGCTGTGGCCAAGGAGCGCAATTGCGGACTTATCGTGATGGCGTCGCATGGACGCAGAGGATTGGGTCGGCTGATGCTCGGCAGCAAGGCATTCGAAGTGCTGACCCACAGCGTGATCCCGGTGCTCGTGGTGCGCTGACCTCATTTTGAACGAGCTCGGGCGCCATATCCAGCCTTCCTACCCTTATCGCGCCGAGCATGCAGACGCTTGCACAATGAATTTGCGTTGCTCTGGCTTGGCGACGTAGCGATTTTGTCCGCAATATTTCTTGGCTGAACACCGATAGAGAAGAACATATAGTAGAAGTTTTGGGCGATATTTTCTCTTGGCCGCACCTCGCCATGCTCGGAGCCAATTTTATCCGGTTCCCAGCTGCTGCAAAAACGAAAGGGGACAAAGCGGGACCAGCACATTATATCGATCCCATGGTTTCATTTTCATCATGGACGCGGCCGGAACTAGCGATTGATTTCGGGACTGCGAACCTACGGGTCATCGATCGCGATGCGGGTGTTGTTTTCGATGAGCCGTCGCTGTGCTGTTTTACAGATCTTGGCACCGCTCCGCGCCTGGTTGCGGCTGGAGCTGCTGCTCAGGCCATGGTGGACCGAACCCCGCCCAAGTTGGCAGTACGGCGCCCGCTGCGCAGGGGTGTGCTACAGGACATTCACACTGCTACCGAATTACTTCGGTATGCCATTCCAAAGGAACTGAAGCGAAAGCCATGGCGCAAGGCGCGCGCTCTCATGGGAGTCCCCGCGGGCGCGACGCAAGCCGAGAGGCGCGCGCTGTTCACCGCTGCTATCGATGCCGGGCTAAGCCCTCAGTTGGTTCTGGAGCCGTTCGCGGCGGCTCTTGGCGCTGGTGCTCGAGTGGATGAGCCGCGTGGCGCACTCATCGTGGAATGCGGTGCCGGCACCACCGAAGTGGCCGTCATTTCACTTGGAGGAATGTGCCTTACGCGTTCAGTGCGCGCGGGTGGCGCGGCCCTCGACCAGGCGATCACTGATCACCTGCATTTTCGACACAAGATTTTGATCGGCCGTCAAAGCGCCGAACGCATCAAAAAGGATTATGCCGCTCTTCATGCCGAGGCCCCGTCCGGCGATGGGCTGATCGAGGTCCGAGGACGAAGCCTCGTGTCGATGGCGCCTCAATCGCTGCATATTTCCTCTGCTGAAGTCGGGCGCGTGGTAGAAAAGCACGCTACCCAGATCGTTGCCGTCATACGCGACGTTCTCAACGAAACGCCGCCGGAACTCAGCCACGACGTACACGTAAATGGGATCCTCCTCACCGGCGGCAGCGCGCTCGTGCCGCAGTTGCCGCGAATGATAGAGCGTGAAACCTCCGTGCCGGTGGTTGTCGCTCAACACCCCTCGCTCTGCGTGGCTCAGGGCCTTCATCATATGCTTCAGGGCTGAGCATCGAGCGTTCGCCGTTCGACACGCCATCGATCAGCAGAAGCGCAGAATGAAGGATCGAGCGTTTCTGGCTAAGCTGCCCCGCGTTCGCAGATTGCGTTGAATGACTCCGTTGAGCCATTTTCCGATCTGGACACCCGAGACAGCGTATGGCGACCACAACGCCACAATACATATGGAAAGAGCCAGCAGCCATTCCATAGCAAGTCTGCGGGCCGGCCCCCTCTGGCGGTCGTCTGAAAGATGATCGTAATGTCGGACCGCATCGGGTTGGCTCGGTGCAGGTCAGTGAATTTCTCCTTCCTCGCAATTGATCCGATCGATCCATTTTGATTGGAGAGAGGCATTGAAGTCGTTTCCATATAAAATGACGAGACTGCACGGACAGCTTGAGGAGGAGATCTGGAGGGAACTTAAACGGCGCACTCCCGACAATTTGCGGCTGCTGCGGCTCAATAAGGTGCGACTGCACGTCAAGGACCGCCTGTACGGCCATGTGTTCCAGGCGCGGAGGGTGTACCATACAGCGACAATCCATGGAGGCTATGCCTTGCCCAGGCTGCTGCACGGGACTGATAATGTCCGAACGCCAAGGCATCGAAATCGACTATTGCGCGGGGGGTATATGGTCTGATCGCGGCGAACTGGACAAGATCATCGAGCGCTCAGCCACCCCACCAGTTCGACTGCAAGAGCGGGATCTCCCTGATGCATGGACGCGCTTGCGTCCCCCTGACGCGCACGATAGCCGTTATCGTTCCCGGAAGAAAAAATCCTTTCTGAAAGAGCTGTTTGACTGATCGGGCTGCTCGGCCTTCGTCATCGAAGAGGAAGGCTGGCGGTTCGCATCGCACACCGTAGACCGGCCCGCAGTCCCATTAGCTGATATGAGCCGCTGTTGCATTTAAAGGACGGCATGCTATCCAGCAACCATGCGGGCCGGGCCCCTCTGGCGATCGCCTGAAAGGCGATCGTGATGTCGGACCGCATCGAGTGCGCTCGATGCTGGTCGTTAATCTAGTGTCCCATCATCTGCGCTGCTCGTTCAACTGGACCAGAAACGAGGAGGCGACCATACCGCTCCAGAAGCACCGTCCTGTAGTTCGCGATTGCGAATGTGAGGCTTGCTGTCGGGAGCGAACTTTGCCCGTCTTTGTGGGTCCAACACTTGAGGAACTTGGCTGATAGCCAGAAGGATTTTCGATGATTGGAACTACGTTTCGCAATGCCTCTGCGATTGCCATGAGTCTCGCGATCGCCGTTATGGCCGTCAGCCCGGCGGACGCCCGGCGCGGCGGCAGCTTAGGTAGCCGAGGCTCGCGAACAGCTGTTGCTCCGCCTGCCACGAAAACCGCGCCCAATCAGGCGCCGGCGGTGCAGCGGACCGCAACGCCGACCCAGGCTCCGGCGCAGAACACCGCCTCAACGCCGCGCCCGGCGACGAACACGCCCAATCGGTTTGGCGGGCTCGCAAAGGGCCTGATCGGGGGTCTCGTTGCCGGCGGCCTGCTTGGCATGCTGCTTGGCAATGGGTTTGGCGCATTGAACGGCAGCGGCATGCTGATGGCTTTGCTGCAGATGGCGCTTTTGGGTGGGCTTGCCTGGCTCGCGTTCAGGATGTTTCGTCGCCGGCCTGCCTTGGCTCCGGTAGGTGGCGTCGCCTCTTCCTCATTCGCCACCCGCCCGTTGACGGGAGCGTCACAGGGCGGGTTTGACGCCTTTGTGTCCTCGGTCGCTTCTTCTGCTCCCCTGTCGCGGGAGATTGCCATCACGACGAGCGACCAGCAAAGTTTCGAGCGTCTGCTCGTAGAGGTGCAGGACGCTTTTGGGCATGAAGATTATGCCCGGTTGCGCGTCTGCACGACGCCTGAAATCATGTCTTATCTGGCCGAGGAAATGAGCCAGAACGCGACGCGAGGCCAGCGTAACGAGGTATCGGGAACCGAGCTTCTTGAAGCGGAAGTTGCGGAAGCCTGGACGGAAGATGGGACGGACTATGCCACGATCGCCATGCGATACCAGAGCATCGACGTCATGCGCGATCGCAATAGCGGCGCAGTTCTGACAGGTGATCCCGATCGTCCCACTTTAACGACCGAACTGTGGACTTTTGTCAGGAGCGGACACGGCGCATGGCGTTTATCGGCCATCCAGGAAGCATGATCTCTAGGATGCCGCAAATACCAGAGCCAGTCGGAAAAAGCGCGAAAGCTTCAATTCGCCTCTAATATTGCATTCCGGCTATCAGGCCGTGGAAGACGGCCGGGTCTCTCTCTCTCTCTCTCTCTCTCTCTTTGCTGGTGGTGAATGGCGGCCTTTTCCGGGCCGCCATTTGGCCAGACTTGCGCGAGCGGCACCAAGAATCGAGAATCCCTTGAACGGCAGCCTCCGCTCGTTCTCGCCGAGCCAGATGTTCGTCGTTTGGATGGGTTTGTCGAAGACCTTGAGACCCGTGGCGCTCATCGCACGTTCCCGCCGATCAGATCGCCTGGGAATGGAGACCGCTAGGCCGGGCGATCTCGCACAGCGCTTCGCCGCTGTGCGCCGCCTCACCATTGGTGGCGAGATCGGTGATCGACACGATGCCAACCAGACGCTTGTCGCGGTCGACCACCGGTAGCCGCCGAAGCTGCTGCTGTGCCATATTGTCAAGAATGTCTTCAACCGTGTCGTCGGCATAGCAATATCTGACTTCCTGGCTCATCACGTCGCCGATTTTCGCATTTGAAGATCGCCCGGTGGCGACGGCGCGGATCGCGATGTCGCGATCAGTGATGATGCCGACGAGCCGGTCGTTCTTGCCGACTGGCAGGAATCCAGCATCGATCTCCGCCATCGTGCGGGCTGCGTCCTGCAGTGTCTCCCCCGGATCCACGATCCGGACATCTTGTGTCATACATTCGCTGACTTTCATGATATTTCCTCCGTTAGGGGAGCCGCACTTGGAGGAGGCTCCCATTGCTCAGTGCCGGAACTCCGGCTTATTTCCGGGGCGTCCGCTCTGGGTGACACCGATGCTCGGCGCGATAACGCTGCCCAACGCTTCTCGCGCATTGTCGAATTCGCGATAGACATTCTTGGAGGCCCATTCTGCTTGCCGGTAAATGGACAGGAACGGGCTGGCGATGCGAAACGGCTCGAGTGGGCAGGACCGATAACGGGTAAGTGACTGGGAGGCCATGGTGTCCTCTTCTGCCTTGATTTGGTGCTTTCAATCGCGCCGCCTGACGCTTCGGGTGCACCCGAAGGGACCGGGAAATGCCGCATCCGGCCACCTCCGCCTCAAGGTTGCCTACCCGTGTGTCGCCTTCCTTGACGTACCCGCAAAGTGAGCGGGACGCGATCACCGATCGCAACGGGGCCGGCGAGGCGACGTTCCCGCCAAAGCCCTGCCATGTGATGGACGGTGGCTATACCGGGCCAGTCCGTTCAAGACCGCATGTCTGCCCTGCCGCAATGACAGGATTTCTCCGGCACCTCAACGCCACACTCATAAGCGATCTTGGCCGAATATAGCCTAATGATCTGACTGGGGTTGTAGTTCATGTTGTCCGTGACCAGCATATGGCCCTCGATACTGACCATGTTCCTTGCAGATGGGAAGTAGGTTGCAATGAGAACATCCCAACGGCGTAGTGGACATCGAGCGAAGTGGGATTGGAGGGCGCTTGAACCCCGGCCCGATCTTGCGACAGGCTGTTCAGATCTAGCCAGTCAACGTCGAACGCGTGAAAGCACTCGCGCTGCGACATTGCTGCGTACAGCAAGCTTTCTACCATAGCGCAAAGCGGTGGTCGGCGAACTCCAGCGAAGCGCCTGAGCAATTCCCAACCCGTCCTCGCCCGCGGCAAAAAGATCCTGGGTCAGACCGACACGTAACGAATGGGTGGACAGCGCCTGGACAGCCGCCACAAGCTTGCCGGAAGGCAGGGTCACCAGACCTTGCTCATAGGCTCTGATGGCGATGCGGCGATAAATGGCGTTGACCCCCTGTCGAGTGAGCGCTGTCAGCCCAATCGAATAGGTCTTTTCCGCCGATGCGAGCTGTCGTTCCGTTCTTCCCGTGCGTCGGCGGTCGACTCCGACCCTTCGGAAAATCGGACCTTCCTCAATCATGCCCGCGTTCGTCCATGCGTGGACGCGCCGCACCGTCTCGGCTGACAACCAAGCCCAGGCGCCTTCCTGCTCCTGATCTGTTTTGGAAAAGGGGATGAACAACGTCGCTGAACCGTCCTCCTGCGATTCAATATGGTTCGCTTCCACCCGGGTCAGTTCGCTTACGCGCAGGCCAGCGTCGTACCCAAGGGATAGCAGAGCAGCGTCCCGCAGTCCTTGAAGGTCATCGCCACAGGCGTCGAGCAAGGCTGAAAGGGTAAATCCCTCCGGAGCATTGGAATCCAATGCCTTGCCAAGCCGCAACGGTGCCGCCTGCCGCTGCAGCGATCCCCTGCGCCTGCGGATGGCCTTGAGCGCCGCGCGTACGATTGCTGCCTCGGTGGGAGCCGCATTTTGGGCCAGCCCCAGCACTCGATGCAACGCACCAAGGCTTGCAACCCGTCGAGCGAGCGTCGAAGGCTTTTTCCCCCTGACATCGAGGTCGTTCACATAATGTACAAGATCTTCGGGATCAGCGGGCATGGGCGACCGGCCTTCTTTGACGCACCAGGCATGCCAGCATTCGATATCGGCGGCGATCGCCGCCTTCGTGGCTTCCGCCATGGCGGCAAGAGCGGTTTCGACGGCAAGACGGCTGACCGGCGGCAGCCCTTCGGGAACGAGCATTCCCATGGTACGAAGCAGACGTGCGTCAACCGCTTCGGCGCCCATGACGTGCGAGCGGGCCGGAAGACCCGCGCGCTGCGGTTGGACAAGGATGATTTCCTTATAAGGAGTTGTGGAGCGCTCGGTCATCACCTTCCTGTGTGTTACTCAGGGGAGGTAAACGATTTTTGCCCTCCCCCGCCGTTTTGGCGTCCTATACTTACCATAATCTCCCATTATGGTAAGTACAAAAATCGCGCGGGGAGGGGGCGTGCCTGCGCAGAGACAGCACCTCGTCTCAACAAGAATGCGATCACTTTATGTTGTCCCCGCGGCCCCAGCGCGGGTCGGATGAGTTGGCCCAGGCGCAGACAGGCCTGCACTTACCCGTCGACCATAGTTCAGCGTTCGCTCCAGTGATGGAGCGGCATTCCCGCAGCAACGCGCCTATGATTTGTTCGCGGGCGGTCATGAAGCTGCCGTCCGGGACCGCGGAATGACATTCGATGATACGCTGCCGATGATGCCGGGATGGAGAGCCGTTCGAACGTCGTCTGTCACGGTGTAAACCGCGTGACGCTGCGCGCCGCGGTTTTCATGATCGACCCGGTATCCCTGATAATGGCGCTTGATGAGACCGGCGCGTACCAGTTCGGAGACGGCACGGCTGATCGCCGTTAAACTCGTTTCCCTGATCCGTTCGCTGACGTGAGCGTCAATCATTTGGTCAGCCTCAATAGGGTCGGTTGGCAGCTGGCCGCTGGCCGCAAGGGCAGCGCGGACTTTTTCCCTGGTAGTTCGCCGCTGGTGATGACGCGCTGCACTGGGAGCAATGGTGGCCGCGAGCCATTCCCGGATCGGTATCAGGGCGGTGCCTTCGCAAATCAGCGGACCCGCCTGCCCGTTCGCGCGGGCAACCCGCGCAATGAGGTCGAGCACCATGAAGGTATAGCGCGGTCGTGTGGAATGTTCCGCAATGGTACGGACCAGATCGGGCAGGCCGGCCCTCCCCACGGGAGAGACGGGTTCGGATGAAAAGAGATCCTGCTGCATCATAGAACGAATCAAGCACAAAGCGAGACTCTTGGGAATCCGGTAAATGCTCTTCACCCCACCGGAGAACGATTTTGCCGCCTGTGTCACTTTACCATTGGTATTCTGGTAAAGTGACACAGGCGGCAACAGAACCATCGCCATGGCGCTTGCGACCGGGACAGGTTATGCAAGATCGCCCCTGAACATCAGAAGAGGTACAGTATGACGAACGGTGATCTTGCAGACCTTCTCGCCAGCGAAACCGGTTCCACAAAAGCCGATGCCCGCAAGACGGTGGATATCGTGTTCGCCGCGATTGTCGCAGCCTCTGTCAGAGGCGAGGAAGTGAGCCTTGGCGGCTTTGGAAAATTCAAGGTGAAGGAGCTATCCGCCCGTGAAGGCCGAAATCCAGCGACCGGCGAGACCATAAAAATCGCCGCCTCGAAGAAACTTACCTTCTCCCCCGCGAAGGCGGTCAAAGACAAACTCAACGGCTAGGCGACACCCGGCGCTTTGGGGGTCCCATGGGTCCAAGCGCCTTCCTTGCAAGGAGCTCGTGTCATCCGGTTGCGCTCAGTTCCGTTATTCAAGGTTCTACCCGTCGAAAACCTGCCGCCGATCGACGGCGAGGCTACACTCACCGGCGATGGACAGCTCCGTTTCTTGATGGAGGAACTGGTCGAGGCCGCGAGTTTCAACATCCTCCCTCCGCCCGGGGTCGCGCCCGATAGCCCCAGTGTTGCTGATGCCTTCGCCGCGTTACGGAACGCAACCTCTGCCTATCATGTGGCCGCAGACGTCCCTCTTTCCCATCATTTCTGGACTTTCGGCTCGGCATTAAGGAATGGAGACGTTGCCCGAAGGCTCCTTGAAAGCGCGCGCAAAGGCTGCGCGGTACAAGGCTTCGTTGCTCTTCATGCAGATGAGATCCGTTCGGGCGTACTTTACAGTCCGCGGACGATGCCTATTCGTGTTGGCCAAGAGATATCGCTGCCGGCGAATATTGGCGGCCCCTATCTCGTTTTGCTCGCCTGCGAACTTACGCCGGACGGTCGCGCTGAGGTTGCCGCAGTCGACGCCGTGCCGATATACAAGGTAGGGCGTCTTCTGCCAGTTCGCTCAGAACTCGATCGGGATGTGCTCAAAGCCCTTGAGCATCTCCAATGCGCGCTCGATGTTCACGGCGCGGAATGCACAATCACGCGTATTCGACCGTTCGCACATACGGACGTCACCCATCTCTCCCTGACCATCAGGAGCCGAGCTTTCAGGCGGCGGGATGCGGTGCTCGCCATCAATCCGTACGGAACCGCAAATGCTTCTTCTGAGGATGCTGATTTCTGTGTGACGCACCGGAATTGGACAAGTGGAGGGTTGATCGCCTGGCTCGAACGAACCATTCTCGATTGACGGGCATAACTCTGCCTCACTGCTCAACTGAGTTGAGAGAATACGTCGGCGAACAAAGGCCGAATACGTCGAATCTCCTCGCGATGTGCTGCGGAGAGCGCATCGAGCATCGCAAACGCCTTGGGCGTCAAACGTAGGAGCGCACGTCTGCGGTCCTGGTCCGACGCCTCGCGTGTGATCAGCTGCAGCGCCTCGAGCCGATTAACCAGCCCGGTGGCGCTGTGTGGTTTGAGGACCAGGCATTCAGCCACATGGCCCACCGTCGCTTCAGCCGCGGTGCAGCCCCGGATCGCCAGGAGCGCCTGATGCTGCTGAGGGGTTAATCCCACCTCCACCGCCTTTTGCTGGCTGAATGCCTGGAAGCGACGGATGACGTGTCGAAAGGAGGCCAGCGCGACATAGTCGGCGTCTGCCAGGGCTTGATTCTTTTTCAATCCTTTGCCTCATCGGTTGAAGTGTATCGTGACACGATATAACGGGTGGTGCGTCGTCTTCCCAGGATAAACCTAATTCATGTCCTTTACACCTCCACGCGCTGCCGAGACTCACCAACTCGCCGATCATAGTGCCGATCGCCGCATGATCATGCTCGCCAGCATGGCGACTGTCGTTGGATCGGGAGGCGCAATCGGCGCCTGGGTGCTCGTGAAGCTGATCGCCATTGCTACCAACCTGTTCTGGTTTGGTCGGCTGTCTGCCGATCACGCGGCTATCACCGACGCGTCAGTTGGAGCCATGGTGATCATCATACCGGTGGTGGGCAGCCTCATCGTCGGCCTGATGGCGCGCTTTGGATCCGAGAAGATCCGTGGACATGGTATTCCTGAAGCCATCGAAACGATCCTCTTTGGTGAAAGCCGCCTCTCCCTGAAAGTGGCCATTCTCAAGCCGCTGTCATCGGCCATTTCGATCGGTAGCGGTGGACCGTTCGGCGCGGAAGGGCCGATTATCATGACCGGCGGCGCGATCGGCTCCCTGTTCGCGCAATGCTTCCATCTCAGCGCCGCTGAGCGCAAAACTTTGCTCGTAGCAGGGGCGGCAGCGGGCATGACCGCCATTTTCGGAACGCCCCTCGCGGCGATCCTCCTTGCGGTTGAAGTCTTGCTTTTCGAATGGAAGCCGCGCAGCTTCGTGCCTGTGGTGGTCGGTGCGCTTGTTTCGTACGCATGGCGCCCATTGCTCATCGGGTCAGGCCCGATGTTCCCGATGGAAACGCTACTGCCGGGCGATAGCTGGGCGTTGCTCGGGTCGGTCGGAGTGGGCCTTGTTGTCGGTCTTGAAGCCGCCATATTGTCGACGTCGCTCTACCGCATCGAGGATCTTTTTCATCGCCTGCCATTCCACTGGATGTGGTGGCCCGCCATAGGCGCGATCTTCGTGGGCCTGGGCGGACTGATCGACGCGCATGTTCTTGGCGCGGGATATGCCAGTATCGAGGCTCTCCTCAATGCGTCCTTGCCCCTGAAAGTTGTCGCGGCACTTCTCGTTGTCAAGGCGATCGTCTGGCTGGTTGCCCTCGGATCGGGAACGTCGGGCGGCGTACTTGCGCCTCTCCTCATCCTTGGCGGCGCCGCCGGATTCTTGCTGGGGCAATTTCTTCCGGGCGATCCGGGTTTCTGGGCCATGATCGGCATGGGCGGGATCATGAGTGGCGCCATGCGCGCGCCGATGACGGGCGCAATCTTCGCTGTTGAGCTCACAGGCCATTTTGATGCGATACCCTATACCATCGCTGCGGCAGGAACTGCCTATGCCATCAGCGTTTTGCTGATGCGCCGTTCGATCCTCACGGAGAAGATCGCACGACGCGGGCGCCATATTCTGCAGGAGTATACCGTCGATCCCCTTGATCTGCTCCAGGCGAGCCAGATCATGACCCCCGACCCGGCCACATTGCCCGGCAACATGACCGTGGAGGCTGCGGTTTCGTTTTTCTCGAACGATGCTGTCCATCGTAGCTATCCCGTCACAGATGCACAGGGGCGCCTGCTCGGCCTTGTGTCGCGTTCGGATGCACTGCGCTGGCAAATCGACAGGGAAAAGGATCAAACGCCATTGGTCGACGCCACCTCGGACGCGGCGCAGCCGGTCGCTTATCCCGACACACCAAGCGGGGTTGTCGCTGACCTTATTGTCGAGTCCGGCGTGGGGCGTATTCCGATCATAGAAGCTGGGACAAGGCGGGTTCTTGGCATCCTGTCGCGCCAGGATCTCCTGAAGGCACGCAGCGCAAATCGCGCTGCAGAGATGGGGCGTGCCCGTTTTGTCGGAGCGAAGGGGGGCGCAAAATGATATGCCAAAGGCGCATCGTTACGAAGAATCGCAGGACATCACACTGTATGATCCAAGCTTTCCCTCTCGGGATGTGGACTGCGACACGTCTGCGCAGACGGACTGTTCCAGCGCAGCATGATTGATGGACTCATGGGTGAAAAAGGTGATCCCATACAACCTCAGGACATGCCGAAGGCATTCGAGACGGCCTGGAACAACCACGATGTCGAGGCCCTTGGTGCGCTCTTTCATGCAGATGCGACCTTTGTGAACCGATTTGGCCGCTATGTGCGCGGCGTGGGCGACATCATCGAACTTCACCGCACCGTTCATGCGACAATCTACCGGGATTCGACGCTGGAAAATGAACTGATCGACCTCACTCCCATCGGGGAAGACGCAACTGTCGTCCATTTCTGGAGCCGCCTTGCCGCCGGCACGGCGCATCCGGCCGGACCCCATGTTGTGGATACGTTGATACTCGCCGTGCTTGCCAGGCAGGACATGATGTGGCGAATCCAGGCGCTTGAGAATGTCGCATTGACAGACCCGCGTTCCGGGGAAGCCGTTCTGCGATATTGACAAGAACAGGCCGTGACGCTGCCAGCTCCAGGAAGGCAGCTGTTGCCCTTGATATGCCTTCTTGCCGGCCAGGAGAGCCGCAGGTGGTCACTCCGCGCCTGGAAAGTGACCATCACTACGCCGCATCAGGCGTCCTTAGATAACCCCCATGGCCTGCATGGCTTCTGCTACCCGGACAAAGCCGGTCACATTGGCGCCCAATACATAATTGCCCGGCGCGCCGTAAGCTTCAGCCGTTTCGGCGCAGCTGTCATGGATACGGCGCATGATCATGGCCAGCCGCGCTTCGGTTTCCTCGAAGGTCCAGCTATCGCGCGAGGCATTTTGCTGCATTTCAAGCGCTGATGTGGCGACACCTCCCGCATTGGCCGCCTTTGCCGGACCAAAGAGCACATTCGCATTCTGGAACAGGCGAACGGCCTCGGGGGTGCAAGGCATGTTTGCACCCTCACCCACCGCGATCACGCCGTTACGGATCAGTGTGGCCGCATCATGGCCGTTCAACTCATTCTGGGTCGCTGACGGTAAAGCAACATCGCACGGTATTTCCCAAACCGTTCCTTGCTCCACGAAATAGGAGCCGGCGCCCTTCAGTCGTGCATATTCAGCAATCCGCTCCCGACGCAGGAGCTTGATTTCTTTCAGCAGTTCGAGGTCGATCCCGGCTTCATCGACAATGAAGCCTGACGAATCGGAGCAGGCGATCGCTTTTCCGCCAAATTCCTGGACCTTCTCGATCGCGAAAATCGCGACATTGCCTGAACCGGAAACGATAGCCCGCTTGCCTTCCAGGCTCGCGCCCCGTGTCTTTAACATCTGATCGACGAAATAGACCGTGCCATATCCCGTCGCTTCGGTGCGGGCTCTGGAACCGCCATAAATGAGCCCCTTGCCGGTCAACACCCCCGCTTCATAGCGGTTCGTCAATCTCTTATACTGGCCAAAGAGGTAGCCGATCTCCCTGGCGCCGACGCCGATATCGCCAGCCGGAACGTCCGTATACTCGCCCAGGTGGCGGTAGAGCTCGGTCATGAAGGACTGGCAGAAACGCATGATTTCACCGTCGGAACGCCCGCGTGGATTGAAATCCGAACCGCCCTTCCCTCCGCCGATCGGTAGTCCCGTCAGCGCATTCTTGAACGTCTGTTCGAACCCCAAAAACTTGATGATTCCAACGTTGACGGACGGATGAAAGCGCAGGCCGCCCTTATAGGGTCCCAATGCTGAATTGAACTGAACGCGAAAACCGCGATTGATATGCGTTTGTCCATGATCATCGACCCAGGGTATGCGGAAGATGATCTGTCTTTCCGGTTCGCAGATCCGTTCGATCAACGCATTGTCCATATATTCTGGATGTTTGGCTACAACGACACCCAGACTTTCAAGCACTTCTTCCACCGCCTGATGGAACTCGGTCTCGCCCGCATTACGTCTGAGCACATCCTCAAATATCGGCAGAAGTTTCTCGTCGATCCGGGGCAATTCCTCGTCTCCCATTAATGTTGCTGGAATGCAGATCTGTCGTGCTCAAATGCGGGTCGGCTGCGTAACCTTGACGATGGTCAGCCTTCGCTTGCGGCCCTCCCGGTCGGGCCAGCTGATGGACTGGCCCTCGCGAAGTCCGATCAAGCCCGCAGCGATAGGGGTCAAGATAGAGATTTGCCCCGCGCCGATGTCAGCTTGAGCCGGGTAGACGATCTGGACAGTCCGTTCGATACCGCTCGCCTCGTCGATAAATTCGACCGAGGAGTGCATGGTAACCACGTCTGGAGGGATCTGCTCGACGCGATGGGTCTGCGCGCGAGCAATTTCGCCCAGCAGCAGTTCGCTGACCTGCGGCATGCTGTTCGCAGCACCCAGAGCAAGATTGGTGAGGCTCTCGGCTTCGCTGTCTATGAGATTGACGGAGGGACTTCCCCGGTTGGGCATTCTAGCCATGGCATTGTCTTTCGAGAGGATTTGTCACACGCCTTCCGGCGAGCGGCAGTCTGTCGATTTGCCCCGAGTCCGGAGCAAGACGCGCCGAAACCCGGGGCTAGATGCCCGCGAGAAGCTGTCCCCCTTGGTAGCGGAAGCGCACATGATCGCTGCGTGAATGCATAGCCACTTCATTGCACGCGCGCACCGGACGAGTCAAACATGCTCCCTTGTGAAGGCAAGGAATTCTGCGACTTGCGTGGGAGTGCTTCCGGGACGCCGGGGCGTCGCTATGAGATGCACGAGCAGGGCAATTCCCGCGGGGCAGAGGCGCAATCAGGTCGACCGGCTCATAAACCGACTTTTAGTTGGGACGCTGATATCCGCCAGGAATGCCCTTCTTCGCCAAGACCCATTGCCATAACTGAACATCCCGGGATCTGAACGCTCCCGCGCAGGAAAGCAGATAATATCGCCACATGCGACGGAAGCGCTCACCCAGCTGTTCTTCGAATTCCGGCCAGGCATTCTCAAAGTTGCGATGCCACGCCATCAATGTCTTGTCATAATCCGCGCCGAAATTGTGCATATCTTCAACGATGAAAAGGCCGTCTACGGCATCCCCGATCTGCCCTATCGATGGAAGGTCTCCGTTCGGGAAGATATAACGGTCAATCCAGGGATCGGGTATGTTTCTTCTACGGTTCTTGCCGATCGTGTGGAGGAGAAACAGGCCGTCATCTTCAAGGCAGCGCGCCGCTACTTCCATATAGGTTCGATGATTCTTGCGACCTACATGCTCGAACATGCCGATGCTCACGATGCGGTCGAATGTCTCGCGCATATCCCGATAGTCCTGGAGCCTGAAATCGAGATGCGGGCTGGAATGATGCCTCTTGGCCCAGTCGCATTGCTCCCTGGAGATTGTGACGCCGACGCACTGGACGCCATAATTTTCAGCAGCATAAGCCATGAAGCTGCCCCATCCGCAGCCGATGTCGAGGACTCTCATTCCCGGTTCCAGTTGAAGCTTTCGGCAAATGAGATCCAGCTTTGCGATCTGTGCCTCAGCCAGGCTGGTCGCCTCCTTCCAATAGCCACAGGTATAGGTCATGAGCGGATCCAGCATGCGCTCATAAAATGCATTCCCAAGATCATAATGCCGCTCCCCCACCTTCCAGGCCTGCTTGCGATTTTGACGGTTCGTCAGTCGGGTGCGCAAGGCATGCAGCAGGAGCGAAGCAGGATTGACCATGTCTGTTATGCCCGATCGCAGTAATCGGGAGAAGAATTCATCCAGCGCAGGGCAATCCCAGTGGCCGGCCATATAGGTTTCGCCTAATCCCAGATTCCCCTGTGCAAGAACGCGCCCTGGGACATTGCTGTCGTAGATACGAATGTCCCAAGGGTCATTCCCATTCAACCGAAGTCCTGCCTCGTTGAGCATGTTCTCTGCCAGTCGAAACCCGCGGATAGATGCAGGAGAAAGGCCTGGTCCTTGATTCACTCGGGCCTCTTGATCTGGCATTGGGGTTTTAGAAAGAGCGAAAGACATATCCATAGTCCTGATGAATAATAAAATTATAATCGTTCAACTTCATTGGATGGGATGTATCGCAAAAGCATGTTCATGGATCAGAACAACGACCGGTTGAACGATCTGGAATTCTATTGGACGCTGGTTGGAGCAGTCACGATGGAGAAGGAAAAGACCGTTCGCGGCCTGTAACATCCGGATAAAAGTTCAAAAAGATAATTTTAAATTATAATGAGTGAAAATATTTTCATGTTAACCGATAATGTCTCAGAGACGCTCATCGATGAAATAGTTTCAAGTTAAGATGCAATAATATTCATTTGCATGACATCATGAACGGCGACAAACGTCGCGCGAACCCCGTCCTGATCCCCGCGCATGTCCTCATGCTGGTGGAACCATAGCAAGGGAAAGACTGCCCTCACCTTAGTGAGTGGGACAGATACCCGTGAACATCTCATAGAGAGGAAAATGATGCTTGTTTCCATTTATCTGGGCCAGGATATTCCGAGCGCAAAATTGCATGGAGCACTTTATTTCTCCCAGCTGCCTCAGCCTGGTGAAAAGGTGATGCTCGGCGGCAAGCAGATGACCGTCAGCAAGGCGTGGCACACGCCGGATACGCTCTTTGCTGGTCCAAAATATGCTGTTCTTGCAGATGGTTATCACATTAATTCCGCAACGGAGCCAAGGCGGGATGATCAAGAGGCGGCAAAACAATTCGCCGGACACCGGAGTAACTGATCACCCCTGTCATTGCCCCATTCACATAAGTCGATCCAGCGGCCGCCCCGCTGGCGGATGCCGATCCGAAGCAGCCTGCCCCCACGGATCGGCATCCATTTTGCCGTGCAACCGACTGCCGAACGACGGCCGGGATCTCGGCAGATCTTATTTAGGGCGCGGCTGCGACCGGGCACTCGTTTTCGTTCCGCTCCGTGGATGTATAATCACGCGACATTGCTCGCATGCCGGAGCCTGCATCCGTGCTCCTTCAGATATTCGGCCAGGACCACCGCGTGATTCACACGTCGGTCATGCGCGGCATAGAGCAATGTCACGTCCCCTTGATCGGCCAATTTGTAGATTTGGGCCAATATGTCCGGGTTCGCATCAAGTTCCAGGCGATACCTGTCGCGGAAGGCCGCAAAACGCGTGGCATCATGATTGAACCATTTGCGCAAGTCCGCGCTGGGGGCGATTTCCTTCAGCCATAGATCGAGTGCCGCAGAGTGAAGCGAGACACCTCTTGGCCAGAGGCGATCGACCAGGACACGTTTTCCATCACTGCTGCTGGCGGTTTCGTAAATCCGTTTGATATCGATCGTGCCGCTCATGAGCGTATCCAGACCAGCCGCGGGTCGGCCGCAGAACGCGATGTCTGGGCTCTCCCCTCGAGAAGGACGTCGAAATCATCTCGGTCTTGACTGACACCTCCAAAGCAGGACGCCGGGAACCTCTTCACTATCCGAGTATCGTTGCGCCGTTGAGCATCGCTTCGATATGGGAGAGAAAATCTACAAGGTTCGCGGCCATCGATCGTCCAGGGCCAGGCCGTCGGGCTATGAACGGGGAGGCGGCCGGGCAAATGAGCAGCGCACCCATGATTTGCTGTCGCTATCATCGAATCCTTCCCATTCTTTTGGACGAGATAATATCGGGATGATGCCAATCACCCGGCCACAGCCGAGGTGATCTAATCCAGATTGAATAGCGTCAGCATTCCTCCGATAGCAATGCCGAAGACCATGATCATGACTCCGGCGATCCTCAAAATATAGGTCAGCGGATCTTCCTCCTGACCGGTTGGGACGCGTGACCGAGGCGGCTCGGACGCACGGCCGAGCAAACGGCGGACAAACGGTTGACGGAACGCCATGTTGAAGCCGACGAAAACAAGAACAAGGCCGAAGACATCGACCGCAATCACATAGCCAGGCAATTCCATTCTCCTCTCGCTTCAGCGATGCCCTGATCGACTAGCCCCGGCATGCCGCAAGACCCACCTCAAGACCCGCTATCAGATCTCCTTCCGCCTCAAGGCCGACCGATAGCCGTAGCAAGCTGTCGTTGATGCCTGCCAGAGCCCGCGTCTCCTCGCCCATGTCCGCGTGGGTCATGGTGGCTGGATGGGAGACCAAACTCTCCACGCCCCCCAGCGATTCAGCGACCGTGAAGAATTTGACGTTCGTCATGAATTGGCGAACTGCCTCGACCCCTCCAGCCAGCTCGAAGCTCAGCATGGCGCCGAACCCTCGCTGCTGCCGCAATGCAATGGAGTGATCGGGATGTCTCACAAGTCCCGGATAATGGACGCGAGAGACGGCCGGATGGGTCTCCAGATGGCGCGCTATCGCCATAGCGTTGCTCTGCTGGAACGCCATGCGGGCAAATAGCGTCCGCAATCCCCGGAGCGTCGCCCAGGAATCAAACGGGGAGCCCGCCGTACCGATGACATTAGCCCAGGAAAGCAATCGATCCGCCTCGTCTGCCCGCGCTGAGACAATCGCGCCGCCGATCACGTCGGAATGTCCATTGAGATATTTCGTGGTGGAGTGGATGACATAATCCGCGCCCAGGCTGAGGGGGCGCTGGATTGCCGGGGTAAGAAACGTGTTGTCGACAGCAACCGCTGCGCCCGCCTTTTTTGCCTGTGACGCGAGCGCCGCGATATCCACCACACGCATGAGCGGGTTGCTGGGGGTTTCGATCAGCACCAGGGCGGGGGCGTCGCTCAAAGCGCTCAAGAGGCTTGCATCATCCGTCTGATCGACAAAGCGGACCGAACAATGACCAAGTTTCGCGCGTGCCTTGAGCAGGCGCATCGTACCGCCATAGCAATCATGTGGGGCCAGCACGAGTTCGTCGCGGCGCAGACCGCCGACAAGAAGATCAAGAGCAGACATTCCACTCGAAGTGATGACAGTCCCTGCCCCGCCTTCGAGCGCGGCGATCGCATCCGCAAGGAGATCTCGTGTCGGATTGGCCGCGCGTCCATAATCATATAGTCGCGGCTTCCCGAACGCCTCAAATTCATATGTGCTCGAGAGATAAAGCGGTGGCGTGACCGCGCCATAGGCCGTATCGGTCGCAACACCGAAAGCTGCCGCGATCGTTTCAGGATGCATGGCCGCCATATCCTCCTCATTCATTGAACATGCGCCCTTCGCTAACCGCCCGGACGATGCCGGCGCGAACGGCAAAATCGCCGAAATGCTCACCAGCTTCACGTTCGCGGGCGAAACGCCCGATTGCATCCCGGAGCACTTGCAGAATGATCGGCTCCCCGACATTTTCGCGGACCATGCGGTTGAGGCGTTCGCCGTGAAAGCCGCCGCCCAGATACAGATTGTACTTGCCCGGCGCCCTGCCGGTAAGACCGATCTCGGCGAGATAGGGACGCGAGCAGCCGTTGGGATAGCCGCTCATCCGAATGATGATAGCATCGCCGGGTGAATGCAAAATGGGCGCTGGGGACGCTTGCCCTCGCGCTGGCTCTGCCTGTTGTCGCGCAGGAGACGCCGACGCGATCCACTGTTCTGCCCGTTCCTCATAGTCCACGTCACACTCGACGCGCGGCGCAAGCCGCGCCGCTCCAAGTTCCTCCAGCCGCCGGTCCAGCCTCTTCCCAGCCTGGCAGAAATATTCATAGGTTGGGTCGCCCAAGGCAAGGACTGCGAACCGGATTCCCTCGAGCCGCGGCGCCTTGCGGCCCTCGAGGAATTCAAAAAAGCCGGTCGCCGGCTGAGGAGGATCCCCCTCCCCATAGGTGCTGACGATAATGAGCAGGTCCTGCTCTTGCGCCAGCTGCCGTGTCTTGTAATCGGCCATGTCGACCGCGATGCAGTCCATGCTCCTGGCATTCACTGCGGCCTTGAGCGTCCTTGCGAGCTCGGCGGCATTTCCTGTCTCCGTTCCATATATTATGGTCAAAGAGCGCAGATCGGCTGTTTTGGTAGACGCCGGCTGCGTCAGGGGTTGCCGCAAGCCGACGTCTAACCCGGTGAAATAGCCGCCAAGCCAGACCGCCTGCATCGGTGTGAGCGACTGGGCCAGTGCCTCCACTTGTCGCCTCTGTTCCAGGGAAAGGGAGTGCCCTGGCGGTTCCGATACAGACATCGTCCTCGTTCCTCGGCGCCCAGCTCCTTCCCGACGGCAAATCCATCCTCACGGATATCGCTGTCGCATTGGGCTTGTTACGAAGCCGCTTCACGCCCAGGCTTTTTGCGCGGAACGATAACATAACACAAACGAATGTTATTTCTCGTTCACATGAAATATATTGTGCTATATCGGCGGATAGTGGCTCTCGGCCCTCGATTGACCTGAGGTTTTCAATAATAGTCTATCAGCATGATCTCGAGGGTGCGGCCATCGGCGAGGCCCAGCCTGACGACGCTGCCTGGCGCCCGAAAGCCGACGCGATCTCCAGGCGCGGGGTAACAACGGCTGATCGCGCGGCCATCGACGTTTACCAGGACATCGTTGCCGCGCAATCCGGCATGCCAGGCAGGACTGCCCGGGGCGACATGGGAGATGACAAGTCTCTGTT
The DNA here is from genome assembly GCF_015693305.1 of Sphingobium sp. Cam5-1. NCBI lineage: Bacteria > Pseudomonadati > Pseudomonadota > Alphaproteobacteria > Sphingomonadales > Sphingobiaceae > Sphingobium > Sphingobium sp. Cam5-1. The sequence goes on along the minus strand of NZ_CP065140.1, from coordinate 10,508 downwards.
CTTCCCGTCGGCCGGAAATTCCCAGCCTGTCTCTCGGAATTGGCGAAGCGAGGACTTGCCTGTTTGCCGTCATGTCCATCGTCCTGGCGCCCAGGCTCAGAACGATGTGAAAGGCTTGGAACAATGGCCACCCGACGGATATGGGTTGCGCAAGCTTCCAGTTCTCCACAGCTTGCACCGGCACATCATGCCAAGCAAAGTCACCGATGCTCACGTTGCGGAGTGTAAACGCGATATTTGTCAGAACGCCTTCAAGGCCAATTGATACCGCGGTCGACTGGCGGCGTCCTTCAAACAAGCCGCGCTCTTTGGCAAACGCGGCGGACATCGTGACCGGCGTATCGCTGCCCAGGTCAAGCAGGCATCTTTCCTGTGTCATGCCTTCAATGGCCAGATCGATCGACGGAAAGGCCGCACGTTCGCCGCATAGCGGCAATCTGAGGCCGGGCCTGACATTCCGCCGTGGTCCGGGGGACATCCAGCGAATGCGATCCCCGATAAAATCGATCTCCACATCGATCTTCTTCAGGACATCGCGTCCCACTATCAGGGGCAGTTGGCGGCGTGCCAACGCCTCTATGTCTGCCGTCTCGTAGCTATCGAACACGAAATCCTTCAAGATCGTGCCAGCCAATTCCATTGTTGCTGCCCGATAACTCACACCGGCGACACGACGTGTAAAGGACGTGACAGACGTCTCTCCCAGCGGCACCAATCCCAATTCTCTGGCCAGGCCGCTATTGATGATGGTCCGGGAGGTGCCACTGTCCACCAGCGCGGATATGATGGTGTTTTCCAGTTTCACAGGCGCGAAGATCATTCGACGCTCGGCAAGATCGAGCGCCGCCCACATCCCGTCGATGGCGCCGCTCGGACATGTTGCTGCTCTCGCCTTATGGATCGGCGATTTGTCCAAGAGCCATTTCAACACGCTGATTTCCCCCGCGCCATTCAATCTTTTTCGAGGTCCTATTGTCTACCGTATTGCCTGAATCAAATGAATATAATTAGGTGATTGAAGAGATATTATTGTGGTTATTTCGGCGCCCAGTTTTTGTCCGACTGAGCGGGCAGTCACGCCGATGGGCGGGTCACGGCATGACTGGAATCGATCAGCCGGCGTCTTGGAGAAACGCTTCTGCCAGCTTGATATTCGTCCCATGCCTTTCAGCCATTCTCTGCAAATCCATGTGCAGAACTTCATCCCTGACCCGCGGCATCAGAGCCTGAAGCTTGCGTACAACCCAGGACTGGCCCCGATTAAGGAACAGCGTGCGCTCATGGGGGTCCACGATGTCCATCGCGCGACCATAAAATGCTCCCGTGCGACGGGAAGGAACAGCGCCCAGCCCTCGAATCTGCCGCGACAGCATGGCGCACCAATATGCCTCATCCGCCCGTATGATCCGCATCAATTCTGAGAAACGCACGTTCTCCGATCCACGTCCGCTGGCCAGGGCAATGCGAGCGCCAGCCCGCTCCGCTTCAAGCAGTTCGTTGAGAGCGGCGACAATTTCGTCGCGTGAAGCAAAGCCCATATATTGGTCATCGGCGCCGGCGCCGTAACACACCGGGGAGGAAGGCTCGTTCATCATATCGCGATCGCTGCTGCGGCATGGAGTCCGGCCCGGACACGGTCCATCACGCCGGGATCCGCCTTGGTGGAATGAACCATATAGGCCGAATAGGAAAATTCAGGACTACCTGGCACAACCGCGAGGCGCCCTTCCTCAAGATAGGGGCGAATGAAACCTTTCCGGAAATAACCGCTGCCACCCGTTGCGAGGATATAATCCAACGCCAGAGGGCCATAGCTGATCGACACGACCGCGTTGGGCTGATCAGGAAAGGCCGCCTGATAGCTCGCCGCAAATTCTTCACCCCAGTCGATCTGGACATGGTCCTCGGGTTCAAGCCGCGCGTTGGTCGGCGTGGTTCGCACAAGCACCAATTTCTCTTCGAAAAGAAGTTCGGCGATGATTCCGGGCCGGCTGGGTGCCGCGTAAAGCACGGCGACATCGAGTGTTCCGTCCTGAACTTGCTCCATCAGGCGCTCGGACGCCTCTATATGCGTGCTCACGGCGATTTCGGCGCATTCGCGCCGCATCCATAACAGCCAGTGTCGCAGCAACGGGCTCCACAAGCTAAGCTCGGCCCCCACCGTGACCACTGTTTCACGACCCGGCGGGAGTGCGACTGCCCGTTGTGCGCGCGCCCACACTTGAACGAGGGTCGTGGCGAAACGAAGGAACTGTTCACCTGCCTGGGTCAGCTTTGCGCCTGCCTTGTTTCGGATGAATACAGGCCGATCGAGCTGCTCTTCCAGAACGCGAATGCGGGCGCTCACGGCGGTCTGCGTAAGATGCAGATTGTTCGCCGCGCCTACGAAGCTACCGGTCTTCACCACCTCGAGAAAAGTGCGGGCGATGCCGATGTCCATCTATGCCGATCCTTGCGGTTAATGCGCAATAATAATCATTTGCTTGATATGTGCCTAGCAGGGAGAAGGTATGGCGACAAGGAGAGATCGCCGTGGCCGCAGCCACGTCCCCCATCGCGCCGGCCAAGGTCAGCACCAGACCATGAAACACCCCGGACCCTTCTGGCATGAGCCGGCTCCCCCAGGCAGAATGGGTCGCTGGCTGGCCTTCGCACTGACGTTACTGACCATTGGCCTCGTTGCAGGCGTATATTATCTCCATCATCGGAACTTCATTGACGATGGGCTCCTGCCATCCATGATCTGCTTCATCGTGGCGGCGGCCATAGGTGCATTTGCGGCCTCTGATATCGGGAAGCAAAGACCGCGCTGCCCCTATGGAGATTGTGAGGAGGTCGCTCCTCCACCAGAATTGTACAACGTATGGCCCTTGACGTTCGGAGCCGATCCGGGCCGCTCGAAACCGGAAGCGGGCAACGGGGAGCAGGCATGAGCGGAAGCCATAGCCCAAGCCCATTTTTGCTCCTGGACGACTGGGGTTCGGCGTGCGCTGCTCTCCGCCCACCTCTTCTTGTCGGCGGCCATGACGGTCACGACCCGATGGCCACCATCGCCCTTGTGTCCGTAAAATGATTGTATTCAACAAGAAATAACATTCATTTGTTTGATCGCATTTGCTGGCGCACATTGGGGGCGGAAAAAGGAGGATTCATGACGATCCATCTCGGGCAGATCGCCCCCGACTTCGAGCAGGACAGCACGCACGGCCGCATCCGGTTCCATGACTGGCTGGGATCGCATTGGGCCGTACTATTTAGCCATCCCAAGAACTTCACGCCGGTCTGTACGACAGAGCTCGGCGAGGTCGCCAGGCTTCGTCCGGAATGGGACAAACGCAACGTCAAGCCCATCGGCCTCTCCGTTGATCCGGTCGAAGCCCATCGCAAGTGGGAAGAAGACATTCACGACACCCAGGGCGTCGCACTGGACTTCCCGATGATTGCCGACCCTGACGCTCGCGTCTCGAGGCTGTATGACATGATCCATCCGGAAAGCGATCCAGCCGTGACGGTCCGCTCCGTATTCGTGATCGACCCCTCCAAAAAGGTTCGGCTGATCCTCACCTATCCACCGAGCACGGGTCGGAATTTCCCAGAAATTCTGCGCGCGATCGATAGCCTCCAGCTCACAGATACCCGGAGCATTGCGACCCCGGTGAACTGGCTCCCGGGCGAACCCGTCGTGATTTCGCCAAAGCTTTCCCAAGAGGAGGCTAACCGGCAGTTCCCGCAAGGATACAAAACGCTCAAGCCCTATCTGCGGATTGTCGATCTCCATCAATAGGCAGGATGCTATGCTCCAAGAGGATGGAGACGCAAGGCCAGTTCCGGGGGACGGGGCCCTGCAATCTCTGTTTGAGAGCAATCGGGCCTGGGCGGAAGCCAAGACTCATGGTGATCCCACCTTCTCCACCCGTCTCGTGGACCAGCAGCGTCCGCGATACTTCTGGATCGGCTGCTCCGATAGCCGCGTGCCGGCAACCGAAATAGTCGACCTGGATCCAGGTGAAATGTTCGTGCATCGCAATGTAGCCAATCTCGCCCAAAGGGACGATCCCAGCCTGGCTGCGGCGCTGCAATTTGCCATCGAAATCCTCGAAGTTCATCATGTCATCGTGGTGGGTCACTATGGATGTGGCGGCATCCAGGCGGCGATGGCGACAGAGACTGAGGACGCGATCGGCCACTGGCTGGCTCCGATACGAGATCTGCATCAAAGCCAGTCGCGCAAAGCTGAAACCATTCCGGTCAGTCCAAATGAGCTCTGCGAACTCAATGTCAGGATGCAGGTCGAGGCCCTGGCTGCCAACCCGTTCGTGCGACGCGCCTGGGAACAATCAGGAGAACTGACTCTTCATGGATGGGTGTATGCCATCGGCGATGGCCGTCTGCGAAGGGTCTGCCCACCCGTCATCAATCCCTTCATTACCGAGCAGAGATGATGGCCGGCGATCATTTTACATGCCCTGGGCGGACATGATCGCGGACAATTTGGAACTCAAGGCGGCCATCGCGGCCTGTGTAGGCGCCACCGTTCCCAATCGGGGGCTGGATGCCCGGATTTCGTTAGCGGTTTTCCCAGGCTTGGGCGACCTCCCGAGAGTTGGTCCGGGCGTGTGGCGCCAGATTGATGGAACCCATGCTCGCGCCCTTCGATATTCGGCCTTGCAATCCGCAGCTGCGACGCTTGTGCCCCCCGGATGCTGGATCGAAACACATGGCCGTGAAATACATGTCCATGGAGAAAGCGGAGCGTGGGTCGGGATCCATGGGATACAAGCCATCGCCATCTGCATCGCCGCTCTTAAGGCACGGCTGCATGAGGAAAGCGGGCTGCATCGACTGTCATGATTGTCCCGCACAATCGGATGAAATTGCGCGGATCCTTGTCTTCATGGCATGAAACGCGGATGAAGGGGACATGGCCAACGGCGAAACAAGGAACGGCCGCCCTCGCTGCCGCCGATCACCCGACAGATTTGCTCATCCCCGATCGCAAGATTATGCATTACGCTAATCAAGCCTATTCCGTTAGAACAATGAGACATTCACCGCGAGCAGACGTCCCGACGATGAGATCATGCAAATTCATTTCCGCCATCCTGATGTTGTCCGCAGTACCGGCGGCGCATGCGGAAGCCTCCGCGACGCGATCCTTCACTTTCGAGGGGTTGGAAAGCGACTATCAATGGTACGGCGATATGCAGCACGCCAAAGCGTCCCTGCTGCAGGCCGTGCCCATCGGAACGTCTTTTTGGGGTGCTCTCGAGATGCTCGAAAAAGCCGGGGCACGATGTTCCGGAGTGGCAGGCGACCCTCGATCGGCCAGATGTAGCAACGCTCAAAGGATCACCATCAACGACTATTATCCCGCCGATGCTATCTGGACGGTGGCGTTGCATCTGGAGGATGGAAAGGCGGACAATATTACCGTCACGCGGGATGTCGACGAAAGATGAGAAGGTCTCTGAGACAGAACGATGACTTCATTCCCCGATGGTTGACGCTTTCCAGCCTCCGCCTAGAGCCAGGAAAAGGGTGATCTGGTCGTTATTCACGGCTGCCCTGCCCTCGGCGGCAGCTTGCTCTGCAATCACAAGATCACGTTCCGCCTCGACTGCGGGTAGTTCGGCTATCTTGCCTCCGCGGCGCAGTTGCGTGATGCGTCGTGCCACGCGTTCGGCCTCCTCGCGCGCCTCATCCAGTTCCTGTTGCTGTTGCAAGCCCGCATCATAGCTGTTGAGCGCTGCCTCGACTTCGCGCAGAGCCTTGACCACCGCGCCGTCGAATGCGGCGAGATCGGCGCTGCCTTGCGCCTGGGCGGCGGCGATCCGTGCACGCGCTGCGTGGCGGTTGAGCGTCCAGCCGATGAGAGGGCCAAATCCGAAACGATTGGTGAGTGGCGACAGAATATCGGCTACGGCGCCAGTCGATCCGGCCGAGGCACCCAGGCGGATATCGGGATATAGCGCCGCCGTCTCGACGCCGATGCGCGCAGTCGATGCCGCGAGGCGCCGTTCCGCCATGCGGATGTCAGGCCGGCGCTTTAGCAGTGCCTGTCCATCACCAACCGGCATCACCTGCGCCAGTTCCAGCGGTCGACGGCAATCGAGGAGTTCCATGTCCGCTTGGCTTGGCACTCTTCCCTGCAGCGCCGCTATGCGAAAGACGGCGTTGCGCCGACCGGCTGCGAGCCGGGGCAGGCGCGCCCTGCTGCCTGCGAGCGCCGCGCGTCGGCGATCCAACTCATAAGGCGCGGCACGACCATTACTGATCAGCACCCTGGTGATCTGCATGCCTTTCTCCTGAAGTGCGATTGACCGCATCAGCATGTCAATCTGATAGCCACCGTTGCAAACGTCGGCATAAGCGCGAGCGGTCTCCGCTGCCACATTGACCCGCGCCAGATCCCGCGCCGCAACAGCGGCTTCCATATCAGCACTGGCAGCCTCAATCCCGCGCTTGAGGCGTCCAAATAGATCAAGGTCATAGCTGACGCTGACACCCGCGTTGTAGATCTGGCGAACGGGGGGCTGAACGTGCTGCAGTTCTGCCTCGCCCGATCTTTGGGCATAGCTTGTCTCCGCGTTGAGACTGCCCTGAATTTCCCGGGTCGAGGCGCGCGCGTCCAGCAGGGCAAGAGCGCGCTGCAGATTGGCTTCGGCCACGCGCAGGTCCGTGTTCGTTTCCAGCGCCTTTTCGATCAGCGCGTCGAGCGCTGGATTGTCATAAAGTTTCCACCAATGGTCAGGGAGAGGTTCCGCCTTCGTCGCAAGTGTGCCTGAAAGGAAAGGTTGGGCCGCGCCAGGGGCGTTGATCATCGCAGCGCCGGGCACATGGTAATCGGGCCCAACACTTGCACAACCGCCCAGCATGACGACGAGACCAAGATAGTGCGCACCCCTTACCATGGCAGACTCCGGTGTGCGCTGCGTCCGTCCTTGCGGGGATGGACGACGACGGTTGCAGTCTGACCGGGGATCATCCGTACCTGCGGGGGAATTTTGTCGATGGTGATCCGCACCGGAATGCGTTGCGCCAGTCGAACCCACGTGAAGGAAGGGTTCACATTGGCGAGTTGTCCGTCCGTACCCGCCCGTTCGCGGTCCTCGACGCCGCCAGCGATGCTCTGCACATGTCCCTGGATTTCGTCCGCAACGCCCATCAGATAAATGCTGGCGGGATCGCCAACGCGAATGGCAGGCAGCTTGGTTTCTTCAAAATATCCCTCCACCCGCATCGACTTGTCGTAAACAAGTGCCAGCGCCGGCTTGCCTGCCGCAAGATAGACGCCCGGTTGCAAGGACATGTTCGCAACCGTGCCTTCAACCGGCGCGCGAACAAAGGTGCGATCGAGGTTGAAACGGGCCAGATTGCGGGCGGCGATCGCCTGACCGACACTGGCGCGCAGCTGGTCTACCCTCGCCCGTCCCTGCTCAACGGTTTCGGTTGCGATTACTTCGGTCATCGCATGGTTGCGCCGGTCTTCCCGGATCGCCTGCGCCAGCGCGGCCTGCTGGCTGGCCACATTCGCGCTCGCCTGCTCAAGCGCCAGCTGATAGCGCGGGCGATCGATCACGAGGAGGATATCACCCTTTTTGACGAGCTGATTATCGCTGACGCGCACTTCCGTCACGAGGCCACCCACGTCGGCAGCTACCGGAACCATGTCCGCGCGGACCTTGCCATCCCGCGTGACAGGTTCAACCTGATAGCGCAACCAGAGGGCGTAGATCCCGCCGAGGATGACGAGGATGACGAGCAGCGTCACAATCGAGCGCAAAAGATTTTGGCGATGCAGCATATCAGGAAGCGAACCATCGATAGAGGAAGGCATCGGCAAGGGCGGACAACCCCCACCAGAACAGAATGAACAGGGCCAGCTCCAGCAGACTGGGATGCCAGAGCAGGCGATAGAGGGGAAATCGCTGCAACGGTGCGCGGAGCAGATAGACCAGTACGATCGCCAGCACGCCCCAAAGCAATGCGGCGGGCATATACACGCCGAGCAGATGGATTTCCTCGATCATGCCGTTGCTGCGATGGCCGGCGGCATGGCGCCCGGGAACAGATTGCACCGCATGCCGACGAGTGCGCGAAGCGCCGACCGTCGAAATTCGTCCATCGGCAGACCTAATAAGGCATGCAAGGCGCGGTCGATCGCTGACAGGAGTGTCGGGGGTGGCGCGTCTGCCCTGCCTCCTCGCCAGCGCACGGAATAGAAGCGCGTCAGGCCCGCCAGCACGGCCCCGAGACTGTGCCGGGCATCGTGGGGCACATGGGACAGCGCCCTGCGCAGGGGGATGATGTTGCGCCCGATGCGCAGGTCGGCAAGGCCGTCGGCAGCATGCAGATCATCGCCCGGCGCGACGATCGCCATCCGGGCTGCAACCTGCCCCAGCCGATCGACCGCCATCGCCGTCCAGCGTTGTGGCGTGAATGGCCTGCGAATGTCCGCCAGCTGCGCCATGTCGGCCCAATTGGCGCGCAAGATGCGGCGTGCCGTCCAGAGCACATTGGCCGAACGGAACATCTTCGTGACCGCGAGTGTCGTCACGATGCCGCCAAGCTGCGCCAGTCCGGTGTTGATGAACAGGGCGAAGTCCGCCTGGAAACGCGCAAGGAAGCCCATGGCGACAATGAAGCAGGAAAACATCGGCAGCGCCTGCGGCGACCGCTTGGGATCCGCCTGCACATATCCCATCCACAGCAGGGCAGGCGCCAGCGTGATGATCAGCATTTCATAGCCATCCACCCGCGGCAAGATGACAAACAGGTAGAGGGCCGCCAGCGGGAAAGTCTTGAGCGTTGCCAGCAGATAGCGGCCGATGACTGGTGCCGGATCGTCCTGAGCCGCGAATGAACATGTGATGAGTGCGGCAAAGGCTGCAGTTGCAGACCCATTCGGCCAGGCAAGCAGGATCCAGACCGCGCAGTAGATCATGATTGCGGTCGCGGTTGCAAGACCCGCCAGAGCTGCCACGCCATGGTCGCGTGCAAGAGCAAAAGACGTCTGGGCCAAAGCCTTGTCGCCGCCCCGTCCCGGCTTGCCGATCCTGTTAGCAAGTCTTCTGCTCGCAGCCATGGCTGTGAGAAATTCGGCCATCCGCGCGCAAGCACTCGCGGTCAGCAGGGAGGTCCAGCTTCGTTCTGATTCCGCATCTGTAGCCATGCGCTGGCATTCCCGGATCAGCGATGCGGCCTCGCCCGGCCTGCTCTCCTTGTCCGTCAGCCAGGCGGATATATCATCGAGCAGCCGCGCCAGATCAGGACCAAGCGCCTGATCTGCCCGCAACAGATCGAGACGGTTCGCCGATGCCGATGCCAGTGGCAGGATATTGGCCAATTGTTGCTGAAGCGCTGTCACCCGGCGCCGGGTCGCGGGAGCCCACCGCTGGTCGAACGGCAGGTGTATCGCGATCATGCCAAGTTCGGTGACGTCCGCCGCCAGCATTCGGCGATGCTCATATTCGAGCCTGGTGTGCTGGCTTGAAAGCGCTTCGGCCGCCCACCGGCGCGCGTGCCCCAGAAAGGACTGCGCCCTTGCCCGGATGACCGGCGTTGCGCTCCACGGCTGGAACAGGGCGTGGACGGTAGTCACGCAAAGGATCGCGACCGTCATTTCCTCGACGCGCGCGATGGTTGTCTCAAAGATATTGGCGGGATCGTCCAGATAGGGAAAGCTGATCACAGCCGAACTGAAGGCTGCCATCTGGAACAGAAAGGCTCGAGGTGTTCGATCCAGAACAGCAAGATAAATGCAAAAGCCCGTCCAGGCGGCGAGGCACAAGACCAGCAATTCGGGAGAATTCTGCAGATTGGGAACAAGCAGGATGGTCGCCAGTGCGCCTGTTGCGATCCCACCCAAGCGATAAAAGACCTTCGGACGAAATGCGCCCGCCATGGGCTGCGCGGTCACATAGACCGTGAGAAGGGCCCACCAGGGCCGAGGCAGGCTTGCCGAAAACGCGATCGCCAGCGTGATGGCTGCCGCGAGCAGGCTGCTCAGGGAAAAAAGCAGCTTCTGTGGATCGAGTTTAAACGAGGGAAGTTGCAGGCGTCTATTCGGCTCTGCGAGCGTAACCGTCATCTCTGGCAACCGTGACATGAGGGATTGTCACGTTCGAAAATGACCGTGCACCTGCCCCCTTCATGCCGGGCTGACTAATGATCTTCCTTGGCGTTCCATAGATCAAAATATTGATGGTTGCCTGCAATAGTTTTGCGGCGAATTTGTGCAGGGTCGCTTCACTCCCATGATGCGGTCGATGAGGCCTGTTTCCGCCGAGGCACTTGCGTTGTTTTGATTACCCCGATCGATCCTGGCCATGCCCCGTCAACAGAAAGGTCGATATCGGGACAAGGACGAAAATGGACAGCATCAACTGTTCTTCCGTCATGATCCGGCGTCTGTGCAGGAAGAAGATGACATAAGCCGCGGCCGCCATGATGATGGTCCAGACTATGCCCCGCCAGGGCAAAGTGGGGCTTGGACTTGACGGCTTCAT